>DATBBE010000136.1:0-53297 GCA_036271155.1 Nocardioides sp. | reverse complement strand
AAGAGTCTGCCCCGGCGCAGCAGCCGGCGGAGCCGAAGGCGGTCGTCGAGAGCCCTCAGGGCTCCGACCGCGACAACCAGGATCACGACCGTCAGGATCAGGACCGTCAGGATCAGGACCGTCAGGACCGGGCAGACCGTGCGGACCGCAAGCAGGGCGGTGACCAGCAGGCCAAGGGCCGCCAGGACCGACAGAACCGACAGGACCGACAGGACCGACAGGACCGTCAGCAGGGCGGAGGCTCCCAGGCCAAGGACCGTCAGCAGAGCGGCAGCCAGCAGAGCCAGCAGAGCCAGCAGGGCCAGCAGGGCCAGCAGGGCCAGCAGGGCCAGCCAGAAGGCAAGGACGACGACGACGGGCAGGGCGGCAGCCGCCGCAGCCGGCGTCGCCGGGGCCGCGATCGTGGCACCCGTCCGCAGACCACCGGCAGTAGCCAGCGCAACGAGCCGGACACCACGATCCTCGACGACGACGTCCTCACTCCGGCCGCGGGCATCCTCGACGTCCTCGACAACTACGCCTTCGTGCGTACCAGCGGCTACCTGCCGGGCACCGACGATGTCTATGTCTCGCTGTCGATGGTGCGCAAGTACGGCCTGCGCCGCGGCGATGCGATCGTCGGCCAGGTGCGCCAGCCCCGCGAGGGCGAGCGCAAGGAGAAGTTCAACCCGATGGTCCGCATCGACTCGGTGAACGGGGCCGACCCCGAGGCCGCGAAGAACCGCGTCGACTTCGCCAAGCTCACCCCGCTCTACCCCAGTGAGCGACTCCGGCTGGAGACCGAGCCCGGCAACCTGATCGGGCGCGTGATCGACATCGCCTCGCCGATCGGCAAGGGCCAGCGCGGCCTGATCGTGTCGCCGTCCAAGGCGGGCAAGACCATGATCATGCAGTCGATCGCGGCGTCGATCACCACCAACAACCCCGAGTGCCACCTCATGGTCGTGCTCGTCGACGAGCGGCCCGAGGAGGTCACCGACTTCGAGCGCTCGACCAAGGGCGAGGTCATCTCCTCGACGTTCGACCGGCCCGCGAGTGACCACACCATGGTCGCCGAGCTCGCGATCGAGCGGGCCAAGCGGCTCGTGGAGCTGGGCCACGACGTCGTCGTCCTGCTCGACGGCATCACCCGCCTCGGCCGCGCGTACAACCTCGCGGCCCCGGCATCCGGCCGGATCCTGTCCGGCGGGGTGGACTCGGCCGCGCTGTACCCGCCCAAGAAGTTCTTCGGCGCAGCGCGCAACATCGAGAACGGCGGCTCGCTGACCATCCTCGCCACCGCGCTGATCGAGAGCGGATCGAAGATGGACGAGGTGATCTTCGAGGAGTTCAAGGGCACCGGGAACATGGAGATCCGACTCCGTCGCGACTTCGCCGACAAGCGTCTCTTCCCGGCGATCGACGCGGTGCAGAGCGGCACCCGCCGCGAGGAGCTCCTGATGAGCAAGGAGGAGCTCCAGATCGTCTGGAAGCTGCGCCGGGTGCTCTCGGGGCTCGACGGCCAGCAGGCCCTCGAGCTGCTGCTGGAGCGTCTCAAGAAGACCCAGACCAACATCGAGTTCCTGATGCAGGTGCAGAAGACCACGCCGGGCGCGATCGCGGGCGACTAGGCCCGGGCTGTCTCCCTGGAGAAAACGCGGACGAATCCGGGGACACGCCGATGCGACGGGTCGGATTCGTCCGCGTTTTCCGTGGTGAGGGTCGAGTGGCCGGCGGAACACCGCGATTGGTCCCGGCGTTACAGCCGGTGGCACAATCGCCACTTGGTTCCGGTTCACCCTGGCCGCACCTCGCGCTCAGGGACCCGGCGACTGGAAGGACATCATGAAGAAGGACATCCACCCGGACTACCGCGTGACAGAGGTGACCTGCAGCTGCGGGAACACCTTCACCACGCGCAGCACCTCCGCGAACGGCGTCATCCACTCCGACGTGTGCTCCAACTGTCACCCGTTCTACACGGGCAAGCAGAAGATCCTCGACACCGGCGGCCGCGTGGCCCGCTTCGAGGCCCGCTACGCCAAGACGCAGAAGAAGGCCGAGCCGAAGGCCGAGGTCTCCGAGGAGGCCGCTTCCAACTAGCTCCGCTGACGGCGCCGCCCTCCTCCATGGGGGCGGCGTCGTCGCCGATTTGGCGCCCGGTCGGGCCGGGTGCCGCCTGTCATTCGTCGTGGAGGATCCCACCGGAGCGGAGAAGCCATGTTCGAGGCCGTCGAGAGCCTGCTCGGTGAGCACGCCGAGCTCGAGGGCAGGCTCGCCCTGCCCGAAACCCATGCCGACGCACGCATGGCCAAGGCCCTTAACCAGCGGTACGCCGAGCTGACCGCGATCATCACCACCTGGCGTGAGTGGCGCCGCCTCGGAGACGACCTCGCGGCCGCTCGCGAGCTGGCTGCTGAAGACGCCGACGACCCGACGTTCGCCGACGAGATCGCGCCCCTCGCCGCCCAGCGCGAGGTCACTGAGGAGCGCCTCCGCAGGCTCCTCGTGCCGCGCGACCCCACGGACGACAAGGACGCGATCCTCGAGATCAAGTCCGGCGAGGGGGGTGAGGAGTCGGCGCTCTTCGCCGGCGACCTGCTCCGCATGTACACGCGCTACGCCGAGCGGCGCGGCTGGTCGACCGAGGTCCTCGACTCGACCGAGTCCGACCTGGGTGGCTTCAAGTCGGTCACGGTCGCGGTCAAGGCGCGGGGCACGGTCGAGCCCGGACAGGCGCCGTTCGGCCTGCTGAGGTTCGAGGGCGGCGTCCACCGCGTGCAACGCGTACCCGTCACCGAGTCGCAGGGGCGGGTCCACACCAGTGCGGCGGGAGTGCTGGTGCTGCCGGAGGCCGAGGTCGTCGACGTCCAGGTCGACGAGCACGACCTGCGCATCGACGTCTTCCGCAGCAGCGGTCCGGGCGGCCAGAGCGTCAACACCACCGACTCCGCGGTCCGGATCACTCACCTGCCGACCGGCATCGTGGTCAGCTGCCAGAACGAGAAGAGCCAGCTGCAGAACAAGGAGCAGGCGTTGCGCATCCTGCGTGCGCGTCTGCTGGCCGCCGCCCAGGAGGAGGCCGACGCGGCGGCGGGGGAGGCTCGTCGCAGCCAGGTGCGCACGGTCGACCGCTCGGAGCGCATCCGCACCTACAACTACCCCGAGAACCGCATCTCCGACCACCGCACCGGCTACAAGGCCTACCACCTCGACCAGGTGCTCGACGGCGACCTGCAGCCGGTGATCGACTCCTGCCTCGACGCAGACCTCCAAGCGCGGCTCGACGCGGTCGAGGCGGGCTGAGTGACGACCGGCGACGTGCGTGACCTCGTCGCAGACGCCGTACGCCGGCTCGCGGCCGGTGGGGTCGACTCGCCCGACCACGACGCACGCGCGCTGCTGGCCCACGTGCTGGGCATCGACCGGTCGCAGCTGCCCCTGGTCGACGACGTGACGCCCGAGCAGGCCGCGGAGCTCGACGCGCTGGTCACCCGCCGAACCGCGCGCGAGCCGCTCCAGCACCTGACCGGAGTGGCCCACTTCCGCCACGTCGAGCTGAGCGTGGGCCCGGGGGTCTTCGTGCCGCGACCCGAGACCGAGCTGCTCGCCGGGTGGGCGATCGAGGCAGCGCAGAGCGCCGAGCACGAGAACCGCTCCTGTCGGGTGATCGACCTCGGGACCGGTTCGGGAGCCATCGCGAAGGCGGTCAAGGACGAGGTGCCGACCGCGGACGTCCATGCGGTCGAGCTCGACGAGCGGGCCCATGCCTGGGCCGCCCGCAACCTGGCCGGAACGCGTGTCGACCTGCGCCAGGGCGACCTGGCCGATGCGTTCGACGATCTCGTCGGCACCGCAGACGTGGTGGTCAGCAACCCGCCCTACATCCCCCACGAGGCGTGGGAGTCGGTGGCGGTGGAGGTGCGTGACCACGATCCCGAGCTCGCGCTCTACGCCACCGGCGACGGCCTCGACACGATCCGCGTCGTGGAGCGTCGTGCCGCCCTGCTCCTGCGTCCGGGTGGCAGGGTCGGGGTCGAGCACGCGGAGGCCCAGGGGGAGTCGGCGCCCGCGGTGTTCAGCGGCACCGGCCGGTGGGATCAGGTGCGTGACCATCCCGACCTGACCGGGCGAGCGCGCTTCGTGACCGCGCGGCTGGCACGATGAGGCCGAGGCACACAGAGGGCGAGGACCGATGAGCACGACCTACCCGACCGGGTCAGCCGACGAGCGCGAGTCCGCGATCGAGGCGGCCGCCCAGGCCGTGCAGCGCGGGGGACTCGTGATCCTGCCGACCGACACCGTCTACGGCGTCGGCGCCGACGCCTTCGACCACGACGCCGTTCAGGCGCTCCTGGACGCCAAGGGGCGTGGCCGGGAGATGCCGCCGCCGGTGCTGATCAGCGCCGCGACGACGCTGGCGGCACTCGCGACCGACATCCCGTCGTACGTCGACGCCCTCACCGAAGCCTTCTGGCCCGGGCCGCTGACCTTGCTGTGCGTCCAGCAGCCGTCACTGACGTGGGATCTTGGCGAGACCCGAGGCACCGTCGCGGTCCGGATGCCCGACCACGAGGTCGCCCTCGCCCTGCTCGAGCGCACCGGCCCGCTCGCGGTCAGCTCGGCCAACCTCAGCGGTCTCCCGGCCGCGACCGAGGCGGCCGCCGCGGACGGCATGCTCGGTGAGAGCATCGAGGTGGTGCTCGACGACGGTCCCTCGCCCAAGGGCGAGGCCTCGACCATCCTCGACGTGCGGCTCTCCCAGCCGCGCCTGCTGCGGCTCGGAGCACTCTCGGTGAGTGACCTCAACGACGTCCTGCAGCCGCTGGGGTGCACCGTCATCGAGGACGACGGCGAGGAGCCGGAGGAATGAGCACAGGGGTCGGCACAGGGGTCGGCGCAGGCGCCTGCGCGAGCCGAACGGTCCCGCCTCGTGCGTGAGTACCTCCTGGTCTTCCTGGTCGCCGCTGCGGCGACGTACCTGCTGACGGTGATCGCCCGCGAGATCGCGCTGCGCACCGGTGCCGTGGCCCGGGTCCGCGACCGCGACGTCCACGCAGAGCCCACGCCGTACCTCGGCGGGCTGGCGATGCTCGGGGGCCTGCTGGCTGCCTACCTCGTGGCTCAGCAGCTGCCGTTCCTGTCGCGCAGCCAGGCGTTCGTCTTCCACGACGCCCGCACGGTCCTGATCGCAGGTGCCCTCATCTGCGCAGTCGGCACGCTCGACGACCTGTTCGAGCTCGACGCACTGACCAAGCTCGGGGGACAGGTGCTCGCGGCCGGCTTCCTGATCCTCAACGGGATCCAGTACGTCCTCTTCCCCAAGCCGGGTGGCGGCCAGTTCTCCCTGCAGTCCGCACAAGGTGCGCTGCTGACCGCGTTCATCGTGGTCGCCACGATGAACGCGGTGAACATGGTCGACGGGCTCGACGGCCTGGCGACGGGGGTGGTCTGCATCGGCGCGGTCGCGTTCTTCGTCTTCTGCTACCAGCTCACCAACCTCAACAACGCGCCGCTCGCCTCCACCGGCGCGCTGCTGAGCGCGATGCTGGCCGGAGCCTGCTTCGGGTTCCTGCCCCACAACGTCAACCCGGCGCGCCTGTTCATGGGCGACAGCGGCTCGATGCTGATCGGGCTGGTGCTCTCTGCCAGCGCGATCACCCTGACCGGGCAGTACTCCGGGACCGAGCTCAGCAAGGGTGCGATGGGCTCGCCGGCGAGCCTGGCCCCGACGTTCCTGCCGCTCGCGCTGCCGATCACCTTGCTCGTCGTCCCGATCGCCGACCTCGTGCTCGCCGTCGTACGCCGCACCCGTCGCGGGCAGGCGTTCTACCACCCCGACAAGGAGCACCTCCACCACCGGCTGCTCGAGATCGGCCACTCCCAGCGGCGTGCGGTCCTGATCATGTGGATGTGGGCGGCCCTGGTCGCCGGCAGCACCGTCGTGATCAGCCTCTACACCGGCCCGCTGATGTGGACGGCGATCGCGGTGGCGGCGGTGCTGACGGTGACCCTCACGCTCCTGCTGCCGGTGCTGCGAAGACCGGGACCCACCGGCGCCGAGACGTCCTGACGGCCGCCCGACGCCGCCTGACGGCCGCCGGGTGGCGGTGCGCGGAGCGCTTGTGCTACTTTTCACAAGCACCCCCGTTGCCGAACAGATCAGGCCGCCAGCCATGACGACCGACCGCTTCGTGACCCGTTCCGGGGCCTTGCTGTGTGCGGCTGCGAGCACGCTCCCCGCCCCGTTCGTGACGGGGCCGCGCTGTGATAGTTTCCGAGCGTCGTCGGTGCCCCGTGGAGCGTGCGTCGGCGACATTGGTTTTTCCGACGTGACCCCCCGTGAGAGCGACCTGAGTGGATGCCCGATGGACAGCCGGACCCGACCCTTCGGGGCCGCGATCTCGTGGGCCTCGGTGGGATGCTCGCCGGTGCGGTGGTCCTCGGTCTCGTGCTGGGGCTGCTCCTCGACCACGTGGCGGGGACGTCGCCGGTCTTCACGCTCGTCGGCATCGCGCTGGGCATCGCGGCGGGTGCCGCGGCGTTCTGGGTGCGCGTCCGGGTTGCGCTGCGATGAGCGAGCGGTGTGAGGGAGGTGTCCGTGGTGACTGACCAGGAGGCCCCCGGGGCCCTGCCGGAGACGACTGCCTCCTTCGGGCGCGTGATCCGGGCGCAGCGCAAGACCATCGCCGTCGCGATCGTGCTGGCCGTCGCCGGCTACTGGGTGCTCGGCCAGCTCGACGAGTGGGTGCTGGCCGGCTGCATCGCCGGTGGTGTCGCGCTCGGGCTGCTCAACCACCTCGCGACGGAGTACTGGCTCCTGCGCCTGATCGTCTCCGGCGACCAGCCCACCCGCAACCGGCTCGCCATGTCGACCATGGTCCGGCTCGTGATCGTGTCCGTCGTGGCGGTCGGGATCGCGGTGTGGTTCTGGCCCGACGGCATCGGCCTCCTCCTGGGCCTGGCCGTGTTCCGACTGATCGCGCTCGTGATGACGGGCCTGCCCCTGTTGAAGGAGTTGAAGCAGCAGTGAGCACCCTCCCCGCGATCCTGCCTGCCGATGTGGAGATCCACCCCGGCGTGCACCCCGAGGGCCACTTCCTGGGCATGACCTGGAACCTCGACACCATCTGGGTGACGGTGGTGGCCGGGCTGATCGTGATCCTGCTCGGGTTCTGGGCTCGCAGCCAGCTCACCAAGAACACCCAGGACTACGTCCCGACCAAGCTGCAGCTGGTGTGGGAGACGATCGTGACCCAGGTGCAGACCCAGGTGGAGGAGAACCTCGGCCGCGTCCACCCCTACGTCGTGCCGCTGGCGGTCGCGCTGTTCTTCTTCATCCTGATCTCGAACTGGCTCGAGGTCATCCCGACCGAGCTGAACAAGCACGTCCACGTGCTGCCGTCGCCGACCGCCGACACCAACCTGACCTACGCGATGGGTGCCATCGCGATGGTGTCGGTCTGGGTCTACGGCATCCGGCAGAAGGGCGCGAAGGCCTACTTCAAGCACTACCTGGAGCCGTACCCGATCCTGCTCCCGTTGGAGCTCCTGCAGGACCTCCTCAAGCCGGTCACGCTGGCACTGCGACTCTTCGGCAACATCTTCGCCGGCGGCATCATGATCGCCCTGATCGGCTCGTTGGTCTCGCTGGCGCCGGCTCACATTCCGATCGGTGGCCTCTTCGCGGTGATCCTGAGCGTCGTCTGGAAGCTCTTCGACACCGTGTTCCTCGGTGGGCTCCAGGCCTTCATCTTCGCCCTGCTGACAGTCCTCTACTTCGGGATGGCCGGGGGCGGCGGGCACGACGACCACGACAAGTCCCACGCCGAGACCACCGACAGCACCACCGACAGCAGCGACAAGTCCCACCCCACCCCAGAGCTCGCGGCCTGAGCGACTGCTCGACCGCACCAGAGGTACACCCGTTGCGCCGTCCCCAGGCGCGGAACCAAGGAGAGACAGTGGCAACAACCACCATGGAAGCGGCCATCAAGACGGCCGGCGCGTTCGTCGGCGGCGGTCTGGCCCTGGCCGGTGGCGCGATCGGCGCCGGTGTCGGTGACGGCCTCGCCGGTTCGTCGTACATCCAGGGCGTCGCACGTCAGCCCGAGGCGCAGGGCCGTCTCCAGACGATCTTCTTCCTCACCGTCGGGCTGGTGGAGGCGATGTTCTTCATCAACCTGGCGTTCATGGCGCTGTTCGTCTTCGTCCTCGGCAAGTAACCGACCACCGAGGACTGACGGGGCCACCACCCCAGCCGGAAGACAGGACTGACAGATGGACACTCTTGCCAGCACCACCGTGGTGCCACTGGCGAGCAACTTCCTCGTCCCCAACGCCACGTTCATCGCCGAGGTCATCGCCTTCGCCATCATCATCTGGGTGCTGGCGAAGTTCGTCATCCCGCCGATCAACAAGGCGATGTCGGACCGCCAGGACGCGATCCGCAAGCAGTTCTCCGACCTCGAGGACGCCCAGGCGGACGCCCGCAAGGCCGAGGCGGACTACAAGGAGCAGCTCAGCAACGCCAAGCATGAGGCGGCCCGCATCCGCGAGGAGGCTCGCGAGCAGGGCGCGACGATCGTGCAGGACGCCCGTGACAAGGCGCAGGTCGAGGCCGACCGCATCATCGAGCACGCGCACGCCCAGATCGAGGCCGACCGCAAGCAGGCGTTCACCTCGTTGCGTCGCGACGTCGGCAGCCTGGCCACCACCCTGGCCGGCCGGATCGTGGGCGAGTCCATGGACGACGACGAGCGCCAGGGCCGCGTGGTCGAGCGCTTCCTCGCCGACCTGGAAGAGGCCGGCTGATGGATCTCCGGGGAGGCTCCGCCGAGGGGCTCGGCGCCCTTGTGGAGCAACTCGACGGCGCGATCACGACCCACGCGGTCGCGGCCGCGCTCGGCGACGAGCTGTTCACGGTGAGCCAGCTCTTCCGAAGCGAGGCCGGACTGCGCCGGTTCGCCACGGACGGCTCGCTGCCGGTCGAGGCCAAGCAGGGGATGGTGGCGCAGGTCTTCGGCGGGCGCGTCGGCGACGCGACCCGCGACCTGCTGACCGAGGCGGTCAGCCGCCGCTGGACCCGCGCCCGTGACCTGGCCGACGTGCTCGAGCGGCTCAGCGAGATCGCGGTCGTGCGCTCGGCCGGTGCGAAGGCCGGGCAGGTCACCGACGAGCTGTTCGCGCTGTCCGGGATCATCGACGGCAACCCCCGACTTCGCTCGGCGCTCTCGGACCCGGCCCGCTCGGTCGACGACAAGGTTGCGCTGCTCGACTCACTGCTCGACGGCAAGGCGCTCCCCGCGACCGTCACCCTCGCCCAACAGTCGCTCGCCGGCACCTACGGCACCATGACGGGCGCGCTGGCGACCTACCGCCAGGTCGCCGCCGAGACTCAGGGTGAGGCCGTCGCGACGGTGCGGGTCGCCCGGCCGATGAGCGCGGCCGACCAGACCCGGCTCGCCGAGGTGCTCGGTCGTCAGTACGCCACCACCGTCCACCTCAACGTCGTCGTCGACCAGGACGTCCTCGGCGGCGTCCGCGTCGAGATCGGCGACGAGGTCATCGACGGCACCATCGCCAGTCGCCTCGACGACGCCCGCCGGCGTCTCGTCGGATGACCGGCCGACCACGACTTCTAAGAACAGACAAGAGAGTAGGGAAGAGATGACGGAGCTCACGATCCGTCCGGAGGAGATCCGCGACGCGCTGACCAAGTACGTCGAGGACTTCAAGCCCGAGGCGGCCAGCAAGGAGGAGGTCGGCGCCGTCGCCCAGTGCGCGGACGGCATCGCCCGCGTCTCCGGCCTGCCGTCGGCGATGGCCAACGAGCTGCTCGAGTTCGAGGACGGCACGCTCGGCCTGGCGCTGAACCTCGACACCCGCGAGATCGGCGTCGTGGTCCTCGGTGACTTCGACAAGATCGAGGAGGGCCAGACGGTCCGGCGTACCGGCGAGATCCTGTCGGTCCCCGTGGGCGACGGCTTCATGGGCCGGGTCATCGACCCTCTCGGCACCCCGATCGACGGCCTCGGCGACATCGCGTCCGACGAGCGCCGGGCCCTGGAGATCCAGGCACCGGGCGTCATGCTGCGCCAGCCCGTCAAGGAGCCGCTCGCCACGGGCATCAAGGCGATCGACGCCCTGACGCCCGTCGGCCGCGGTCAGCGTCAGCTCATCATCGGCGACCGCTCGACGGGCAAGACCACGATCGCCATCGACACGATCATCAACCAGAAGCAGAACTGGGCGACCGGCGACCCGAACCAGCAGGTGCGCTGCATCTACGTCGCCATCGGTCAGAAGGGCTCCACCATCGCCGCGGTCCGCGGCGCCCTGGAGGAGGCCGGCGCCCTGGAGTACACCACGATCGTGGCGTCACCGGCCTCCGACAGTGCGGGCTTCAAGTACCTCGCCCCCTACACCGGCTCGGCCATCGGCCAGCACTGGATGTACGACGGCAAGCACGTCCTGATCGTGTTCGACGACCTCACCAAGCAGGCCGAGGCCTACCGCGCCGTGTCGCTGCTGCTGCGCCGTCCGCCGGGCCGCGAGGCCTACCCGGGCGACGTGTTCTACCTGCACAGCCGTCTGCTGGAGCGTTGCGCCAAGCTCTCCGACGAGCTGGGCGCGGGCTCGATGACCGGTCTGCCCATCATCGAGACCAAGGCGAACGACGTGTCCGCCTACATCCCGACCAACGTCATCTCGATCACCGACGGTCAGATCTTCTTGCAGTCCGACCTGTTCGCGGCCAACCAGCGCCCTGCGATCGACGTCGGCGTGTCGGTCTCCCGGGTGGGTGGCAACGCGATGACGAAGGCGATGAAGTCGGTCACCGGATCGCTCAAGGTCGAGCTCGCGCAGTTCCGCGCGATGGAGGCCTTCGCGATGTTCGCCTCGGACCTCGACGCGGCCTCGCGGCAGCAGCTCGACCGCGGACAGCGCCTGATGGCCCTGCTGAAGCAGCCGCAGTACTCGCCGTACCCGTTGGAGCGGATGACGATCTCGCTGTGGATCGGCACGACCGGCCGCCTCGACCGGGTGCCGGTCGATGACGTGCTGCGCTTCGAGCAGGAGTTCCTCGACTTCATCGGGCGCCAGCACAAGGAGGTCTACGACGACATCCTGGAGTCGAAGAAGTTCGACGACGCCGTCGAGGAGAAGGCCACGGCGGCCTACGACGCGTTCCTCGACCAGTTCGAGACCTCCGAGGGGCAGTCCATCAAGCCCGGCACGGAGGCGAAGGCCGACCCGGTGACCGACGAGGAGCTCGAGCAGGAGCAGATCGTCAAGCAGAAGCGGGGCTGAGTGAGCGAGGGACTGAGGAGCTGACATGGCTGTATCGCTGCGTGAGTACCGCGCGCGGATCCGCTCGGTCGAGTCGACCAAGAAGATCACCCGCGCCATGGAGCTCATCGCTGCGTCCCGCATCATCAAGGCGCAGCAGCGGGCCCAGCAGGCGGCGCCGTACGCGCGGGAGCTGACCCGAGCGGTCTCGGCGCTGGTGACCTACTCCAACACCGACCACCCGCTCACCACCGAGCCGGAGAACCCGAAGCGGGCCGCGATCCTGATCGTGACCAGCGACCGGGGCCTGGCCGGCGCCTACTCCTCGAGCGTGCTCAAGGAGGGGGAGCGGCTCGCCGAGCGACTGCGCGGCGAGGGCAAGGAGGTCGTCACCTTCTTAACCGGCCGCAAGGGCGAGGCCTACTTCCGTTTCCGCGGACGCAAGGTCGCCCAGAGCTGGACCGGCTTCTCCGACCAGCCGCGCTACGAGAACGCACGGCAGATCGGTGAGGCGCTGATCGCCGCGTTCACCGCCGACCCTGAGGACGGATCCAGCGCCGACCACGAGCAGGTCGACGAGGTGCACCTGGTCTACACCCAGTTCAGGTCGATGCTGGTGCAGGAGCCGCACGACGTACGCATGCTGCCCCTGGAGGTCGTCGAAGGGGACGAGGCACCGCCGAAGGACGAGGTTCTCCCGCTCTACGAGTTCGAGCCGTCGGCGGAGGAGGTGCTGGACGAGCTCCTGCCGAAGTACGTCCAGAGCCGCATCTTCTTCGCGCTGCTCCAAGCCTCCGCCTCGGAGCTGGCCGCGAGGCAGAAGGCGATGAAGTCCGCGACGGACAATGCCGAGGAGCTCATCAAGAAGTACACCCGGATCGCCAACCAGGCCCGGCAGGCCGGCATCACCCAGGAGATCAGCGAGATCGTCGGTGGCGTCAACGCGCTCGCCGACGCCAACGCCGCCGGCGAGTAGCCGGAGCCCAGACCCCGCGAAACCGCGAGACTTAAGTGAGTTGAGAGACATGACTGCCACGGTTGAAGAGAACAAGTCCGACGCCACCGAGGGTGCGAGCGGCCGGATCGCCCGCGTCATCGGCCCGGTCGTCGACATCGAGTTCCCCGTGGACTCGATGCCCGACATGTACAACAAGCTCGAGTGCGAGTTCGAGCTCGCCGGCGACAAGCACCTGCTGTCGTTGGAGGTCGCCCAGCACATCGGTGACGGCATGGTCCGGGCGATCTCGCTGCAGCCCACCGACGGCCTGGTGCGCGGGGCGACGGTGACCGACACCGGCGGCCCCATCAGCGTGCCGGTCGGTGATGTGACGCTCGGACACGTGTTCAACATGCTCGGCGAGCCGCTGAACCTCGAAGAGGGCGAGACCCTCGACGTCAAGGAGCGCTGGGGCATCCACCGCAAGGCCCCGGCCTTCGACCAGCTGGAGTCGAAGACCCAGATGTTCGAGACCGGCATCAAGGTCATCGACCTGCTCACCCCCTACGTGCAAGGCGGCAAGATCGGCCTGTTCGGTGGCGCGGGCGTGGGCAAGACCGTGCTGATCCAGGAGATGATCGCACGCGTCGCCCGTGACCACGGAGGTGTGTCGGTGTTCGCCGGTGTGGGCGAGCGCACCCGTGAGGGCAACGACCTGATCCAGGAGATGACCGAGGCCGGCGTGATCGGGCAGACGGCCCTGGTGTTCGGCCAGATGGACGAGCCCCCGGGCACCCGCCTGCGGGTCGCGCTGTCCGCGCTGACGATGGCGGAGTACTTCCGGGACGTACAGAACCAGGACGTGCTGCTGTTCATCGACAACATCTTCCGGTTCACCCAGGCCGGGTCCGAGGTGTCGACCCTGCTCGGCCGGATGCCGTCCGCCGTGGGATACCAGCCCAACCTCGCCGACGAGATGGGCACTCTTCAGGAGCGGATCACCTCGACACGCGGTCACTCGATCACCTCGCTCCAGGCGATCTACGTGCCGGCCGACGACTACACCGACCCAGCCCCGGCCACGACCTTCGCCCACCTCGACGCCACCACGGAGCTGTCGCGTGAGATCGCCTCGCTCGGCATCTACCCCGCGGTGGACCCGCTGACCTCGACCTCGCGGATCCTCGACGCGCAGTACATCGGACAGGATCACTACGACTGCGCCATCCGGATCAAGCAGATCCTCCAGCGCAACAAGGAGCTGCAGGACATCATCGCGATCCTCGGCGTCGACGAGCTGTCCGAGGAGGACAAGATCATCGTCAGCCGGGCGCGCCGGATCCAGCGCTTCCTGTCGCAGAACACCTACGTCGCCAAGCAGTTCACCGGCCTCGAGGGCTCGACGGTCCCGGTCACGGAGACGGTCGAGGCGTTCAACAAGATCGCCGACGGCGACTACGACCACGTGGCGGAGCAGGCGTTCTTCATGTGCGGCGGTCTGGACGACGTCGAGCGCAAGTGGGACGAGATCCAGAAGAGCCTGTGACCTCACCGACGATGGAGCAATGATGGCGAACACGATGCAGGTGTCCCTCGTCGCGGCCGACCGTGAGGTCTGGTCCGGCGAGGCCACCGTGGTCAACTGCCGCACCCTGGCCGGTGAGATCGGGATCATGGCCGACCACACCCCGGTGATGTCGGTGCTCGCGGCCGGCCAGGTCGACGTACGCACTGTCGACGACGGACACTGGGTCGCCGCGGTCGACGGCGGGTTCATCTCCGTGGCGGACAACCACGTCCGCCTTCTCTGCGAGTACGCCGAGCTGTCCCACGAGAGCGACTTCGACGAGGCCAAGCGCCTCCTCGAGGAGCGCAAGTCCGCGCTGGAGGGCCAGGACTGAATCGCTGCTCCCGTGATGGGAGGGGCTGACAGGAGAGGGAGCGTTGCCGATCTGGGAGCGGCTGTTGGAGTCGGCCGCGGTCGTGCTCCTGCTCGTGCTGCTCCTGGGCGTCGTGCTGATCGTGCGGCGACGCTGGCTGTCGCGCAACGGCGGCACCTTCGAGCTGAGCTACCGCGCCCGGGCCTCTGCGCCCGGGCGCGGCTGGCTGCTCGGCCTGGGTCGCTACGCCGGCGACTCGCTGGAGTGGTTCCGGATCTTCTCGCTCTCGCCGCGACCCAAGCGGGTGTGGCCGCGACAGACGCTGAACTTCGTGGGGCGCCGTGACCCCGAGGGAGTGGAGCAGCTGTCCCTCTACCCCGGTCACGTCGTGATCAGCTGTGACACCCCGACCGGCGTCGTCGAGCTCGCGCTCGGGTCGTCGTCGTTGACGGGCTTCCAGTCCTGGCTCGAGGCGGCCCCGCCCGGCGTCCAGCACCTGTGACCGAGAGTCCCGCTCCGACGCCCCCCGCCACCGGCGCCCGCAGGGCCGTGGCGCTCGTGTTCGGGCTGAACGGCTTCTGCTTCGCCACCCTGGCCTCGCGCGTCCCCGACCTGCGCGGCTCCCTCGACCTGTCGAACGGCGCCCTCGGTGCGCTGCTGCTCTCCGTGGCGATCGGCTCCATGGCCGGTATGCCGGTGAGCGGTCACCTGATCGAGCGCTGGGGGGCGGGCGCGGTGGTGCGGCTCGGCGCCCTGGCCGATCTGGGTGGTCTGGTGGTGGCGGGTGCCTTCGCCACGGCGGGATCCGCGCCCGGGGCGGCGGTCGGTCTGCTCGCCTATGGCTTCGGCACCGGCGTCTGGGACGTCGCGATGAACGTCGACGGGGCGGCCGTGGAGCGAGAGCTGGGGCGCAGCATCATGCCTCGGTTCCACGCGGGGTGGTCGCTGGGCACCTTCACCGGGGCGGGCGTCGGAGCCGTGGCCGCCGGTCTCGGCATACCGCTGGCGGTGCACTATGCCGTCGCCCCAGCGCTCGCGGTGGCCGTCGCCCTGGTGGCGAGCCGTCGGCTGCTCCCGGCCTCGGAGTCCGGGGCCGAGCAGGCCGCGGCCGCGAGCGGCTCGGCCTGGCTGGAGCCGCGCACCCTGGCCATCGGCTTGATGGTGCTGGCCTTCACTCTCGCGGAGGGCGCCGCGAACGACTGGCTGGCCCTCGGTCTGATCGACGGATACGACGCCCGGCACTGGGTCGGGGTCCTGGGCTTCGCGCTCTTCGTGGCCACGATGACCCTCGGCCGGCTGGGCGGCCCGATCGTCTTGGACCGTTTCGGCCGCGCACCCTCCATGCTCGCCTCCGCACTGGCGGCGACCGTCGGGGTGCTGACCGTCGTCTGGTCCGGCGTCGCCGCGCTCGCCGTGGTCGGCATCGTGCTCTGGGGCTTCGGCGCCGCTCTCGGCTTCCCGGTGGGGATGAGCGCCGCGGGCGACGACCCGGCGCGCGCCGCCCGCCGGGTCAGCGTCGTGTCCACCATCGGATACGGCGCCTTCCTCGCCGGACCGCCGCTGCTCGGGTTCGTCGGTGACCACGTCGGCACGCTGCGCTCGCTGCTGGTGATCGCGATCGCGATGGTGCCCGCTGCCGTTCTGGTCAGCTCGGTCCGCAAGCCCCGCCCCCGGGCCCTCACCTGAGCCGGGCCGCATACGATCGCGGGGTGCCGCAGACCGATCAGGTGGGACGAGCACGGCGGATCCTGGTGTACGGCGTCACCGGGTCTGGAAAGTCGACCCTGGCCTGCACGCTCGGGGAGCTGACCGGCCTCCCGGCGACCAGCGTCGACGACATCGCCTGGAGTCCCGGCTGGGTGCCGATGCCCACCGACGAGCAGATCGCCTACTTCGACGCCCTGACCCAGGGCGACGAGTGGCTCCTGGACTCGGCGTACGGGACGTGGCGGGACCTGGTGCTCGAGCGGGCCGACCTGGTCGTGGCGCTCGACTACGCGCGGCTGGTGAGCCTTGGCCGGCTGCTCCGGCGCACCGCCGCCCGCGTCATCGACCAGCGGGAGGTCTGCAACGGCAACCACGAACGAGTGCGCGGGCTGTTGGCCCGCGACTCGATCGTGCTGTGGCACTTCACGTCCTTCCGCCGCAAGCGAGCCGAGATCAGGAGGCTGGCTTCCGCGGTCTCCGGGCCACCCGTGATCCGGCTGCGGCGTCCTGCCGACGCCCGCGCCCTGGTCGAGGCGGAGACAGCGCGTCGGCGAATCGCGCGCCGGGCCGACGCGGACCCGTCCTCGTAGCAGGTGGGGCTCCGGCGACTCGGCCGGTCCTGGCTCTGGCACGATGCGGACATGTCGGTGGCCCTTCATCCCTCCCTCACGGACGCCGCGACCACGCCGTACTGGCTCGACCAGCCGGACCGTCCGGCGCCGCGCTCGCCGCTCGACGCCGCGACGACGGCCGACCTCTGCGTGGTCGGCGGCGGCTACTCCGGGCTGTGGACGGCGATCCTGGCCAAGGAGCGCGACCCGCAGCGCGACGTCGTCCTGCTCGAGGGCAGCCGGATCGGCTGGGCTGCGTCGGGGCGCAACGGCGGGTTCTGCGCGGCATCGGTCACCCACGGGCACGCGAACGGCAGCGAACGCTGGCCCGACGAGATCGACACCCTCGAGCGGCTCGGCCGGGCCAACCTCGACGCGATCGAGGCGACGGTGGGGCGCCACGACATCGACTGCGACTTCGTGCGACCCGGCGCGATCACCGTCGCCACCGAGCCGCACCAGGTCGAGTGGCTGCGCCAGATGCTTGACGAGTCTCCGGGCGCGACCTTCCTCGACCGCGACGCGATGCGCGCGGAGGTGAGCTCGCCGACGTTCCTCGCAGGTGTCCTGGAGCCGCACGACACCGCCCTGGTCGACCCCGCCCGACTGGCCTGGGGTCTGGCTGCGGCGGCCGAGTCGCTCGGCGTACGCATCCACGAGGGCACGCACGTCTCCGGGATGTCGTCGTCGGGCGCGGCCCTCGAGGTGCGCACCGACGCGGGGCACGTCGTCCGCGCGGGCCGGGTGGTGCTGGGCACCAACGCGTTCCCTTCGCTGGTGCGCCGGGTGCGGATGCACACCGTGCCGGTCTACGACTACGCCCTGATGACCGAGCCGCTGTCACCCGAGCAGCTCGACTCCATCGGCTGGCGTGGTCGCCAGGGCCTGGACGACATGACCAACCAGTTCCACTACTTCCGGATGACCACTGACCACCGGATCCTGTGGGGAGGGTACGACGCGGTCTACCACTTCGGCCGGCACGTGCGGCCTTCCTACGACCAGCGTCCCGAGACCTTCGACCTGCTCGCGCGGCAGTTCTTCACCACGTTCCCCCAGCTGGAGGGGCTGCGCTTCTCCCACCGCTGGGGCGGGGCCATCGACACGTGCACGCGGTTCTGCGCCTTCTTCGGCACCGCGTACGCCGGCCGGGCGGCGTACGCCCTCGGGTACACCGGCCTCGGGGTGGGAGCCACCCGCTTCGGTGCCGACGTGATGCTGGACCTGCTCGACGGGGTCGACTCCGAGCGCACCCGTTTGGAGATGGTCCGGCGCAAACCCATGCCCTTCCCCCCGGAGCCCTTCGCGTGGACGGGCATCGAGCTGACCCGAAGGTCGCTGGCCGCCGCCGACCGGCGGCAGGGCCGGCGCAACGTCTGGCTGCGCACCCTGGACCGCCTGGGTCTGGGCTTCGACTCCTGATCCTGGGCTCGAGGTAGTTCGCAGCGTCTCGCACCCCGACACGCCGACGACAGGGTGCGAAGCGCTGCGAACTACCTGGAGGGGACGGGTCGGGGCTAGGTCGTCGACGACATTCCCGGAAGCCCGCGCGGGGTGACCCAGACGTAGCCACCGACGGCGACGCGCCCCAGGGAGAGGGCGTTGCGCAGGGATCTCTGGTTGCCGGGGTCGATGGTGCCCCACAGGACGTCGCCGGCTCGCGCGGGGAGCAGGTCCACCACGTGCTGGACCGTGGCGGGCGCCAGGCGGCGGCCACGGTGGGCGGAGTCGAGGCACAGCTCCTGCACCGAGAAGCCGGTCATCGCGTGGGCGTCGTAGCGCAGGGCGGCGACGACGCCCGCGCCCACGTCGTCGACGAGCACCTCGAACAGCAGACCCTCCTCGGCGCACGCGGAGAGTGACTCCTCGTCCTCGGGGTTGGCCCACTGAGCCAGGCTCGGCTCGCTCTCGGACAGCTCGGCGTAGATCTCCGAGACTCGGCGAGCCAGCTCGTCCGGTCGTCCCGATCGCAGGCTCACGCTCGGGTACGCCGCGGCGCGGGGGTGAGCCCGGAGCTCCTCGACGAGCCCGGCGACGACGAGCATGTCGACCGCGCAGCAGCCCGGCTCGAAGGCAGGATCGTCGTGCAGCTCGACGACCAGCGCGTGAGCCTCGGGGGCGCCCACGCGCAGGCACAGGGGAGCAAACTCGGCGTACGCCGGCAGCACGGCCTCGGCGACGAGGGCCAGGCCGTCAGGTGTCGGGGGCTCGCTGGTGGCGATCACGTCGACGAACGGGCGGCTGCGGTCGCCCCCACGGAACCTGATGCCGGTCACGGCCCAGCCGCCCGCGGGCAGGTCGAGCCGGCGGTTCGCCCAGGCGAGCGGATCTTCAGTCCCTTCGAACGCGCCGACCATGTCGCGGAGCTCGCCGCCGAAGTCCGCATCCGCCACGCGCCCCGCCTCGGTCGCCAGGCCGACGCGCAGCTGTTCGAGGAGGTCGTGCTCGGCGTACCACGCCGCGATCGTGGGGGACGTCCATCCGAGACGTGCCTCGGCCATGGCGCCCAGCAGGTCCGTCATCGCCTGCCACCCTGACAGCCGACCGATGGGTGGGCAAGGGCACGCAGGACAGGTCAGGTGAGGTCAGCTGCGGACGGTGAGGCGAGGTCAGTGAAGGTTGAGTCCGCCGCCCCACGCCTGGATCGCCTCCTCCGCACCGGTGAAGACAAGGTCGCATCCGAAGCCACCCACGACGAACGTCCCGGAGATGATCCCTACCGCGGTCGCGTCGGTGTCGCCCACCCGTCGATAGACAGGACCCCCGCTGTCACCGGCCTGGGCGCAGGCGGAGTGTGCCGCCAGCGCGGCCAGGTCTCCTGCTCGCACCGTGGTCCCGTCGGCATAGGTGTGCATCGTGTTCACCGCGTTGATGGTGAAGCCGCAGACCTGGAAGTCGGTGGTTCCTGCCCGACAGACCGGGTCGCCGACAGCGGGGGCTTCTCGTGACGTCACATTGCGCTTGTCGGTGTCGGAGACCCAGATCGAGTCGCCGGCGCTCTTGTTCTCCGCGCTCAGGTTGACCAGGGAGAGATCTCCGTGGGCCGCGTTGTCGGACCCGGTGTTGACCGTGCCGGTGTTGTGACCCCACGTGCTCTTGTCACCGAAGTCGCCCATGGCGGCTTCTGGAGTGGGGTTGTTGTTGGGCCCGGAGACCCGCCAGAGCTCGTCGTACTGAGTGCCACGCCAGAAGCAGTGGCCGGCGGTCAGCATGTAGTCCGTGCCGCCGATCTTGTATCCGAAGCCTGCCGAGCATCGCTCGTGGAGAGTGGCGATCAAAGGCGGTGGACCGGAGAACCCGGTGAAGTATCGACTCCCACCGGCGATGGGGGTCCCGTCGTTCTGAGCGTCAGTGGTCTTTCCACCGTCCGTCATGCCGGCGATCACGGTGACCGGACCGAGTGCTCCGGCGAAGGCGGCCAGGTCAGCCGAGCTGGGCTGGCCGATGAACATCACCTGGAAACCGCCGATCGCCGGGTCCACCCACCACGACGTGACTCGATCCGTCAGCTTCGCGGTCACCAGGAGGCTCTCGAACTTTGACTCTGCGTCGGCTCTGCTCCACGGCGCCGTCCTGACGACGATGCTCGGGTTCGCGGTCAGGACCGCCGGCTGCGACTTGACCTGGCTCGCGGCGCCCGTCGCCTCCAAGATCACCTTGCCGCTGGCGGAGTCGTAGTAGGAGCCCGCGTAGGCCGCTGGGTTGTCTTCCACCAGTCCCGCCGCCTGCGAGGCCGCGGAGATCAGCTCCGGGGGGACCGGGTCCGGCGGAGTGAACGCCACCACCTGGACACCGGGCGGAGCAGCTGCCGGCGCGGCATCCGACGCGTGGGCGGAGGCCGCGGCAATCCCACTACCGAGCAGGGACATAGCCGCAAGAAGACCGAGGCAGGCACGAGGGAGGTGGGGCATGTGAGTTCCGTCCGGGGGCTGGGAAGAACGTGTCCGACGACCCGATGCAACGGTGGGTCGTGACCGATTCAGCCGTACCGACAGCCGCGCCGTCAACGACCGCACTGGTAAAGTTCGGTGACGCGCGTACGAGTTCCGCGGCCGCTCACACAGCACGAGGCGGGTCATGGCGAGACGACTGCCGGGTGATGACAACCTCCGAGACGACGTTCTCCGTATAAGAGGCATGGGATACCGCGTGCGATGAGGGACCGCTCCGACTTCCCTGCCTACGTGGCCGCTCGTCAGGGCTCCCTGCGGGGCCTGGCCTACGCCCTATGCGGCGACTGGCAGCTGGCTGAGGACGCGGTTCAGACGGCGTTCGAGAAGCTGTACGTCGCCTGGCCGAGGGTACGCCGCGACGGTGGCGAGGACGCCTATGCGCGACGCATCCTCGTCCATGTCGTCGTCGACACCTCGCGGAAGCCATGGCGTCGCGAGCGCGTGAGCCCACAACCGGTCGAGCTCGACGTACCGATCACGGAGCACGTCGAGCAGCCAGAGGTCATCGCGGCGCTCGCCAGCCTCCCGGAGATGCAACGCCGAGTCGTCGTGCTCAGACACCTCGTGGACCTCTCCGTCGCCGAGGTGGCACGCGAGCTCGGCATCAGTGAGGGCACCGTGAAGAGCCACACCTCGCGGGCCCTGCGCCGACTGGCAGAGCTGCTCGGTGAGACCAACGCACAGGAGGAAGCTCATGGACAGTGACCACAACGAGATGTCACCGTCGTTCTTCAGGGCGCAGCTCGACGCCGCGCTCCTGGAGCACCCGCCCAGCCCTACGCCGGTGGCTGTCGTCGCCGCCGCCGAGCGGAACCTCGGTCGCCGTCGGCGACGTCTCGGTGCCGGTGTGCTCTGCACGGCCGTCGTGCTCGGCGGGTTCTCCTGGCTCGTCGTGGGCCACGCGCAGGGTCCGGCAGCAGACCCCGGGGCGGCCGCGGCGGTGACGCCGGCGGGTTGGCGACAGGTGAGCTGGACCGACGTCTCGTTCGCCGTGCCTCCGACGTGGGTGCCGGGCGACCCGTCGCAGTGGTGCGTCTCGGGGCCCGGACCGACCGTCGGCAGGTTCTCGACACCCGGAAGCGGAGGCTCCACCAGTGCGGGCTGCCTCAACCCCACGAGCTCCTACGGGGCCACGCTCCAGCCGACCTCGTCGGTCTCCCCGTCCGACCAGTCCGATCCGGCTCCCATCGGCTCGCTCGGAGACGCCTCGAGCTATCCCAGCGGGGCATGGACGGCAACCCGGAGGATCGACAAGGACTGGACCTTCGTGGTGGTGGCGCCGGACTCGACGACGGTCTCGCAGATCATGGGCTCCTTCAGCGACGGCTAGGCCTCACTCGCGAGCCGCGGCGGCGGCCTGCACGGCCAGGCTGTCCACGAAGTCGTTCATCTCGTGACCCGAGTGTCCCTTCACCCAGTTGAACGCGACGTCACCACGCTCGGCGACGGCCGTGACCAGTGGCTCCCAGAGGTCGCGGTTGGCGACGGGCTTCTTCGCCGACGTCAGCCAGCCGCGCGAGAGCCACCCCTCCCACCAGCCGTCGCGGAAGCAGTTCACGACGTACGTCGAGTCGCTCACCACGAGCAGCGGTCCGGACAGCGTGGTCACCGCCTCGAGAGCGGCCTGGACCTCCATCCGCTGGTTGGTGCTGAGCGCCTCCCCGCCGGAGGCGTAGGTCGAGCGGTCGACCGCCCACGCCCAGCCGCCGGGGCCCGGGTTGCCGGAGCACGCACCGTCGGTGAAGACCGACACGGCGCCGGACGGCGCGACCATCTGGTCGCGTGGGGGACGGCGAGCCACGCGGCGCTCAGCCCCGTCCGACGAACGCGGCGATTGAGGCTGCCTCGCGCTTGCGGGACGGCTCGTGCAGGTAGGGCATGTGACCGGTCTCGAAGTACTCGTGCTCGATCCGACCGAACGCCTCCTCGGGGAGATGCAGGTGAGCCACCATGTCCTCGGCCGCGTGGTACGGCGTGGCGAGGTCGTAGTAGCCGTACTCGATCCGCACCCGCAGGTCAGGGTTGGCCCGCATGACCCGCTCCAGCTTGTCGGCCACGAAGATCGGCTTGCCCTCGAACTCCTCGAACGACCACTTCTTGATCGCGGTGGCATAGATCTCGTAGGGCAGGTCCTGGCGGTTGCCGAGCTCGTTGCGCAGGTAGTGGTGCAGGGCGGCCGCGAACGGGCCGTTCATCGCGTCCATCGAGGGGTCGGCGTCCATGTTCTCGGCGATCAGCGACCTGGCGGGACCGGTGAAGCGCCCGTCGATGCGGCCGACCGTGAGCCCGCGGTCGCGGAGCAGCTCGGTGCAGAACCGCCAGTGCTCGATGCGCAGGTCGGTGCGCTCGACGTACTCCTCCGACAGGCCCGTCAGCCGCGACAGCGTCCGCACGACGCTCGCCCGCTCCTTGGCCGGCAGGCGGCGTCCCGCTGCGAGCGCGGTGCGGTAGGGGCCGGCCGCGAACGCCTCCGCCTCCTGTCGCACCTTGGCGAGTCGGCCCTTGACCTTGCCGTGGTAATGCGCGATCGCGGAGTACGTCGGCAGGAAGTTCAGGCAGGACTCGTCCCACCGGTGCTGGCCGAAGTCCTGGGTGCCGAAGTCGAGGACGCTGGAGACCAGCACGATGCCGTTGAGGCTCAGCGCGTGCTTCTCCTGCAGCCGCTCGGCGACCGCCACTGCGCGCACCGTGCCGTAGGACTCGCCCAGGAGGTACTTCGGCGACATCCAGCGGTCCTCGCGCGTGCACCACAGGCGGATCAGCTCGGTGACCTGCTCGACGTCCTTGGCGAAGCCGTGGTAGGCCTTCGCCTTCCCGCCTTCGACGGCACGCGAGTGACCGGTCGACATCGGGTCGATGAAGACCAGGTCGGAGACCGCCAGCAGGGTCTCGGCGTTGTCGACGAGGCGGTAGGGCGGCGGGTGCGGCGCCGTGACGTCTCCCACGTCGACCCGGCGCGGACCGAGCAGCCCCATGTGCAACCAGATCGAGGAGGAGCCCGGGCCGCCGTTGAAGACGAAGGTGAGGGGCCGCTTCGTCACGTCGCCCTCGGGCAGATCGAGCGTGTACGCCGTCACCGACATCTCGGCGCGGGCCTTCCAGCCCTGGGACACGCCCTTCTTGACCTCCTCCTCGCGCAGCACGACCCGGCCGCTGCGTGCGGTGTACCGCAGCTCGCCACGGCGCAGCGGCAGGACGTGCTCGGTCAGCACCAGGTCGTCCGCGGGCTCGGGCCGTCGGTCAGGCGAGCCGGCCACGGCTCCGGTCGACCCTGCCCCGACCAGCGCGTCGCTCATCGCTCGCCCCCCGGGACCCAGAGGACGTCGCCGTTCTCGCGGTTGGCGTACCTCGCCAGGATGAAGACCAGGTCGGAGAGCCGGTTGAGATAGCGGATGGCCAGGGGGTTCATGGCGTCGCCGTGCACCTCGAAGGCCGCCCAGGCCGAGCGCTCGGCGCGCCGGACGACCGTGCGCGCCACGTGAAGCGCGGCGGCGAGGGGGGTGCCCCCGGAGAGGATGAAGGAGCGCAGCTTCGGCAGGTCCTCGTTGTACTCGTCGCACCAGCCCTCGAGGCGGTCGACGTACTCCTGCGTGATCCGCAGCGGTGGGTGCTCGGGCTCCTCGACGACCGGGGTGCAGAAGTCCGCGCCGACGTCGAAGAGGTCGTTCTGGACGTGTATCAGCACCGCACGGACGCCCTCCTCCATGTCGTGAGACTGAGCGGCTACGGCCAGGGCCACCCCCAGCTGCGCGTTCGCCTCGTCGACGTCTGCATAGGCGTGGAGTCTGAGGTCGTTCTTCGACGTCTCGCTCATGTCGCCCAGGCGGGTCGTCCCAGCGTCGCCGGTGCGGGTGTAGATCCGAGTCAGGTTGACCATGAGCATGAGGTTAGTGCGCGGTGATCGAAGAAATCGGTGGCCCCGACGCAACCGAAGGGGGATGCTCGCGCGTCATACAGGTAGCACGACGCTGCTCACGACTGACCAACACCGGAGGCTCGGGGCCCCGGAGGGACGGAGGCCGACGATGAGAGACGTGACGAACTCGGTTGCGGAGGCGCGTGCGAACGCGGTGCGACGGGGCGCCGTACGACGGGGAACGGGGAGCAGGACGGCGATGGACATCGTCCACGACGGGCACACGCTGTGGCTGAGCGGCGACTTCGACGTGCGCAGCACGATGGAGGTGCGCAACGCCATCCACGAGCACCTCGACGGCTACGACCACGACCTCACCATCGATCTGACCGACGTCCACACCATCGACCTGACGGCCGCGCGCGTCCTCGCCTACGCGAGCCTCGAGGCGAGCCGCGGCGGGCACCATGTCCGGCTCCGTGGCTGCGGACCGGCCGTGCGCCGCCTCCTGCAGATCTCACGTCTGCGCCGCGTCGTCGAGGTGGAGCGAGCCGCAGCCAGCGCCTGACGCGGGATCGCCGGCCAGACCGACCCCAGGGCGTGTGCAGTAGCCCACGTGAGGGATAGACCACACGAGCACGCCGTGGGTTACCCGCCGGTCCTACTCTCCAGTCATGCCCGCCAAGGACAGCCCCTGGGTCATGCGCACCTACGCCGGCCACTCGACCGCCGCGGCTTCCAACGCGCTCTACCGGACCAACCTGGCCAAGGGCCAGACCGGGCTCGCGGTGGCCTTCGACCTGCCGACGCAGACCGGCTACGACCCCGACCACCCCTTGAGCAGGGGTGAGGTCGGCAAGGTCGGCGTGCCGATCCCGCACCTGGGCGAGATGCGACGCCTCTTCGAGGGGATCCCGCTCTCGGAGATGAACACCTCGATGACCATCAACGCCACGGCGATGTGGCTGCTGGCCCTCTACCAGGTCGTGGCGGAGGAGCAGGACCCTGGCGTCGACGCCCAGGAGGTCGCGCACCGACTCGCCGGCACCACCCAGAACGACATCATCAAGGAGTACCTCTCCCGGGGCACCTACGTGTTCCCGCCGGAGCACTCGCTGCGCCTGATCACCGACGTGATCGCCTACACGGTGCACGAGGTCCCGAGCTGGAACCCCATCAACATCTGCAGCTATCACCTTCAGGAGGCCGGCGCCACGCCGACCCAGGAGCTCGCCTACTCCCTGTGCACCGCGATCGCCGTCCTCGACGCGGTCAAGGCGTCCGGGCAGGTCTGCGAGGCGGACTTCGGCAAGGTCGTCGGGCGCATGTCGTTCTTCGTCAACGCCGGAGTCCGGTTCGTGGAGGAGATGTGCAAGATGCGCGCGTTCGCCCGGATGTGGGACGAGCTCACCGCCACCCGGTACGACGTGGTCGACCCGAAGATGCGCCGCTTCCGGTACGGCGTGCAGGTCAACAGTCTCGGCCTCACCGAGGCCCAGCCCGAGAACAACGTGCCCCGGATCGTGCTCGAGATGCTGGGCGTGACCCTCTCGAAGGACGCCCGCGCCCGAGCCGTCCAGCTGCCCGCGTGGAACGAGGCGCTCGGACTCCCGCGTCCGTGGGACCAGCAGTGGTCGCTGCGGCTCCAGCAGGTGCTCGCCTTCGAGTCCGACCTCCTCGAGTACGACGACCTCTTCGCCGGGTCGCACGTGGTCGAGGCGAAGGTCGCCGAGCTCGTCGAGAGCGCCACCGCCGAGATGGACCGGGTGCAGGCGCTGGGCGGAGCCATCGCGGCGGTCGAGAGCGGCTACATGAAGCAGGAGCTGGTCTCGTCCCACGCCGCCCGCCGCGGTCGGATCGAGTCGGGCGAGGAGGTCGTGGTCGGCGTCAACCGCTACGTGACGACCGAGCCGTCGCCGCTGACCGCCGACCTCGGGTCCGCCGTCCAGGCTGCCGACCCGGAGGCGGAGCGGGCGGCGCTCGAGAGCGTGCGCGCGTGGAAGGAGCAGCGTGACGACGCCGCGGTGACCGAGGCGCTCGCCCGGTTGGCCGCCGACGCCAGGACCGACGCCAACCTGATGGCCGCGACCCTGCAGGCCGCGCGGGCCGGAGCGACGACGGGGGAGTGGGCCCAGACGCTGCGAGAGGTTTTCGGCGAGTTCCGGGCACCGACCGGGGTCGGCGGCGCGGTGGGCGCGGCCGAGGCCGGCGAGGAGCTGGCCGAGGTACGCCGGCTGGTGCGCGAGACCGGCGAGGAGCTCGGCGGCGGCCGGGGTTCGCGACTGCGGCTGCTCGTCGGCAAGCCCGGACTCGATGGTCACTCCAACGGCGCCGAGCAGGTCGCCGTACGCGCCAGAGATGCCGGCTTCGAGGTCGTCTACCAGGGCATCCGGCTCACCCCTGAGCAGATCGTCTCCGCGGCGGTCGCCGAGGACGTCCACTGCGTGGGGCTGTCGATCCTCAGCGGCTCACACATGGAGCTGGTCCCGGCGGTGCTGGTCGGCATGGAGGAGGCCGGCATCGGCGACGTCCCGGTGGTGGTCGGCGGGATCATCCCAGACCTCGACGCGCGCCGGCTCATCGACGCCGGTGTGGCCGCCGTCTACACGCCCAAGGACTTCGGGCTGACCGAGATCATGCGGGGGATCGTCGAGGCCATCCGCGAGGCCAACGACCTGGGTTAGGTAAGCCTCACCTGATTCGCCTATGCTCTCCCCGTGTCCAAGAAGTCCAAGGCGAGGAAGCCGAAGACGAAGTGCTGCGTGAGCGACAGTCGCTGCAAGCGCTGTCCGATCCGCATGCTGAAGGAAGGCACCCTGCCGCAGGGCTATACGGTCAAGAAGCGCAAGCTGGTCAAGGCTGCCTGAGTCCCGAGGAGTTCCCGTGCCCACCACACGTTTCGTCGAGCGTCTCAACGAGCAGGTCGGCCACGAGCTGGCCGCCCACAACCAGTACCTCGCCTGCGCGATCCACTACGACGCGCTGACACTGCCGCAGATGGCGGGCCATTTCTTCCAGCAGGCGCTCGAGGAGCGCAGCCACGCGCTGATGATGGTGCAGTACCTCCTCGACACCGACGCCGAGGTCGCCCTGCCGGCCATCGAGGCGCCGGTCTCGACCTTCGCCGACGTGGTCGCCCCCGTCGAGCTCGCCCTCGAGCAGGAGAAGCGGGTGTCGTCCCAGATCAACGAGCTGCTCGTGATCGCCCGCGAGGAGTCCGACTTCGCCTCCGAGCAGTTCCTCCAGTGGTTCATCAAGGAGCAGGTCGAGGAGGTCTCCTCGATGAGCGACCTGCTGGCCGTCGTACGCCGCAACGCGACGGTCGTGGAGAACATCGAGGAGTACGTCGCCCGTGAGGCGGGCGACGAGAGCGAAGACCCGTCCGCGCCCCGCGCCGCCGGCGGCTGACCGCCCCACCGCAAACAGCAGCCGAAACACGCCGAGTCGTCAGGTGCCGACTCGGCGGTCAGGCGAGGTCGCCCACCTGCTCGGCGTACCAGAGGATGCCGGTCAGGTGCTCGGCTATCTCGCGCAGGCTCCAGCCGTCGCCTCGTGACCGGTCCCACTCGTCTGGGCCGGCCGCGCGCAGCCGCAGCGCGAAGGTGCGGGCGAGACGAGGGAGCCGTTGGTGTGCCTCGTCGCGGTCGAGCTCGGTGAACCGAGCCCAGTCTGACTCGAGCGTGACCAGGCTTCCGTGCCAGGCGTCCGGTTGGGTGTCCACGCCGGCCAGCACCGCCTCCACCTCGGCGAGGTGGTCGACCAGGTGGTCGGCGATCCGGCGGACGGCCTTGGCGGGGGTGTAGACGCGGTCGCCGTCCTCGCTGACACGCGGACGGCCGTCCCAGTGGATCCAGGTGTCGATGAGGGCGAGGCTGCGGCGTACCGCGTCCTCGACGGCCAGGCCCGGGTTGATCGGCTCGGCGGGGATGTCGGTCATGGGGCGACGCTAGGACGACGACGTTTCGGTGGGGTCCGAAGTGTGCCCGCCCTAGGCTCAGTGGCATGTACGACGTCGACCTCGCCGCTGTGGGTGCCCTGCTCGGGAACCCGAGCCGGGCTGCCATGCTGGACGCCCTGATGGCCGGCCGCGCCCTGACCGCGGGCGAGCTGGCGCGGGTCGCGGAGGTCAGCCCGGCCACGGCCAGCGAGCACCTCGCCAAGCTGCGCGACGGGGGTCTGGTCGAGGTGGTCGCGCAGGGTCGGCACAGGTACCACCGCCTCGCCTCGCCCGACGTCGGCGCCGCTCTCGAGTCCTTGTCCCACATCGCGCCCCGGAAGCCGGTGCGCACCCTGCGCCAGTCGAGCCGAGCGCGGTCACTTGCGCAGGCCCGCACCTGCTACGACCACATCGCGGGGCGCAGCGGTGTGGCCCTGTACGACGGACTCGTCGCGCGCGCCTGGCTGCTGCCGGAGCCGGGTGGCTACGGCCTGTCGGAGCCGGGAGTGGAAGCCCTGCTCGGCTGGGGCGTGGACGTGACGTCGGCGCGTGCAGCACGCCGTCCCTTCGCCCGCGCGTGCCTGGACTGGACCGAGCGTCGCGAGCACCTCGCCGGCGCACTGGCCGCGGCACTCGCCCAGGCCCTGATCGACGGCCCGGAACCCTGGTTCGTACGTCGTTCGGACGACCATCGTGGGCTCCGCCCGAACGACCGCGGCCGTGACCGGCTCGCCGAGCTGGGCTGGGACCCGGTCGGTCAGAGCGCCTGAGCCGGTCTCACGTCCGGCTCGCCTGTCGGCGCGTCCACTCGGCGTAGGCGTACGCCGCCAGGGCCGGGACGGCCAGCGCCGTCATCAGCGACCAGAGGACGAAGGACACGCCGACCGGCAGTCGGCCGTCGTCGGTGACGGACTGGGCGGTCACCGCGCACCCGAACGCGGCCAGGGCGGCGGTTGCCAGGACGAGCGCGACACCCCGGAACGCCACGGTCAGCGAGGGGAGCGGAGCGGAAGGGGCTCGGGTCCCGAGCTCGATCGGGGGAAGACGTGCGGGACGCCACGCGACGACGGCCGTGGTCGGCACAGGCCCGTAGATGTGCGGGTAGATCTCGGCGCCGACCTGCTCGTCGCGCACGTCGGCGTCGAGCCGGTCGGTCTCGATCTCCAGGACGACCAGGGGATCGGTCACGTCGGCGTAGTAGCGGTCGCGGACCAGTGGCACCTGGTCGTGCCGCGCCGCGTGGATGAAGCCCTCGTCGGCCAGGGTCCGGCCGAGCGTGGAGGTCGTGTAGCTGCCGCTCGCCTCGGCCTGCCGCCAGTCGGCGAGCGTGGCGATGTGGAAGATCCGCATCCGCGCATCCTGCCCTTACTCGCACCCGTTGGGGAGGGGGCGTGGTTGGCTGGGCGGGTGAGTGACGTGCACTGCCCGGCCCGGATCATCGTCGCGCGGCACGGTGAGGCGGAGTACGAGACGCCCGAGATGAACGCCTCGGGTGGCAGCCTGACCACGCTGGGCCGCGAGCAGGCTCGCGGCCTGGGCGAGCGGCTGCGCCCGGAGAAGGTCGCCGCCGTGGTGTGCAGCGAGCTGTCGCGCGCCGTCCAGACCGCCGAGATCGCCGCGAGCGTGCTGGGGCTCCCGGTGCGGGTGCGCGAGCGGCTCCATGAGTACCCCGCGGGGGACTACCTGGGCCATCCCTACGAGCACGACTTCTTCGACGTGATGGTCCGGTCCTGGCTCGCCGGAGATCTGTCGGCGGGGGTGCCGGGAGGTGAGACCGGACGACAGACGGCCGACCGCGTGCTCGGCGTGCTCGAGGACATCGCCGACCAGTTCCGCGGCGAGACGGTGCTGGTGGTCAGCCACGGTGGCGTGATCCTCGCGCTGTGGGGAGCGATCGCGCCCGGCTCGCCGGCGGCGCCTCGCAACGACGACGTGCTCAACGGTGCGGCGTACCTCTTCGAGAACGACGCCGACGGCTGGCGGGCCGTGAGTCCCCTCTAGGGAGCCCTAGCCCACCAGCCCGCGGTGCACCAGGTCGAGCACCGCCTCCAGCAGCAGCTCCCGAGCCTCCGGGGGGACGTCGCGCAAGGGACCCGTGCCGACGAGCTCGGAGAAGCCGTGCACCATGGCCCAGCAGCCGACGTCGGCGCCCTGACGGCGCTCCGGTGACAGGGCGCCGCAGGCGACCAGCTCGTCCAGGACGGTGTTCAGCACCAGGTAGGGGCCGGTGAGCTCCTCGACGCCAGTGTGGGCGTCGGCGCCGGCGGAGGAGGTGAAGGCCGTGGCGAACAGTCCCGGCTCGCTGAGTGCGAACTCGACGTAGGCGCGACCGGTCTCGCGCAGGCGGGCCAGGGCGCGCTCGACCGGGTCGGCCTCGTCGACGGTCGCGATCCGCTCGCGCATCACCCGCTCGAGCTCGTCGTATGCGCGGTCGGACACCTCTGCCAGGAGCGCGGCGCGGTCGTCGAAGTGGCGGTACGCCGCGTTGTGCGACACGCCCGCCCGGCGGGCGACCTCGCGGAGGACGACGCCGTCCGGACCGGTGCTGCGGGCCAGCTCGACCGCGGTGTCGACCAGCACGGGCCGCAGGTTGCCGTGGTGATAGGGCTGGGGCCGGTTGCTCACAGGTCGAACCCTAGGCCATGTTGACAGTGGGCACATTGCGTTCTACCGTGATGTTGTCGGCGTCCACATCGGATGCTCTCTGACGGAGGAGAACCAGATGTCGCACTCGCAGCGGCAGGAGCAGGCACAGCCGCTCCGCAAGGGCCTGGTGCTGGCCACCGTGTGCGCGGCCGTCCTCGCCATCAACCTCGACACGACGATCGTCAACGTGGCACTGCCCTCCATCTCCCGGGAGCTCTCTGCCGGCACCCGCCAGCTCCAGTGGGTGGTCGACGGCTACAACCTCGCCTTCGCCGGTCTGGTGCTGGCCGCAGGAAGCCTGTCGGACCGGTTCGGGCGGCGCCCGGCACTGATCACCGGCCTCGTCGGGTTCGCTGTCGCCAGTGCCGCCGGCGCCCTGGTGACCTCGGCCGGAGCGCTGGTCGTGACCCGCTTCGTGATGGGCACCTTCGCCGCGCTGATCTTTCCGACCACCTTGTCGATCATCAGCAACACGTTCCGCGAGCGCCGCGAGCGCGCCGCGGCGCTGGGCATCTGGGGCGCCGTGGTCGGGCTGGGCGTCGCCGCCGGACCGATCACCGGCGGGCTCCTGCTCGAGCACTTCTACTGGGGGAGCGTCTTCTGGGCGCTGGTCCCACTCGCCCTGGTGACCGCCGTGGCGGCGTACGCCCTTGTGCCGGAGTCCCGAGACCCCGCCGTGCCGCCGCTCGACCTCCCGGGTCTCGCGCTCTCGGTGGCGATGCTGGCGGCGTTGACCTACACAGTCATCGAGGCGCCGGCGCGCGGCTGGGACTCCGGCGAGACCGTCGGCGGGTTCGTGCTCGCGGCTCTCCTGCTGGTCGTCTTCGTGCTGCGCGAGCGCCGTACGCCGTACCCGATGCTCGACGTCACCTTGTTCCGCGACCGGCGGTTCAGCGCGGCCAGCGGCGCCGTGACGGTCACGTTCTTCGCGCTTTTCGGCTTCATCTTCCTGGTGACGCAGTACTTCCAGTTCGTCCGCGGGTACGGCGCGCTCTCGACCGGGGCGCGGATCCTGCCGGTGGCCCTCTCGATCGCGGTCGCCTCTGTCGTGGGGGCTGCGCTGGCACCTCGGATCGGGACCAAGGTGGTCGTGACGACGGGGCTGGTGCTGTTCGGGGCGGCCTTCTTGTGGATCTCCACCTCCGGGGTCCACACGTCGTACCCCGCCGTGATCGTGCCGGAGATGGTGATGATGGGACTGGGCATGGGCCTCATCTCGACGCCGGCCACCGAGTCGATCCTGCTCGTGCTGCCGCCGGCCCGGGCCGGGGTCGGCTCCGCGGTCAACGACGCGACCCGTGAGCTCGGCGGCACTCTCGGCGTCGCCGTGGTCGGGTCGGTCTTCTCGTCGGTCTTCGGCGCACGTCTCGGGTCGGGTGCGTTCTCCTCGCTGCCGGGGACCGTCGTCACCCGGGCCCAGGACTCCGTCGGCGTCGCCCAGGTGGTGGCGGGCCGCGACCCGAGGCTGGTCGCGGCGTTCCAGGACTCCTTCCTGGCCGGGCTCTCCACCGCGTGCGTCGTGGTCGGCCTGCTCTGCCTGGCCGGCGCCGTCGCGGCAGCGTTCCTGCTCCCGGGCCGGCTCGCCCCCCACGTCACACCTGTCGAAGCCGACCCGGAGCCGGTCGCGGCGTGACCCCTTGCATCGACGGGACGTGTCCGGTCAGGAGGGCTCGGGCAGCCGGCGTACGACCTCGGTCAGGGTGGTCTCGATCACCTGGAGCTGTCTGTGCGTCTCCCGGAGACTCTCGTCCACGCCGTCGAAGCGCTGGTCGACGCCGTCGAAGCGCTGGTCGACGCCGTCGAAGCGCTGGTCCACGCCGTCGAGGCGCTGGGTGTGGTCGTCCAGCGTGGACTTGATCTCGGTGATGAGCTCGTAGATCGACTCGGTCTCGTTCTCCAGACGGGTCACCCGGCGTCGGAGCTGTGTGTCGGCGGCCATGCCGAGAACGGTAGACCGGCGGGCCACGAGCCGCCAGGCGCCGTCCAGGGGCTGTGGAGAACTCAGAACAGTCGTTGCGTCGGGTCGTCCAGACCGCGCAACGCGTCGTAGTCGACGAGGGCGCAGCTCATCCCGCGGTCTTCGGCCAGCACCCTCGCCTGCGGCTTGATCTCCTGGGCGGCGAAGATCCCGCGCACCGGTCCCTTGACCGTCAGGAGCGGGTCACGGTTCAGCAGCTCGAGGTATCGCTCCAGCTGGAGGACGCCGTCGATCTCGCCCCGACGCTTGATCTCGACGGCGACCGACGCGCCGCCGGCATCGCGGCACAGCAGGTCGACCGGACCGATCGCGGTCGGGTACTCGCGGCGGACCAGCGTCAGGCCGTCGCCGAGGTGGGACGGGTGATCGGCCAGCAGCTCCTGTAGGTGTTTCTCGACACCGTCCTTCTGGAGCCCTGGGTCGACGCCGAGGTCGTGGGAGGTGTCGCTGATGACCTCGGCGATCAGGATCTGGAGGGTGTCGTCGCTCTTGCTCGTGACCGTCCACAGAGCGGTCCCGTCGTCGCTGGTGCCCTCGCGCAGAGTGCAGGGAGGCGACATCCAGTTCAGCGGCTTGTACGAGCCGCCGTCAGAGTGAACAAGGACCGACCCGTCGGCCTTGATCATCAGCACGCGGGTGGCCATCGGCAGGTGAGCGGTCAGCCGCCCGGCGTAGTCGACCTGACAGCGCGCGACGACCAACCTCACGGGCGAGGAATCTACCGGTGCGGCACACTCGTCCGCATGGCGGATCGCGTCGTCGTGGTGGGAGCCGGGGTCATCGGGCTGAGCTGCGCGCTGCGGCTGCTCGAGGCCGGGCATCGCGTCGACGTGCTCGCCCGCGACCTCCCCCTGGAGACCACGTCCAGCGTCGCGGCCGCGATCTGGTATCCGTACCTGGCGTTCCCGCAGGACAAGGTCACCGCCTGGGGCAAGAGGGCGTACGACGAGTTCGCGCGGCTGGCCGGGCTCGGGGCCGACGGTGTCACGATGCGACACGGCACCGAGCTGCTGCACGACCCGACCCCGGATCCCTGGTGGGTCGACGCGGTGCCGGCCCTCGAGCGGGTCGAGCCCCGGGCGCCGTACCGCGACGCGTGGTCATTCCAGGCGCCGGTGGTCGACATGCCGCGCTACCTCGCCGGGCTCGCCGGCCGCGTCGAGGAGCAGGGCGGAACGATCACCCGGATGGCGCTGGCCTCCCTGCCCGAGGCGCCTCTGGTCGTGAACTGCTCCGGTCTGGGGTCTCGCAAGCTGGCCGACGACCCCACCAGCACGCCGGTGCGCGGGCAGGTCGTGGTCGTCGAGCAGTTCGGACTGGACGAGTGGTGGCTGGCCGAGGACGGCCCGACGTACGTCATCCCGCGGACCGATGACGTGATCCTCGGCGGCACCGACGACGAGGGGGACTGGAGCCGTACGCCGTCGCCGGACGTCGCGGCCGACATCGTGCGGCGGGCCACCGAGCTGGTGCCCGCGGTGGCGCGCGCGAAGGTCCTGGGACACAAGGTCGGTCTGCGGCCCGCCCGGCCCGAGGTACGCCTCGAGCGGGTCGGAGACGTCGTGCACTGCTACGGCCACGGAGGCGCCGGCGTCACGTTGTCGTGGGGCTGCGCCGACGAGGTGCTGGCCCTCGTGGAGCGCTAGCACGATCACGTGGGGGCTACTGGTCGACCCAGATCTGCTTCCACGTGGGCATGCCCGTCGTCGGGTCGTCGGCCATCCCCTGGATCTGCGAGCCGTGCGCCATCGCCTCGCCGCCGTAGTAGGTCGGGAACAGCGGGAAGTACCTCCGCATGACCAGCCTGTCCAGCGCGTTCCACGCCGCCGGCTGCTGGTCGAGGGGCAGCTTGTCGATGGCCGCGACCTTGGACTGGACCGCCGGCTCGTGGAAGGCCGCATAGTCACCGCCCAGTGACCCGGTCTGGTCCGGCTTGGTGTCGGCGTACACCGTCGGGATCCAGGTGCTGCCCGACGGCCAGTCGGAGCACCAGCTCGCCGAGCGGACGTTCAGGTCGGAGGTGGTCTTCCCGCGGTCGGCGACGTAGTCGGCAATCGTGGTCGGCACCGGAGTGGCCTTGAACCCGGCGGTCGTCAGCGCCTTCACGACGGCGTCCTTGACCTTCACGCTCGACGGGTCGTCGGCGCGGAACAGGAACCGGATGTCGTACCCCACCGCCCCGGCCTGCTCCAGCAGCGCGTGCGCCCTGGCGGGGTCGGTCTCGAACGCGTCCCGTCCGGTGACGTCGTAGGCCTTCCGACCCGGGATGCCTGGCGGCATCAGGTTGTTCCCGGGTAGCGCTGTGACTCCGGGGATGTCCCCGCCGGCCAGGATCGCGTCCTTGTAGGGATAGGCCCAGGAGAGCGCCTCACGGACGCGCTGGTCGGTGATCTTGCGGTTGTCCGGCGCCCAGTAGAACGTGCACGGCACCCCGCCGAGGGTCAGCCGGTCGGGGTCCTTCGCGACGAGCTGCTGGTAGTCGGGTGCCAGCAGGTTGTCGTAGGTCAGCGTGGTCTGCCCGCTGCCGGTGTCGGCCAGCAGGATCTGGTCGGTCTTCTCCGGCTGCTGCTGGGTCTTGAAGTCGTAGCCGTCGGGGTACGCCGTGCGCCCCGGGTCGGTCTTGGGGTCCCAAGAGGGGTTGCGCTCCAGCACCAGCTCCTTGGCCGGGCTGTAGCTCTTGACCATGTACGGCCCGGTGGCGAGCGGGTGATTCTTGTACGTGGCCGGGTCGGACGCCTTGCCGAGCGGCACCGGCCCCATCGCCGGGAACGTGCCCCAGTACGCCATGTCCGGGAAGGGGTGGTCCAGCGTGATCGTGAGTCTGTCGCCCTTGACCGACACGGCGTCGAACTTCTGGCGCGGCGCTGTGTACGGGCCCTTGTACGACGACCCGCCGCGGAAGTAGGCGTTCGCGTAGTACTGGCAGGGGCCGGTGGGGAACGTCGCGGTGTCCATGCACCGCTGGATGCCCCAGGCGATGTTCTTCGCGGTCACCCTCGACCCGTCCTCGAACTTCACGCCCTTGCGGATGGTGAACTGCCACTTCGTGTAGTCGTCGTTGTGGCGCCCGAGGTCGGTCGCCAGGTCCGGGACCAGCACCATCTGCTCGGTCTTCGGGTCGTACCGGTACTGGGTCAGCGAGCGGGTGATCAGGTTGCTGTCGATCGAGATGGTGTCGAGGTAGTAGGCGTCCGCCGGGTCGATCGAGGTCGTCAGGCCGGTCTGGGTGAGAACCGTGACGATCCCGCCCTTCCGGGCGCCGGGGATGGTCACCGGGCCCTGCGGCCCGCCTTCGAACTGGCCGGGGGAGTCGTTGACGTTCTTCGTGTCGGCCTGCGGGGGTGGCTGCGACGAGCTGCCGCCTCCTCCGCACGCGCTCATGGCCAGGGCGGTGGAGGCCAGGACGATCAGGAGAGGGGAGCGCCGCATGCGAGGTCCTTGCTCTCGGCCCCGGTCCGAGACTCCGGGGCGAAGACCTTCGATCCTAGGCACCATCGGAGCCCTCTGCGGTCACGATCCGGTGCCGATCCAGAGCCGCTGCCAGGTCGGCATGCCGTGCACGCTGTCGTCGGCCATGCCGTGGATACGGGAGCCGTGCGCCATCGCGACCCCGGCGTACCAGACCGGGACGATGGGTTGCCACCGTTGCAGGATCCCGCGGTCGAGGGCGTTCCACTCCTGCGCCTGCCGGTTGATCGGCTGCGCCTCGATGCGACGTATCTCGCGCGCGACGGAGGGTGGGGAGAATCCCGGGACGCGCTGCGAGCCGTAGACCGGAGGCAGCCACTGCTCCCCGCTCGGCCACGCCCCGCAGTGGGTCTTCGTGCGCAGGTCGACGGGAGCGCCCGAGCCGACAGGTTGCGGGTCGAAGCCGGACGCGCGCAGGCTGCGCGCCAAAGCCTTGCGGACCAGCACGCCTGCAGGGTCGTCAGGCGAGTGGAACCGGACCCGGGTGGCCAGTGCATGGGCGCGCTCCAGGAGACGGTGGGCGACGTCGGGCGCGGTCGCGAACCCGGCGTGCCCGCGCCCCGAGATCGACGTGCGACCCGGGATGCCGGGCGGCTGGAGGTTGGTCGCGGGGACCGCGGTCCGGCCAGGAGTCAGTCCTTCGGCACGCAGGACGTCTCGGTAGGGGTAGGCCCAGATCAGGGCCCGGCGCACCTCCGGGCTCGTGATGGTGCGGTTGTCCGGGACGAGGTACGTCGTGCACGGAGATCCTCCGAGCACGAGCTGTCTCTCTCTGGGCCTTTCCGAGAGCTCCCGGGAACGCATGTCGTCGAAGGTCAGCGTGGTCTGTGCGGACCCACGGTCGTGGCGAAGGATCTGCGCGATCCTGGTGTCGGACACGCCGCCGCGGATGTCGTAGCCCTCGGGGTACTGCGTCCGAGCCGGGTCGGTCGTGGCGTCCCACTCTGCGTTGCGAACCAGCACGAGGCGATGCCCGGGGCGATAGCTCCGGATCCGGTAGGGGCCTGTCGCCGCGGGGTGCCGCGCGTACGCGTCATCGGTGGCGTCGATGCCCCGCGGGACCGGCCCGAAGGCCGGCGTGGCCGCCAGGTAGGGCAAGTCCGGGTACGGCGCGCTGAGGTGGATCAGGAGAAGGTCCCCGTGCACCTTCACGGTGCGGATGGGCACGTCGCGACACGGGCCGGCCGGGAACGCCCGTGCCTGCAGGCACCGGCGGATCCCTCGGGCCACGTCGTGGGCGGTGACCCGTGAGCCGTCGTCGAAGCGGACGCCTCGACGGACCGTGAAGTGCCACTGCGTGAAGTCGTCGTTGTGGATCCCCAGATTGATGGACAGGTCGGGCACCAGGGTCATCTGCCTGCTCGCCGGGTCGTACCGGTACTGCGTCAGCGACCGGGTCACGAGCCCGCTCAGGATCGACGAGATGGCCCGCGAGGAGGCAGCCGCAGGGTCCAGCGTGGGGATGGCGTCCCGGGTCAGCACCGAGATGTGGCCCCCGCTGGTGGCTCCAGGGACGGTGGCAGGACCGTCGGCGAAGGGGAGGCCCTGGTTGCAGCTGCTGTTCGCCGGGCACGGAACGTTCGGCGCACCTGGCCGGGCTCTCGGAGCTGAGTCGGGGCCACCGCCGCAGCCGGTCAGGCCGAGGGTCGCCACGAGGAGTGCGGCGGTGTACGAGGGCGACCGACGCATGGCTGCCTCCGTCCCGGTCGAGCCTGGGCCGAGGGTAGGGCTCGCGAGGCGCGACCAGGAGACGAATCGGTATCGATCCGGCCACGGTGGGGGGTGGAGGGGGCCGCCGGCGACTGTGAGCCACCTCGCGGTGAGCGCTGCCACGTGCGTGGGAGGATGCGCCCCATGACGAGCAGCCCCACCGATGCCGCCGCGCCCGACCCGCAGAGCACCAGCCGGGAGTTCACCACGATCGGCGTGGTCGGTCTCGGCACGATGGGTGCCGGCATCGCCGAGGTCTTCGCCCGCAACGGCTTCTCGGTGATCGGCGTCGAGGTCGGCGAGGACGCCCTGGAGCGCGGCCGCCAGCACCTCGAGCACTCCACGGGACGAGCGGTGAAGCGCGGCAAGCTCAGCGAGGAGGACCAGCGCGAGCTGGTCGGGCGGGTGACCTTCTCGACCAGCATGCACGACCTCGCCGACGCCGACCTCGTGGTCGAGGCGGTCGTGGAGTCGATCGAGATCAAGAAGTCCATCTTCCGCGAGCTCGAGGGCATTGTGAAGCCGGACACGATCCTGGCCACGAACACCTCGAGCCTCAGCGTCACCGAGATCTCGACCGCCAACCTCCATCCCGGACGCGTGATCGGCGTCCACTTCTTCAACCCGGCGCCGGTGCAGAGCTTCGTGGAGATCGTGCGCACGGTCGTCACCGAGCCGGAGGTGCTCGAGGACGTCAAGACCCTCGTGGCCCGGCTCGGCAAGAACCCCGTGATCTGCGGTGACCGAGCCGGCTTCATCGCCAACACGCTGCTGTTCGGCTACCTCAACCACGCGGCCTCGATGTACGAGCAGAGGTTCGCGACGCGCGAGGACATCGACGCCGCGATGCGCTACGGCTGCGGCTACCCGATGGGCCCGCTGGCGCTGCTCGACCTGATCGGGCTTGACACGGCGTACGAGATCCTCGACACGATGTACAAGCAGGGCCGGGACCGACTACACGCACCGGTCCCGATCCTCAAGCAGCTGGTGACGGCCGGCTTCCTCGGCCGCAAGACCGGCCGCGGCTTCTACACCTACGAAGGCCCCGACAGCCCGATCGTCGTCGCCGACGCACAGTCACCCGACGCCGAGCACCGCCCGCAGCTGAAGCGGGCCGTGCACACCGTCGGGGTGGTCGGCACCGGCACGATGGCGACCGGCATCGTCGAGGTCTTCGCTCGGGCGGGGTACGCCGTCACCTACGTCGGCCGCTCCGCCGCCAAGGTCGACGGCGTGCGCGGCGCCGTCGAGCGCTCGCTGGACAAGGCCATCCAGCGGGGGAAGCTCGAGGAGAGCGCGAAGGGCGAGGTCCTGGCCCGGCTCGTCGGCACCACCAGCCTCGACGACCTCTCGCAGGCCGACCTGGTGGTCGAGGCGGTCGCCGAGGACCTCGCGGTGAAGACGACGCTGATGGAGAACCTCGACGAGATCTGCAAGCCGGGCGCGATCCTGGCGACCACGACGAGCAGCCTGCCGGTGATCTCGCTGGCGACGGCGACGAAGCGGCCGCAGGACGTCGTCGGCATGCACTTCTTCAACCCAGCCCCCGTGATGCAGCTGGTCGAGGTGGTCTCGACCGTCACCACCGCGGACGAGGTCCACGAGACCGTGCTGGCGCTGTGCGAGACGCTGGACAAGGTCGCGGTCTCGTGCGGCGACCGAGCCGGCTTCATCGTCAACGCCCTGCTGTTCCCCTACCTCAACGACGCGGTGAAGATGCTCGAGGCGCACTACGCCACCGCCGACGACATCGACATCGCCATGAAGCAGGGCTGCGCGCTGCCGATGGGGCCGTTCGAGCTGCTCGACGTGGTCGGCAACGACGTGTCGCTGGCGATCCAGCGCGAGCTGTACCTCGAGTTCCGCGAGCCCGGCTTCGCCCCCGCGCCCCTCCTGGAGCACCTGGTGACCGCCGGCTACCTCGGGCGCAAGACCAAGCGCGGCTTCCGCGACTACTCCGCCTGATCGCGACATCTGGGGACGTCAGACGAATCGTGGCCCATAGCCAACAGAACGTATGACGTCCTGGGCTGACGCCCTAGCATCGGCGCATGTCGACCGGCCGGCTCGAAGCCTTCAGTGACGGCGTGCTCGCGATCATCATCACGGTGATGGTGCTGGAGCTGAAGCTGCCGACGGGCCCTCATCTGCACGATCTCTGGCAGGACAGCCGCTACGGCCTGCTGACCTACGTGCTGAGCTTCGTCTACATCGGGATCTACTGGAACAACCACCACCACATGTTCCAGATCGTCGACTACGTCGACGGGTCGGTGCTGTGGGCCAACCTGCACCTGCTGTTCTGGCTGTCGCTGTACCCCTTCACCACGGCCTGGCTGGACGACTTCCACGTCGCCCGCACGCCGACCGTGGTGTACGGCGTGAACCTGCTCGGCGCCGCCCTCGCCTACTACGTGCTCCAGCTGCGGATGATGCGCCTGCCGGTCGCAGGGCCACGACTGCGCGACGTCGTCGGGAGGGACCTCAAGGGCAAGCTCTCCCCGGTGATCTACGTCGTGGGCATCGCCCTGGCGTTCGTGGAGCCCTGGCTGGGCCTGGTCCCGTTCGTGGTCGTCGCCCTGATGTGGCTGGTCCCCGACCGCCGGGTCGAGCGCTACCTCGCCGTCCACCGTGAGATCGGCCCGGACCCCGGCTGACCAGTGACGGAAAACGCGGACCAAACCGGTCGGTGACCCGGGCGTGTCGGCGAACTGCTCCGCGTTTTCTCGGTCCGGCCATCATCCGGTCAGTCCAGGCAGAACTCGTTGCCCCCGGGGTCCTGCATCACGATGAACCCGGCGCTCATGGGCGGCTCGGGTTCGGCGCGCCTGACCCTGGTCGCGCCGAGGGCGGCCAGCCGAGCGCACTCCGACTCCAGCGCGGCCATCCGCTCGTCGCCTTGCAGTCCGGGGGCGGAGCGGACGTCGAGGTGAATCCGGTTCTTCGCCACCTTGTCCTCCGGCACCTTCTGGAAGAACAGGCGCGGCCCGACACCCTCGGGGTCGACCGAGGCCGAGACGTTGTTGCGGTCCTCCTCGGGTACGCCGAAGTGGTCGAGCGCCTCCTCCCAGGTCGCGAAGCCCGGCGGCGGAGCGTCGAACTGGTAGCCGAGCGCCTCGTTCCAGAACGCGGAGAGGGCGGCTGGGTCGTAGCAGTCGAAGGTGATCTGGATGGTGCGGCTCATCGGGACTCTCCTGTCGTGCCGGACGTCGTGCGGTGGGGGTAGAGGTCGCGGAGCAGGCAGATCTCGGCCCCGTGGTGGATCAGCTCTCGGTTGATGTGCAGCACGAGGTCGGCCATCGGGGCCTCGGCGAAGTGCCCCTCGGCTGGTCCGCACGGGCGATCGAGCCCTTCCTCGCCCAGGCCTTCCACCCCCGCCGACCACGCGTCGTACGCCGCGTCCAGCTGGTCGAGGGCCTCGCCGGCCGTGGTGGCGAAGACCCACGTCTCGGGCTCGGCGGGACGGCCGCCGAAGTGGCTCGCGGTGCGCTGGGCGAGGCAGCTGCGGATGACGTGGCCCAGCCGCCACGCGATCGTGGTCACCGGGGCCGGTGTCGGCTCCGGCCAGGAGTAGTCGAGCACCAGCTCCCCGCCGCCGGCCGCGTCGTCCGTCGTCTCCTCGCCTCGGCGGCGCAGGCTCCACGAGCCAGGGACCGGCTCCCAGTAGTACTCGTCGTCGGTCAGTCCGTGCAGCCGTGGCCGGACCTGCTGGCGGTAGTGGAAGTCGAGCTGGTCGCGCAGCCGGGCGTTCCACCCGCGCGTGGCCCATTCGTCGCTCTCGGTCACGGCGCCACGCTAGCCGCGGCCGGCTTCCAGGCCTTGAGGAACGGCAGGTCGGGCAGGCCGTCGCGGGCAGCGACCAGGGGATACATCGTCGCGCCGTCGACGGTCTCGCGGACGATGTCGCCGTGCCCGGCATGCCTGCTGAGCTCCTCCATCAGGTGCCACCACACCCACCGGACGCTCCACGACTCGACGTCCTGGGGGAACCACGGCGCGTCGGGCACCGGGACGGGGGTGTCGAGGTCGATCCGGTGTACGCCGTCGAGCACCGCTGCGGACACCTCGTCGAAGGCCGCCAGGAGGTCCTCGATGGAGTCCGACTCACGGAACGTGAAGCCCTCCAGGTAGTCCTCGACGCCCTCGGAGCGCTCGGTCTCCGGCGCCGGCTGCGGCGCCGCCTCGGCGCTGGCGAGCCAGCCCCGCTGGACCGTCGTCGCGTGCTTGACCAGCCCTCCGACCGACAGGCTCGAGGCACTCGGCGCGATCGAGGCCTGGGCGGAGGTCAGACCGTGGAGGAGGACGCGGAACGCGTCCTGGGCCTGGCCGAGAAAGGCGGCGATGGCGTCGGTCTCGTCGGTGACGGGCGGGACGTGGAGAGCCATGAGGGTTCCCTTCGGTGGTGGGTGGCGACTGCTCACAGTCTCTCGTGGAAACAGGACAGGTTCGGTCCGCTATCACTGGCAGACTCGTGCCATGGCCGAGACCACCGAGCGCGTGCTGCGCCTGCTGGGGCTGCTCCAGCAGCGTGCGGTCTGGACCGGGCCGGAGCTCGCCGATCGGCTGGACGTGACCACCCGCAGCATCCGGCGCGACGTCGAGCGGCTGCGCCGCCTGGGCTACCCGGTGCACGCGACGCAGGGGATCGGCGGGGGCTACCAGCTCGGCCGCGGGCGCGGACTGCCGCCCCTGCTCCTCGACGACGCCGAGGCCGTCGCCGTCGCGGTGTCGCTGCGGATGGCCGCCGGAGGCACGGTCTCCGGCGCGAGCGAGGCGGCGTTGCGCACGCTCGCCAAGCTCGACCAGGTCATGCCTCCGCGGCTGCGTGGCGAGGTGCGCGCGATCCACGAGGCGACCCAGACCCTCGACTCCGGTCAGGCCACGGTGGACGGAGAGGCGCTGCTCCGGCTCGCCCGGGCGGTCCGCGACACGGTGCGGGTGCGGTTCGACTACGAGTCACGCGACAAGACGCCGAGCGCACGCACCGTGGAGCCGGTCGGGTTGGTCGCGACGGGCCGCCGGTGGTACCTCATGGCCTACGACGTCGACCGCGACGACTGGCGCACCTTCCGGCTCGACCGGATGCGCGCCGTGGCGCCGACGACGTGGCGATTCCGGGAGCGGGAGCACGAAGACCCCGCGGCGTACGTCCAGCGAGCCGTGGCCAGCGCGGCGTACCGGTTCCAGGCACGCGTCGTCGTCCATGCACCGCTGCGCGAGCTGGCAGAGCGCACCAGCGTGCGGTCGGTCGTGCTCACCGCGATCGACGACGACACGACCTTGCTCGAAGCAGGCGCGGAGACGCTGTACGGCCTCGCGTTCCACCTCTCCCTGCTGGGCTGGGAGTTCGAGGTGCAGGAGCCCGCAGAGCTCCGGACCGCCCTCGCCGAGATGGGCGGCCGCGCTCTTCGGGCGGCGGGCGAGGGCTGAGCACCACGTAGGCTCTGGCCATGGGTGGAGTCGTGCTCCTGGTCCTCGTGGTGTTGGCCGTGGCGGCCTTCGTCGTCGTACGCCGGCGCGGCAAGCGGCTCGCCGCGCAGCGTGCCGCCGCCGAGCTCGAGCCGGTGAAGAAGATGACCTTCGAGGATGTCACCGCCCTCGGGGTGGAGCTCCAGGACCTCGATCTCGAGCTGGCCGGGCGGCAGCTGGACCAGGGCGCGAACGCCGACTACCAGCGCGCGCTGGACGCCTACGAGGCCGCCAAGACGGCGGCCGACCGGATCGAGCGCCCCGCGCAGGTCCAGGACGTCACCAAGATCCTCGACGACGGTCGCTACGCCACTGCCTGCGTGCGAGCCCGGGTGGCCGGCGAGCCGCTCCCGCAGCGGCGCCCGGCCTGCTTCTTCGACCCTCGGCACGGGCTGTCAGTCGCGGACGTCCCGTTCGCCCCGGTCGGCGGTGCCGAGCGGCAGGTCCCGGCGTGCGCGCTCGACGCGGAGCGGGTGCGTGCGGGCGCCGAGCCCGACTCGCGTCAGGTGATGGTCGGCACCCAGCGCGTGCCCTACTGGCAGGGCGGGCGCGCCTACCAGCCCTACGCGGCCGGCTACTTCGGTGGCTTCGGGCCGCTCGACTGGATCTTCATGGGCTTCATGTTCAACGGCCTCGGTGACGGGCTCGGGGGCCTGGCCGCCGGGATGGGCGAGGGCATGGGCGACGTGCTCGGCGGCATCGGCGATCTGGCCAGTGGCATCGGAGACGGCGTGGGCAACCTCTTCGACGGCTTCGACATCTGACATGCGGAGATCCCTTCTCGCTCCGGTGCTTCCGGTCGTGCTGCTCGTTCTCACCGGCCTCCTCGCGCCGGCGTACGCCGGGAGGTCCGTCACCCTGCCGCCGGTCGGCACCGACTGGGACTACCAGCTCGGCGGGGCTCGGCCGGTGCCGGCTCACGTCGGCATCGTCGAGCGCGACCGGCTCGCCAAGCCGCTCCCCGGGAAGTACGACATCTGCTACGTCAACGGCTACCAGACCCAGGTCGAGCAGAAGCGGTTCTGGCATCGGCACTGGAGGCTCGTCCTGAAGGACGGCGGCCGGCCGGTGGTCGACTCGGTCTGGGGTGAGTGGCTGCTGGACACCCGGACGGCCGCGAAGCGGAAGGCGCTCGCGGCGGTCATGGGCCGCTGGACCGACCGGTGTGCCAAGGACGGCTTCGACGCGGTGGAGTACGACAACCTCGACTCGTTCAGCCGCAGCCACCACCTGCTCACCCCACGCGACAACAAGCGGTACGCCGCGCTGCTGGTGAAGGGCGCGCACGCAGCCGGGCTGGCCGCCGCGCAGAAGAACTGGGCGGAGTGGGACGGGACGCGGGTCGGGTTCGACTTCGCGGTCGCCGAGCAGTGTGGGCAGTACCGCGAGTGCGCGTCGTACGTCGACCACTACGGCCGCCACGTGCTGGCGGTCGAGTACCACGACCAGGCGTTCCGCTGGACCTGCCAGCACGTGGGCGACCAGATTGCGGTGGTGCGCCGCGACGTCGAGCTGACCAGGCACGGCGTACGCCGGTGGTGCTGACACACGCGACGGTCATCGGCGAGCGGGGCTCGCGGGTGGTCTTCCTGCACGGACTCTTCGGTCAGGGGCGGAACTGGACGCAGGTCGCCAAGGGCCTGGCCGACCGGCACCGGGTGCTGCTCGTCGACCTGCCCCACCACGGCCGCTCCGGCTGGGACGACACCTTCGACTACCTGCGGGTCGCCGACCAGGTCGCCGAGCTGCTCGACGCCGACGACCCGGTAGGGCTGGTCGGGCACTCGCTCGGGGGGAAGGTGGCCATGGTGCTGGCCTTGCGGCATCCCGACCTCGTGGAGCGACTGTGCGTGGTCGACGTGTCACCGGTCGCCTACGACCGCCTGTCGGAGTTCCAGGGGTACGTCGACGCCATGCGCGGGCTGGACCTGGCGACGCTGGCGTCGCGCGGCGATGCCGACACCGCGCTGGCGGGGTCCGTGCCCGACCCGACGGTGCGCGCCTTCCTGCTCCAGAACCTGCGTAGGGACGGTGACGGCTGGCGCTGGCAGGCCAACCTCGAGGTGCTCGGGGCGGGGCTCCCCGTGATCGGCGGGTGGCCGCAGGACCAGCTGGCCGACACCCCGCCGTACCAGGGTCCGGTGCTGTGGGTCGCCGGAGCGCGCTCCGACTACGTGCAGCCGGCGTACGCCGACGCGATGGACCGCCTGTTCCCCGCCAACCGCCTGGTGACGGTCAAGCAGGCCGGCCACTGGGTCCACTCCGAGCAGCCCGAGGTCTTCTTGGAGGTGCTCCGCCGCTTCCTCGACGGCGCCCGCCGCTGAGCCAGCCGGCTCTCAGCGCCAGCGCACGAGCGCGACCCCGTCCGGTCCGATGGACCGTTGCGCACGGAGGAGGGCTCCGGTGTCGATCTGCTCGTCCATGTCGGTCCAGATCTCGCCAGCCCACTCGGCGGCCGAGTCACACGGAGCTCCGGTGTTCGGCCCGGCTGGAAGGTCGTCGAGGGAGTAGTCCACCGCCCACAAGGCCCACCGGTTCGGCCCCACGGTGAAGAACACGCGGATCGCGCCGTGCACGACGTCGGCACCCGCGAAGTCCCATGACCTGCTCAGGGGACCGCGCTGACCCGACGCCGACGCAGCGGGACGGGCTCCGGCGAGGGCGCGACGTACGGCGTCCAGCAGCTCGTCGTCGGTCCACGTCATGCCGCCAGTCAACCAGCGGGAGAGACCGTCCTGCGCATCACGGTGTTGCGCTGGCCCTTGGTGCGGACCAGCTCGAAGCCGGCCTCCTCGAACATGCCCCGGGTGCCGTTGTAGAGCACCGCGACCCGCTTCCCGGCGGGGTCGTGGGGGTAGCCCTCGACGACGCCGCCGCCGGCTCGCGCGATCAGGTCGAGCGCCCCTCCCAACGCCTCCTTGGCGACGCCACGTCGGCGGTACCTCTTGTCGGTGAAGATGCAGGTGATCCGGTAGTCCGGTGTCAGGTCTGCCTCGTCGTCGTACTGCTTGCGGTGGTAGATGTTCGGCAGCTCCGCGCAGGAGCCGAACTCCGCCCACCCGACGGCGACGTCCCTGTCGAAGACGAGGGCGGCGTGGGCCCTGCCCTCGCGGACCAGCCGCTCCTTGAGCTCGCGGTTGCTCGCTGCCTCGAAGGTCTTCTCGGACTGCATGGTCTGGAAGTACGTGCACCAGCAGCCGCCGAACACGCCGTTGTGGCGCTCGACGAGGTCCGCGAACGCCTCCCAGGTCTCCGCGGTCAGCGGACGCACCGTGAGCCCGTCGGTGGTGCCCGTCGAAACCACGCTCACCTCAGCTCACGCACAGGCAGAACGGATGCCCGGCCGGGTCGAGGAAGACCCGGAACGTCGTACCCGGCTGGTGGTCGTGCTTGGTGGCGCCCAGCTCGAGGACGGCCGCCTCGGCGGCGTCGAGATCCTCGACGACCACGTCGAGGTGCATCTGCTGAGGGACATCCTGCGCTGGCCACTGAGGGGACGTGTACCCCTCGACCTTCTGGAAGCTGATGCAGTCGCCGTAGTCGGCGCGGATGTCCGCCCAGCCGTCGTCGGCCTTGACGGGCCAGTCGAGCAGCGCGCCGTAGAAGGTGGCGAGAGCGCGGGGGTCTGGGCAGTCGAGGACGAAGGCAGGAAAGCGTGCGATGGCCATGGCAGCACGGTAGCCACGATTGCGGACGAGGTGCGTCCGGAAGCCTCAGCCTGGACCAGTCAGCTCGCGTCGCAGGGTGTGGCTCAGTGACGTGGCGGGCGCACCGAGCAGGTCGCGCAGCACCCGACCGCCTGCCGGCAGGCCGTGCTCGTCGTAGTAGCGGAACATCGCCGTCAGCCAGGTCCGCTCGCGGGGGTCGAGGGCCGCCCCCTCGCTTGTCGCCCACGCCTCCGGGTCGATGCGCACGGCGGTCACCCTGCGGCCGAGCACCCCGCTGGCAGCCGCCGCGACATCGGCGACCGAGGCGGGCACCCGCCCACCCAGCTCGTAGGTCGCGCCGATGTGGCCCTCGCCGAGCAGCACGGTCGCGGTCGCCTCGGCGATGTCGGCGAGATCCACCAGCCCGAACCTCCGGCGTACGTCGTAGGGCACGGCGAGCGTGGCGGCGCCGGAGCGCAGCGCCGGCAGGAAGTTCTGGACGTAGGCGCAGGGCTGGAGGATCGTCCAGGCGGATGCGGAGCGACGGACGGCGTCCTCGGCCCGGGCCTTCCCGAGATGGTGCGGCATCGACGGGGCGTACGGCGCGGCGACCGAGTGGTAGACGACCCGCTCGACGCCGGCGACCTCAGCCGCCGCCAGCACCTCGCCCACGAACGCCGGCTCGTCGGGGTGCAGGTTCGGTGCGACCACGCTGACCGCGTCGCAGCCCGCGAGCACCTCAGGCAGGCGCGGCCATGCGGCGCGTCCGACGGAGACGACCGCGCACCCTCGCTGCGTCAGTGCAGCCGAGATCGCCCGACCCGTCTTTCCGGACGCCCCGATCACAGCCACGTGTCCGGGAGGAGCGCCCATCGGCTCAGCGCTGCCGGGCGCGATAGGCCGCGACGGCGGCGCGGTTGCCGCAGGTCGTGCTGCAGAAGCGGCGCGACCGGTTGCGGGAGAGGTCGAGGACGAGTCCGCGGCAGTCGTCGTCGGCACACACGTCGAGTCGGGACATCTCGTCGGCCCGGATCACGTCGATCATCGCCATCGCCGCCTCGACCGCCATCCGCGTGGCCAACGGCGCGTCCGGTGCCACCGCGTGCACGTGCCAGTCGTGCTCGCCGTGGCGCACCAGCTGGGGGAGTGCGTGCTCCTCGCCGAGCAGGTGGTTGACGAGCGTGGCGGCTTCGTCGCGGTCGCTGGTGAGCAGCGCCCGCAGTCGTGGCCGCAGGTCGCGCACGGCCGTCAGCTCGGCGTCGTTCCCGAGCCGGGTGCCGGTGAACTCGTGGTCGTCGAGGAACGACGCGAGGTCGCCGATGCTGGTCAGGGTGTCGGGCTCCTCGGCGGAGTTCACCAGCGCCACGGCCGCCAGCAGCGCAGACTCGGTGTCATGGGTGAAAACCACGTTGACAGATTACACCCTGCGCCCGTAGCGTCATGAACCATGGCGACGATGACTCATGACACCCCCGTTCACGCTGCCACGCGTGCTCGGGTAGGTCTCGCCTACGCGATGCTCGCGGCCGCCTCGTTCGGTCTCTCCGGAGCGCTCGCTGCGGGTCTGCTCGACGCTGGCTGGTCTCCGGCCGCGCTGGTGCTGTGCCGGATCGGTGTGGGCGCGCTCGCCCTCGCCGGCCCGGCAGCCGTGTCGCTGCGAGGGCGCTGGCACCTGCTCCGGGCCAACGCGGGGTTCCTGGTCGCGTTCGGGTTCGTGGCCGTGGCCGGATGCCAGTTCGCCTACTTCAACGCCATCGAGCGACTGCCGGTGGCCATCGCGATCCTGGTCGAGTACGTCGCGCCGGTCGCGGTCGTGTGCTGGATGTGGGCACGGCACCACCAGGCGCCGTCTCGCCTCACGCTGGCGGGCGCCGCCGTCGCGATCACCGGGCTCCTCCTGGTGCTCGACGTCTTCGCTGTCGGGTCGGTCGACGGCATCGGCGTCCTGTGGGCTCTCGGCGGGATGGTCGGCTGTGCGTTCTTCTTCGTGGTCTCGTCGGGGGAGGAGAACGGTCTGCCACCCGTCGTCCTGGCCGCCGGGGGGCTGACCGTGGGCTCGGTCCTGCTGGGGCTGGCCGGCCTCGTCGGGCTGGTGGACATGTCGGCGTCGACCTCGGCCGCGACGTACAACGGCGCCCACGTGGTGTGGTGGGTCGCGGTGCTCGCCCTGGGAGTCATCACCGCCGCGGTCTCCTACGTCTCAGGCGTCCTCGCGAGCCGCGCCCTCGGTGCCCGACTGGCCTCGTTCCTCGGGTTGTTCGAGGTGCTCTTCAGCGTGGTCTTCGCCTGGCTGCTGCTCGGCCAGCTGCCCCACGCCATCCAGCTGCTCGGCGGCCTCCTGCTTCTCGGTGGCGTCATCGTCGTCCGGGCAGGGGAGCCGACCGCGGGAGAAAACGCGGACGAACCTGCCTGAACGCCGGGGGTCGCCGGGGGTCCGTCGGGATACCCGGTGAGCCGGGTATCCCGTCGCTTCTCAGGCGTTGCAACGCCCGAGAAGCGCCAGAAGTGCCCTCACGGTGGGGCTGGTGGGATTCATGGGGCGATGGGGGCGTACGCATTGTCCTCCGACTCTGACGGGGTGCCGGAGGGGTCAGCGCCCTTGCCACTCCGGGGGCCGCTTCTCGGAGAAGGCGCGCGGGCCCTCGAGGGCGTCTTCGGACGTCAGCATCGCGCGGTACGCCGGCAGATCGCCCGAGCGCATCCGGGCGAAGCCTTCCTTCACGTCGAGGCCGGAGGTCGCGGCCAGCACCTCCTGCACCGCGGCGACGGCCAGCGGGGCGCCGGCGCGGATCTCCGCGGCGAGCGCGAGGGCGGCGTCGATGAGCTGAGCCCCTGGGACCACGCGGTTGGCCAGGCCCCAGCCCCCGGCCTCGTCGGCGCTCATCCGGCGCCCGGTCAGGAGCAGCTCGCGCGCCACGGCCTCGGGGAGCCGACGTGGCAGCCGCAGGAGACCCCCGGAGTCGGCGACCACCCCCACCCGCACCTCGGGCAGCGCGAGCTCGGCGTGCTCGGCCATGACCACCAGGTCGGCGGCGAGCGCCAGCTCGAGACCGCCACCCAGAGCGAGGCCGTTGACGGCGGCGATCACGGGCTTGGTGCGCCCGAAGAGCTCGGTGAGCCCGGCGAAGCCACCCGGACCGTGGTCGGCGTCGACCGCCTCACCGGCCGCGGCCGCCTTGAGGTCCCAGCCTGCTGAGAAGAACCGCTCGCCGGCCCCGGTCACGATCCCCACACGCAGCGACGCGTCGGACTCCAGCCTCGCGAACGCGTCGTACAGCGCCAGGCTCGTCGACACGTCGATCGCGTTGGCGCTGGGCCGGTCGAGGGTGACGACGAGGACGCCGTCTCTCGCCTCGGTGTGCACTGCCTCGGTCACGATGCCTCCTCGGGCTCAGCCAAGCGGATCAGCGCGTCGACCGCCATCGCGCCCTCGGGCAGCACGAGCAACGGGTTGACCTCGAGCTCGACGAGCCGGTCGGCGTGGTCGATCGCGAAGGCGGCGATCGCCTCCACGGCAGCGACGACCGCGTCGAGGTCGGCGCTCCGACCACGGAACCCCTCGAGCACCGGGCCGACCCGCAGCCCGGTGAGCGCGGCGCGGATCTCCGCCCGGGTCGCCGGCAGCAGCAGGGTCGCGGTGTCGTCGACCAGCTCGACCAGGATGCCGCCCGCGCCGAGCGTCAGGCCCAGCCCGAGCCGCTGGTCGCGCTGCACCCCGACCAGCAGCTCGAGCACGGCGCCGCCCACCATCTGCTCGACCACGAACCGCTGACCCGGATCCGACGACGCGAGGCCGGCCATGCCGGCGGCGGCACGGCGTACGGCGTCCTCGGAGCCGAGGTCGAGGGCGACACCTCCGACCTCGGACTTGTGCGCGATCTCCGCCGACACGGCCTTGAGCACCACCGGAAAGCCGAGGCCGGTGGCCAGCGCGGGCAGCTGGTCGACGCGGTCGGCGACCGCCGAAGCCGGCACCGGGACGCCGTACGTCGCGAGCGCCGCCTTCGCCTCGACCTCGTCCCACGCGACCACCGCTCCTCCGGGCGGGGAGCCCGGAGCCGGCAGCGGCAGGATCGTCTCGACGCCTGCCTGGGCGACCCCCACGCGGTCGGCCGCGGCGATCGCGGACAGGCAGGAGCCGATGCCCTGCATCGGCGCGATCCCCGCCGCGAGGAGCCGCCGCCCGGTCTCCTCCGGCATCGACTCCGGCAGCGAGGACACGACGCACGCGCGGGCGCCCGTCTTCCGCTGGGCGCTCTCGAACGCCGCCACCGTGGTCTCGAACTCATCGACGTCGCAGCGGTCGGCGCGGGGGAAGTCCAGCATCAGCAGATGGTGGTCGAGGCCCGCGTCGAGGAGCGAGGTGAAGCACTCGGTGAGCCGGTCGCCGTCGCCCCAGATGTAGGTGTGGTAGTCCAGCGGGTTGCGCACCGCCACTCGTTCGCCGAGGACGTCGCGCAGCCGCGCGCGCGTCTGCTCGTCGAGGGCCGGCATGTCGAGGCCGATGCGGTGGGCGAGGTCGGCCATCAGCGCCGCCTCACCGCCCGAGCAGCTCGCTGAGGTGATCCGCCGGCCCGGCCGACAGCCGTGGACATGCATCAGCTTGAGGGTCTCCAGCAGCGTCTCGACATCGTGGACGCGGGCGATCCCGAGCCGGTCGAAGAGCGCGTCGACGAGCACGTCGGAGTCCGCGAGGGAGCTGGTGTGGCTCAAGGTCACCTGGGCGCCCAGCTCGGAGGAGCCGGACTTGAGTGCCACGAGGGGGACCCGCCGGCGCAGCGCCTCGATCGCGACCCGGGAGAACGCCGAGACCTCCGGGATCTCCTCCAGGCACAGCCCGATCGCGGTGATCCGAGGGTCGTCGAGCATCGCCTCGACCAGCTCGACGACGCCGGTGACCGCGCTGTTGCCGATGGTGACCAGGGTCGCGACCGGAAGGGAGCGCCGTTGCATGGTGAGGTTCTCGGTGATGTTGCCGCTCTGCGCGATCAGGGCGACTCCGCTCGAGACGCGCTCCCCGCCCTGCTGCTCCGGCCACAGCGCCGCCCCGTCGAGGTAGTTGACGAAGCCCAGCGTGTTCGGCCCGACCAGCGCCATGTCGCCGGCGGCAGCGACCAGCCCGCGCTGCAGGCTCGCGCCCTCCGCACCGTCCTCGGCGTACCCCGAGGCGTGGCAGACGACCCCGGCGACGCCGAGTCTCGCGAGCTCCGCCACGACCTCGATCGAGCGCTCGCGGTTGACGGACACGAACGCGGCGTCCGGCACCCCGGGAAGGGCAGCCAGATCGGTGAAGCACGGCACCCCTCCCATCTGCTCGCGGGACGGGTTCACCGGCCACAGGTCGCCGGCGTACCCGATGGCGCGGCACTGCTGGACGGCCACCTCCGCGGCCCGCCCCCCGACCACCGCGATGCTGCGCGGGTTCAGGAGCCGGCGGACGCGCGCCGTCCCGGAGGAGCTGTCGGGCACAGGGACCTCAGGCACCGAGCGGTCGCAGCAGCGAGCGGCTGATGATGTGCCGCTGCACCTCGCTGGTGCCGTCCCAGATGCGCTCGACGCGCGCGTCGCGCCACCAGCGCTCGACCGGGAGCTCGGCCATCAACCCGGCACCGCCGTGGATCTGCAGAGCCCGGTCTGTCATCCGGCCCAGCATCTCCGAGGCGAACAGCTTGGCCATCGCGGCGTCCTGGTCGGTCATCGTGCCCTGGTCGAGCTTCCACGCCGCGCGCAGCGTCAGCATCTCGGCTGCCTCGAGCTCGGTGACCATGTCGGCGAGCTGGAAGCCCACGCCCTGGAACTTGCCGATCTGCTGTCCGAACTGCTCGCGCGTCGCGGCCCACTGCGTTGCTGTCTCGAACACGCGGCGGGCCCGACCGACGCTGGTCGCCGCCACCGTGAGCCGGCTGGCGCCGAGCCAGTCGCCCATCAGGTCGAAGCCCTTGCCCTCCTCGCCCAGCCGGTTGGCGGCGGGCACCCGGCAGCCCTCGAAGACCAGCTCGCTGTGGTGGTAGCCGCGGTGGGAGACGCTGTACGGACCGGGGACGACGGTCAGGCCGTCGGTGTCGAGGTCGACCAGGAACCCAGTGATCAGGTTGACCTTGCGACCACGCACCTCCTCCTGACCGGTGACCGCGAACAGGACGACGAAGTCGGACTTGTCGGCGTGGCTGATGAAGTGCTTGGTGCCGTCGATGACGTAGTCGTCACCGTCGCGCACCGCACGC
>DATBBE010000135.1:0-8533 GCA_036271155.1 Nocardioides sp. | reverse complement strand
GGACCCGTCGTCGCCTTCGACCGGCTGACCGCGATCTCGACGTCGCGCACCAACCTGACGCTCCACTGGACCCAGCCCTCCGACCCGCCCTCCCACCAGCCCTCTGCCAGGCGACCCGGCCGGCTGCGTGGCCGCGGACAGAAGGCGTGGATCCTGTCGCTGCCGCGCTGGACGCCGGTCGACCCCGACGGCCTCGCCACCTGGCTGTTCAAGCTCAAGGGCGGGCCGATGGCGGAGGTGGACTCCGTCGCGAGGGCGGGGATCAGCCGGGTGTACCGGCTGCGCGAGTAGCCACCCCTGCGTTTTGCGACTTTCCGCCACGGCGTGGCCGGATCTGGGTGATCCTGGGGGCACCCCCCGAAAGGTGACTGCTCCCCATGCCCCCCATGCGCCCCCTGCGCGGCGCGCTCCTGCCCCTGGCCGTGCTGCTCGGCCTGGCTGCCGGCCTGCTCGCGCCCGCCCAGGCGACGTCCCACCGCGCGGACCGTACGGTCGCCGCGACCTCGGGCACCCGCACGTCCGCCGAGGACAACCCGCTCGCAGGTCGCCCCTGGGGCACCTACGAGGGTGGGCAGGAGATGGCGTGGGCGCCGTACGAGAAGGCCAGCGGCACCGACAAGGACCTGCTCGGCTACATCGCGCTGGCGCCGAAGGCGAAGTGGTTCGGCTCCTGGATCCCCGACAGCCAGATCGCCCAGAAGGTCGACGACTACATCGTCAACGCCCAACACGGTGACCCGCAGGCCCTCGTACAGATGACGATCTTCCGGGTGAACCCGTGGGAGCACAACGCGTGCACCCGGCTCCCCACCAAGGCCGAGCGCGCGTCGTACCGACAGTGGATCGACAGCTTCGCGCAGGCGGTCGGCTCGACGTACACCGCGATCGTGCTGCAGCCGGACGCGCCGTTCGCCCTGTGCGCCCCGCACGGCTCGCTGGTGCCGTCGAACCTCGTCTCGTACGCCGCGAAGAAGCTGTCCGCCCAGCCGAACACCAGCGTTTACATCGAGGCGGGCGCCGCCGACTGGCCGCACGCCGGCTCTCAGGGCGGCGTCGACGCCGCGGTGAAGATCCTCGTGCGTGGCGGCATCCAGTACGCCCACGGCTTCGCCCTCAACAGCACGCACTACGACTCCACCACCGCCGAGGTCGCCCGGGCCGCGGCCATCGCCCAGGAGCTCGACGGGCTCGGCTATCCCGGCCGCAAGGCCGTCATCAACACCTCGACCAACGGCCACCCGTTCGAGTACGGCGACTACGACCTGGGGGCCGACGCGAACAACCCGAAGGTCTGCGGCTCCGTGACCGCCCCGAGCAAGAGGACCTGCGTCACCATCGGCATCCCGCCGACCGTCAAGGTCGGTGCCGAGCGCTGGGGGCTGCCGAGGAAGACCAACCGGCTCGCCCGGAGCTACGTCGACGCCTACCTCTGGATCGGCCGGCCCTGGCTGCACGACCAGGCCGACCCGTTCGTCACGAGCCGGGCCCTGAAGCTGGTGCGGTCGACGCCCTGGTACACACCCCCCACGACCACCGGCTGACGACTATGTGACCGGTGGCTCCTCGGGAAGTCGACGCCGCTCGGCCATGATCAGACCTACCGCCACCAGGACGACCGCTCCGCCGACCAGGACCGGCCAGGTGATCGGCTCACCCAGCCAGGCCCACCCCAGCAGGACGGCGACGACCGGGTTCACGTAGGCGTGGGTGGAGACCAGCGAGATGGGCGCGCGGGCGAGCAGCCAGACATACGTCGTGTATGACACGACCGACGACAAGGTGAGGTAGCCGAGCACCAGCCAGGTCTCGGCCGGGAAGTGGAACGACGTCCGCTCACCGCCCACCAGCCCGGCGACCGTGAGCACCACGCCTCCGGCCAGGAGCTGGTAGGCCGTGGTGACGAACGTGTGCGACGGCAGCTGCAGACGCGGCTGCAGGAACGACCCGACCGCCCAGCAGCCGGCCGAGGCCACGATCAGCAGCGAGGGCCCCAGCGGGAAGCCCGGCACCGATCGGCCTCCGAGCAGCAGCACGGCCAGGCCGGCGAAGCCGACGACCACCCCGACCCAGGTCACCGCCCGCGGGCGGTCGCCGGACCCCAGACGCAGGAAGATGATGCCGATCGGCGCCAGCGCGGTGAGCAGCGCGGCGGGGCCGGCCTGGACCCCGGCGCCCTCGGCCCAGGTCGTCGTGCCGTTGGTGAGCACCTGGAGCAGCAGCGCCAGCCCGACACAGCCGAGCACGGCGTGCCGAGGGGCGCGGAGCATGCCAGCCCCATGACGAGCCGCGACGTACGACGCGAGCATGCTGCCGGCGACGATGTAGCGCAGGCCGATCGAGAGCAGGGACGGGACGTCCTCGACGACGTAGCGGATGGCGACGTAGACCGATCCCCACACGACATAGATCACCAGCAGGCCGAGCCCGACGAGGACGGTCTCGCGGCGGAGCGGCCACGGGACCCTCACCCGGCCGGCGTAGCTGGACATCAGCTCGCAGCGTACGACCCGCCGACGGGCGGCTCAGATCAGGTACACCTTGCGGACGCGCTCGGTGATCTTCCACGTCGTCTGGTCGCCCTCACGCAACCGCACCAGGACACCAGGACGCAGGTCGATCGCGCTGCCGTCCGCGAACGTCACCGTGCCCGCGCCGGCCAGCACGAGGAAGGTCTCGTCGACCTCGGTGTCGGTGTCGGTGCCAGGCCCCGCCTCCCAGAGCCCCACCTCGAGGTCACCCTCGAGGAGGGTCCGGCTGGCGGTGGACAACGCCTCGGAGCCGCCGTCCGGCTCGACGGTCTCGGCGTCGATGCTGCGGCTCAGCAGGCGGGTGGCGGCGATCGGGTCGTCGGACATGGGCCGGAGCCTACGGCGATCCGACCGCCCCGGCGGGCCTCAGGGGGTCCAGGCGCCGGAGACCTGGTGGGTGGCGGCGTTCAGGCGGTTCCACACGTTGACGCCGGTGATCGCGATCAGCAGCGCCGAGATCTGCTGCTCGTCGTAGTGACGTGCGACGTCGGCCCAGACCTCGTCGGAGACCGGGTCGCCGCGGTCTGCGACCCGGGTCACCGCCTCGGCCAGCTCGAGCGCGGCACGCTCGGCGTCGGTGAAGTACGGCGCGTCCCGCCACGCGGCGACCGCGAACAGCCGCTCGTCGCTCTCGCCCGCCTTCTTCAGTGCCGTGCCGTGCAGCTCGACGCAGACGCTGCACCCGTTGATCTGGCTGGCGCGCAGGTTCACCAGCTCGCGCGTCACCTCGGGTACACCGAGGCCGTCGGCCGCACTGCTGTAGGCCTGCAGAGCCTTCATCGCCGCGGGAACGAGGAAGACCGGGTGGGTCATCCGTGCTTCCATGGTCTGTCTCCTGTCATGTCTTCTCGGTTCGGTTCGTCAACTGAGATGACGGACCACGAGGGAGGAACCTGACACATGCAGACCCAAGAGAAGCTGGCCGAGGACTTCGAGCAGCATCGCGCCCACCTGCTCTCGGTGGCCTACCGGATGCTCGGCTCGGTGACCGAGGCCGACGACGCCGTCCAGGAGGCCTGGCTCCGGCTGGCCCGCACCGACACCAGCGACGTGGTCAACCTGCGCGGCTGGCTGACCACGGTGGTGAGCCGCGTCTGCCTCGATGCCCTGCGCTCGCGGAAGTCGCGCCGTGAGGAGCCGCTGGACTTCCACCTGCCCGACCCGGTCGTGACCCGGCTCGACGCCGACCCGGCGGCCTCGGCCGAGCAGTCCGACGCGGTGACCCTGGCCCTGCTCGTGGTGCTGGACACGCTCAACCCGCGAGAGCGGATGGCGTTCGTCCTGCACGACATGTTCGGAGTGCCGTTCGAGCAGATCGGCGAGATCGTGGACGCGACCCCGGCGACGGCCACCCAGCTCGCCAGCCGCGCTCGGCGGCGAGTGCGCGCCACGCCGCCTCCGGCCGCCGACCTCAGCACCCAGCGGCGTGTCCTGAACGCGTTCACGTCGGCAGCTCGGGACGGCGACTTCGACGCGCTGCTCGAGGTGCTCGACCCGGACGTCGTACTGCGTGCCGACGGCGGTGCCCGGGGGGCCTCCGGGATCGTCCGTGGTGCCCTCGAGGTGGCCTCGCAGGCATCGGCGTTCCGGCGCTCCGGCCACGAGCCGGAGCAGACCTGGGTGCTCGTCAACGGCGCCGTCGGTCTGCTCTCGATCCGGAGCGGTCGGCCGATCGCGGTGTTCTGCCCGGTGATCCGCGGCGAGCGGATCGTCGAGATCAACATCCTCACCGACCCCGACCGCATCGCCACCCTGGACCTCGGCGACGTCCTCTAGACGGAAAACGCGGACGAAACCGGCGCCCAGCCGGGCGTGTCGACGGTTTCGTCCGCGTTTTCTCTCGAACCGGCTGCCTCAGAAGCTCTCCGGGCGCAGGGGCGAGGCCGCGGTCAGACCGCCGTCGACGGTGAAGCACTGACCGGTCGCCCAGGCCGCCTGGTCGGAGGCCAGCCAGGCCACGATGTTCGCGATGTCCGCGGGCTCTCCCATCCGGCCGGCGGGATGTCGCGCCACGGCGTCGCGACGGGCCGCACCCGGGTCGGAGGCGAGCTCGAAGCCCTCGTCGGCCATGTCCGTCTCGACCCAGCCGGGCAGCACCGCGTTGCATCGCACGGCCGGCCCGTGGTCCACCGCGATCGACCGGGTGAGGGCGTGGACGAAGGCCTTCGAGGCGTTGTAGAGCGCGCTGGACAGGTCCGCCACCACTCCGGAGATGGAGCCGATGTTCACGATGACGCCGCCATGCTCGGCCATCTGCGGCAGCACGGCCCGCGACATGTTGAACACGCCGCGGCAGTTCACCCCGACCTGGAGGTCCCAGTCGGCGTCCGTCGACTCGGCGACGGTCTTGGCGACCAGCACTCCGGCGTTGTTGACCAGGAGGGAGATGTGTCCGAGCTCCTCGGAGACGTGTGCGACGAGGCGGTTCGCGTCGTCCGGGCTCGCGACGTCCGCCCTGACCCACAGCACGTCGTCGGACAGGTACGCCGGTCGGTCACCGCGCCCGCAGGTCGCCACCCGCGCGCCGTCGGCGGACAGGCGCTCGACGACCGCGCGGCCGATCCCCCGACTGCCGCCGGTCACGACGGCGACATGAGCTGTCACGCCGGGCAGCCTAGATCAGGGCGCCGTGGCAACCCGTCCGGACCGCCAGGCGTCTCACCGGCAGGGACCGGCATACTGCCGCAGGTCCGGGTCACAGGAGGAGCGCATGAGCATCGGGTTACGACACGTGGCCGCGGGGAGCGTGGCGTCGGCCGCGGTCTGTGTGGTGGTGACGGCGACGACGGCGGGCTCGTCCCAGGCCGTGGGTGCTCCGTCCGGGCCGGCGTGGACCGGCTTCGCGAACAACGCCCAGCACACTGCGGTCGCGCCGGTGACGCCGCAGCCGCTGGACCACATCCACTGGCACGTCAAGGTCGACCACGACCCGGGCACCATCAGGTCGGACGACGGCCCCGCCTCCCACTACGCGTCGCCGATGATCACCAGCACGAACACCGTGATCGTGCCGACACGGCTGAGGACGCGGCGAGGGTTCGAGGTGGTGGCGTACTCCGGCGCGGACGGCACTCGGCTGTGGCGGTTCCACACAGACGCGACAACGCCGCTCGACTCCGAGCCGCAGAGTCCACCACCCCTCCCGGCCACCCTCCAGGACGACACGCATGTGGCGGTGGCCGGAGCTGGTGGCACGCTGCTGATACGCCGACACGTCAACCGCGCGGGCGGCGGCGTCCGTCGCGTGGCCTTCTACGGCGTAGACCGGTGGCGCGCGCACCGTCGCGCGTATCGCCGGGACGTCCATATCACCACTCCCCTGACCGCCGGCCCGGACGGCTCGCTGTACTTCGGGTTCGCCGCGACCCCGGACGCGCCGGGACACCTCCGTAACGGGATCGCACGCATCTCACCGTCGGGACGCGGGAGCTGGGTCTCAGCGCGGGCCCTGGCGGGTCGCCATCGTGGCGCCCACGTGGTCGACAACTGTGCTCCCGCACTCTCCAACGATGGCCGAACGGCGTACGTCGCGTTGCTGTCGGGCAAGGTGTCCTCGCTCGTCGGATTTCACAGCACGGATCTGAGGCCGGCGTACCGCCACGAGCTGCGCGACCCGCAGACGCACAAGCCCGCCTCGATCCTGTTCGATGCGTCCAGCGCGACGCCGACGATCGGCCCCGACGGCGACGTGTTCTACGGCGTCCTCGGCAACCCCCTGGTCAAGCACGACGTCCGCGGCTGGCTGCTCCACTTCGACCCTCACCTCACCAAGGTCGAGACCCCGGGGTCGTTCGGCTGGGACCAGAGCGTGTCCGTGGTGCCGGCGAGCTCGGTGCCCAGCTACCAGGGGAGCTCGTCGTACCTCCTGGTGAGCAAATACAACAACTACACCGTTGGTCCCCACGGTGACGGTCGCAACGAGCTCGCCCTGCTCGACCCGCACGCAGCCCAGAAGGACGACTACTCCCGCGTGCAGGTCATGCGCGAGGTCAGCACCGTGCTCTCGCCGCATCACCCCCCGCACACCCCGAAGGGCTCGCGCTACGAGTGGTGCGTGAACTCCATCGCCGTCGACCCCACCACCGGCACCGCGATCGCCAACAACGAGGACGGCCGTCTCTACCGCTGGAACCTCGAGACCAACACCCTCGACGAGGAGATCCGGCTCGGCCCCGGCGTCGGGCAGGCCTACACGATGACCGTGGTCGGCCCCGACGGCACGTCGTACGCGATCGAGAACGCGATCCTGTACGCCGTCGGCAACTGAGGTCCGCCCTCCAGGAGCCGACACCGTCAGACGTCGGACCCTCGTGCAGGCAGGGAGATCGGCTGGTGCCACAGCGTCCGACCGATGATCCGCGACCAGGCCGTCCAGGTCAGCAGACCGGCCATGCTCGCCATGGCGGCACCGGTCGTCACCACCCCGGACCCGGGGTCCCACGACTCACACCCCAGGCCGTGGTCCATCGGCGTCGCGACCAGCTCCGCAAGCGGATCGCCGTCCCTGTGCGGCATCAGAAGGCGGCTGGCGAGATCGAAGCCCGAGGGATACGGGAAGTGCGGTGACCCGGTCCCGGGGAAGGCCCCCTCGTAGCGGTAGGGGTTGTCCGCGTCGAGCCAGTGCTCGGTCGCGCGTTGATGTGGGTCGTGCGGATCGCAGAGTCCCCAGAAGGGCAGGCTCGCCAGGCTCAGCGGGGGCTCGTCCTTCACGATGTGCGAGCCATGTTCGTCGCAGCCCCAGGCCCACATCGCGCCATGTGGCCCCTGGGTGACCAGCCGGTCGATGATGGCCTGACCGAGCTCGGTCGAGAGTGTGGCAAGGCCCGCTGCGTCGGGGGTGTCCGCATCCCGCATGGCCGCCAGGTGGCCGAGGGCGTCGAGGGCGGCGCGCACCAGCGCGTTGTCGGTGGTCGTGTAGGGGTGCCTCGTAGGGTCGTCGGTAGGCAGGAGGAACGTGGCGTAGAGGCCGAGCGCGGCGTTTCGCCAGGGGGCGATCATCGCCACGAAGCCGTCACACAGCCGCCTGACGGCGGGCTCCTCGAGCACGCCCGTGTCGCCCGTGCTCGTGACGTACAGGTGGAGCGCCAGTACGGGCGCGGCCGCCTGGTCCAGCTCGAACCCCGGGTAGAGAGACGTCCCGTTGAGGTAGAGGGCATGGTCGGCGACCCGGGGTCCCGCGCTCTCGAGGGACGAGACCAGCGTCTCGCGCGCACGCACCGGGTCGGTCAGGAGCAGAGCGGGAAACGTCCACTGGTAGGCGTCCCGGCTCCAGAAGGCGGCAGAGACGTAGTAGTCGCTGCTCCGAGACGTCACGATGGTGGGGCGGCCCGTGTCGAGGCAGTCGCCCTGCGAGAAGAAGAAGTTGAAGAAGGCGTTCTCGTTGACGCGTCGGTGGAGGCCCTCCCGGGCGTCCATGGCCTCGACGGGCAGCTCATGAGCACCCAGCCAGGCCACGGTGCCTCCCCACAGGTCGTCGAAGCCACGACGCCGCAGGTGCAGCGCCGTGGTCGCCGCCCCGTCGCGCTCGGGTGCGATCGCCACGAACAGCTCGGCGGTGAGCTCACTCGCGGACCGGCCTTCGGGCGTCGTCGACACGACGTAGGTCAGATCCTCGAAGACGACCTCTGTGCCCGAGCCGGCCTGGAACCCCAGGGCCAGCAACGGCAGACCGGCCGTCGCGTGCACCAGGTGGCTGCCGGTCCAGGGATCGGAGTCGAAGCGGAGGTCCACGTCGAGCGGCTTCGAGCGCAGCTGCACCAGGGCGGTCTCCAGCCAGCGCACACGCCACCCGACGACGACGTCCGAGGAACGTCCCCCGCCTCGGCGGAACACCAACCGGCAGACGACACCGCGTTCGCCCACCGGTGCGCAGTAGGACAGCTCGACCTCCCCGCCGCCGCATCGTGCTGTCATCCGCGGCAGCCAGCTCTGCTCCCGGCTCCAGCCGACGTCGGTGAACGGCTGCCGGACGCCGTCGACCTCGACGAACGGCACCAGTACACCGT
>DATBBE010000134.1:0-18082 GCA_036271155.1 Nocardioides sp. | reverse complement strand
CGCTGGCCACCGTCACCGGGACCCATGTCTACTCCCAGCCGGGCACCTACCGGGTGCGGATCGTCGCCACCAACCAGGCCGGACAGACCGACCACCTGACCCAGACCATCGTCGTCAGGTGAGCAAACCCTCGGGCACCGCTGCGAGCGCGGCCTCGATGGCCGTGACGAGCTCTCGGGCCGACGTCGCCGTGAGCTCCAACGCCACGCGGGCGCCCGGGCCCTTCGCCGGGTCAGCCAGGTCGATGTTGAGGGTGTGGTCGGCCATCGCGTGGACGGGATGGTCGTAGTAGACCGTGGCGTCGGTGACGTGGAACCACGCGCTGCCGGGGCCCTTGGCGCTGCCGGTCATGCGGGCGGTCTCGGTGGTGTAGGTGCACATGGGCGGTCTCCTGGAGGACTCTGGCTCAGGACAGGTGGGTGTCGAAGAAGGCCGTGATCTGCTCCCAGCCGTCGTTGGCCGCGGCGACGCGGTAGGAAGGACGGTCGACGGCGAAGAACGCGTGGCCGGCGTCGTCGTAGCGGTGGAACTCGTACGGCGAGCCCTGACCCTTGAGGATCTCCTCGAGCTCGTCGACCTGCTCGGGCGACGGATAGCCGTCCTCGTTGCCGAAGAGGCCGAGCAGGGGCGCCTGGATGTTCGGGAGCTGGTCGACCAGGTTGCCCCTCATCGGGAAGTCGGCGGGCGGCGTGCCGGTGACGAACGCGCCGTAGCAGTCGACAGCCGCCTGGAGCTCGAGGTGGCACGCCGAGAGCACGGACTGCCGCCCGCCCGAGCAGTGTCCGATCACGGCCACCTTGCCGTTGCTCGTGTCGAGCGCGCGCAGGTACGCCGCGGCGCCGGCCACGTCGCCTACGAGTCGCTCGTCGGGTACGCCGCCCTGGGCGCGGACGGTGGCGGCCGCGTCGTCGGGTGCAGCCCCGGGCGCCTCCCGGAAGTAGAGGTTCGGGCAGAGGGCGTCGTAGCCCAGCTCGGCGAACCTGCGCACCATCTCCTTGGTGGCCCGGTCGTAGCCGGGCATGTGGTGGATGACGACGACTCCGCCGCGGCTTCCCGCGTCGTCCTCGCCCTCGGGCCGCGCCAGGTAGGCCTCGATCTGGTCTCCGTCTGCGCCCTCGATCGTGACCGTCCGGGCGCTCAGCGTGTCACTCATACCTGGATACAAGCATTTCCTATGAAACAGCAGAAGAGGCGCCTGCTCCTCGGTCGTGACGCACCGGAGCCCGCCACCTCTCGGTGACGGGCTCCGCGTCGTGCTGTCAGGTGTCGCTCAGTGACCGGTCACGTGCCCTGGAGCCACTGGTTGACCAGGTCCTGGTTGGCGTCGATCCACTTCTGCGCCGCGTCGGCCGGCTTCATGCCGTCCTTGGCGATGTAGGTGGCCACCAGGTTCTGGTCGGCGTTGGTCCAGTGGAAGTTCTTGATCAGCGTCACCGCGGGTGACCCTGACTTGGCGAACTTCGTGGAGATGAGCTTGTTCAGGTGGTACGGCGGGTAGTCGCAGGCCACCTTGGCTGCGACCGCGTCGCAGCCGGGGGTGTACTTTGGCAGGTTGACCTTGACCAGCTTCATCTCGGAGAAGAACCACTGCGGCTCGTAGAAGTAGGCCAGCAGAGGCGTCTTGTTGGCCTCGGCCGACTTGAAGCTCTCGATCAGCGCGGCCTCGGACCCACCGACGACGACCTGGTAGTTCAGGTTCAGGTTCTTCACCAGCGCCTGGTCGTTCGTGACGTACGACGGGTCGCCGTCGAGCAGCTGGCCCTTGCCGCCGGACTCACTGGTCTTGAACATCGAGGAGTACTTGTTCAGGTTCTTCCAGTCGGTGATGTCGGGGTACTTCGCCGCCATCCACGGCGGGACGTACCAGCCGATGATGCCTTGGTTGCCGGTCATGCCGGCGTCCTCGACGACGTGCTGCTGGGTGATGTACTTCTTCACCAGGTCCTCGTGACCCCAGTTCTCCAGGATCGTGTCGATGGTGCCGTTCGCCATGCCGGCCCAGCTCGGCGTCTCGGCGAGGTTCTCGTACTTGACCGTGCACCCGAGCTTCTTGGTGGCCAGGTCGCCCACGACGTAGGCGTCCGCGGTGTAGCCCACCCAGTTGTTGAGTGCGATGTTGACCGTGCCACACGTCTTGCCGCTCGAGGACGTGTTGTTGTTGGAGATGTTCCCGCCTCCGCAGGCGCTCAGGGCTAGGGCCAGGACGGCGGCAGCGCCGACCAACCCGAACAGCCGTGGGCGCGATGGTGCTCGTGTCATGCGTGCTTCCTCTCTTCTCCTCGCCCTGCGGGCGGGGTAGGTCGGTTACTTTCCATAGCGATCGGCGGACGCCCGGGCGATCCGGTCGAGCATGATGCCGAGAGCGGTGACCGCGATGCCTGCGGCGAACCCCTTCCCGAAGACGGGGGGCTGACTGAAGCCGGTCACGATGATGTAGCCGAGGCTGCCGCCGCCGACCAGACCACCGATGACCACCATCGACAAGACGTAGAGCAGCCCCTGGTTGGTCGCCAGCACGAGCGCCGGTCGCGCCATCGGCAACTGCACCTTGCGGATCATCTGCCACGACGTGATGCCGCTCGAGCGCGCGGCCTCCACCGTGGTGGGGGAGACGCCGCGGATGCCGTCGGCGACCAGCTTGACCGAGATCGGGGCGGCGTACGCCACTGCGGCGGCGATCGCCGTGAACCGACTCGGCGTGAACAATGCCAGAGCGGGCACGAGGTACACGAACGAGGGGATGGTCTGAAACCCGTCGAGGATCGGCCGGAGCACGGCATCGGCGCGTCGACTTCGCCCGACCCAAACCCCCACGACCACCGCGATGATCATCACCAGCACCGTGGCGACCAGGGTCGAGGTGAAGGTCTGCATCGTGTCGTTCCACAGGCCCGTCGCCAGGATGACGCCCTCGCAGCCCGCTGCGATGAGCGTGGCTCGCAGGCCGCCGAGCACGAAGGCGAACCCGAGCAGCACCGGCGCCATGAGCCACCACGGCGAGTTCGCCATCAGGTTCTGCAGGGGGTTGAGGAAGCCGTAGCTGAGGAAGTTCTTGAAGGCCGCGGTGTAGGTGTCGATGGCGCTGACGATGTTGTCGGTGAGGCTGTTGATCCCGTTCTGGAGATGGCCGCCGAGGTTCCACGAGGTGGGGAACGACGCCAGGTCGAGGTAGGTGCGGGAGAGGTAGATCGTCACGGCAACCACGACCAGACCGCCCAGCAGGACCAGTCGACGGTTTCGCCCTTCCAGACTCCCGCCCCGACTCTGTCGCTGGCTGCGCTCACTGGCGGCAGTGGTGGTGCGGTCGAGCATGATGGCGATCACCACGATCAGCAGGCCGGGCACCGCCGCCTGGCCGACGTTCTCGATCTGTAGGCCGGCGTACACGTCGGTGCCGAGCCCTGGTGCGGCGACCAGTGCCGCGATCACCGTCATCGACAGGGCTGCCAGGGTGCACTGGTTGATCCCGAGCACGATGGTGCGCCTCGCCATCGGCAGCTGCACCTGACGCAGCAGCTGGCCTCGGGTCACGCCCAGTGACCGGGCGGCCTCCTGGGTGGTCGCGGGGACCGACTTGAGGCCGAGCTCGGTGATCCGCACCAGCGGCGGCAGGCAGTAGACCATCGTCAGCGCGATCCCACAGGTGGCGCCGGGGCCGAAGATCATGAAGGCCGGCAGCAGGTAGCTGAACGACGGCATCGTCTGCATCACGTCGAGGATCGGCGTCACTACGGAGGAGACGGCCTTGCGGCGGGACATCGCGATGCCCAGCGGGATCCCGGCGAGCAGGCTGGCGACCACGGCGATCGCGGTCATGATCAGGGTGTCGACGCTGTCGGTCCAGTATCCGAGGACGCCGAACAGCAGGAACGACACCGCGACCAGGATCGCAGACCGCAGGCCGGCGACGGCGAAGCCGATCCAGGTGAAGATGACCAGCACCCCGAGCCAGCCGATCTGAGGCACCGGCCTCGGCTCGGCTGGGTGAGAGATGAGGTTGCCGATCTGGTTGACCAGCCAGTTGACGAACGACGAGATGTGGCCGACCACGCCGTGGAAGAACCAGTTGGTGTTCAGCGAGGCCTGGACGGAGTCGCGCACGTGGTTGAGCCACGTGGAGAACCAGTTGAGCTGGTTGAACGGGATGGCCAGGGTGTTCTGTCCGCGGAAGATCAGCCAGCCGACGAGCCAGACGGCCAGGACGACGAGCAGCTTGTATCCCGTGTGCCGCTTGGGTGCCGGGTCGACGTACGGCTGCTCTTCCTTCGGCGCGGGCGCTGCGGCAGCGGGAGGCGAGGCCGTCGCGGTGGTCACGTGGGGTCCTCGGCCACGACGACGCGCAGGATGTCCTCGTCGTCCACGATGCCCACGACCTTGTCGCCGTCGACGACACGGACTGGTCCGTCTGCGGCGAGCACGGCGCGGGCGGCCTCGCGGACGATGGTGTCGTACGGCAACGTCGGTGCACCCTCGGCCTCGCCCGGCTTCGCGTCGCGCATCACCCACTTCAAGGTCAGCACATGTGACTTCGGCACGTCGGAGACGAAGTCCTTGACGTAGTCGTCGGCGGGGGCACCGACCACCTCGTCGGGCGTGCCGATCTGGACGATCTCGCCGTCGCGCATGATCAGGATCCGATCGCCGAGCTTCAGCGCCTCCGCGAGGTCGTGGGTGATGAAGACCATGGTCTTCCCGACCTCCTCGTGCAGGCGGATGACCTCGTTCTGCATGTCGCGGCGGATCAGGGGGTCGAGCGCGGAGAACGGCTCGTCGAACATCAGGAGATCCGGGTCGGCGGCCAGCGCCCGGGCCAGACCCACACGCTGCTGCATGCCGCCGGAGAGCTGGTCGGGGAAGTTGTTCTCGTAGCCCGAGAGACCGACCAGGTCGACCATCTCCTGGGCCCGGTTGCGCCGGTCGGGCTTCCCCTCGCCGCGGACCTCGAGGCCGAAGGCGATGTTGTCGATCACCTTGCGGTGCGGCAGCAGACCGAAGTGCTGGAAGACCATCGACACCTTGCGCCGGCGGGTCTCGAGGAGCGCCTTGTCGGACATCGCGGTGATGTCGTCGCCGTACAGCTTCACCGTGCCGGAGGTCGGCTCGATCAGGCGGGTGATCAGGCGGACCAGAGTCGACTTGCCGGACCCGGACAGGCCCATCACCACGAACACCTCGCCCGGCGCGACGTCGAAGGAGACGTCGCGGACGCCTACGACGTGGCCCGTCTTCTCCTGGAGGTCCTTGCGCGAGAGGTCGGCGTCGGGCGTGCCGATGATCTTGTCGGCGTTGTTGCCGAAGATCTTCCAGAGTCCCTCGACCTTGAGGGCAGCATCGGACTCGATGGTGGGCGCGGTCATCGGGTGACCTCCTCGTTGCTGGGCTCGTTGCTGGGCTCGTTGTTGTGCTCGTTGCGTGGGTCTCCAGGGGGATGAAGCGGAGTGTCGTCGCGATAGCGGTAGTAGGCAACGTCTGCGGCGGGGAGCGGGGTGTTGCCGGCGATCAGGTCGGCCGCCTTCTCCGCGACCATCATCACGGGGGCGTAGATGTTGCCGTTGGTCACGAAGGGGAACACCGAGGCGTCGACGACGCGCAGGCCCTCGACCCCGCGGACCCCCATCGTGGTGGGGTCGACGACGGCGTCGTCCTCGGTGCCCATCTTGGCGGTGCACGACGGGTGCAGGGCGGTCTCGGCGTCGCGCTTGACCCACTCGAGGATCTCGTCGTCGGTCTCGACGCTCGCCCCCGGCGAGATCTCGCCGTCGTTGAACTCCGCCAGGCCGGGCTGGGCGAGGATCGAGCGCGCCACCCGGATGGCCTCGACCCACTCCTTGCGGTCGTTGGGCGTCGAGAGGTAGTTGAACAGCATCGAGGGGTGCTCGCGCGGGTCGGTCGAGCGGATCTTCACGTGGCCGCGGGTGTCGGCGTACATCGGGCCGATGTGCACCTGGTAGCCGTGGCCCTCGGCGGGCACGCTGCCGTCGTAGCGGATGGCCACCGGCAGGAAGTGGAACATCAGGTTCGGATAGTCGACCTCGTCGTTGCTGCGGACGAAGCCACCTCCCTCGAAGTGGTTGGTGGCACCGAGTCCACGCCGGTGGAAGAGCCACTCGTAGCCGATCTTCGGCCGGGCGCGCATCCGCAGCCCGGGGGCGATCGACACCGGCTGCTTCGAGGAGTGCTGGACGTAGACCTCGAGGTGGTCCTGCAGGTTCTCACCGACGCCGGGCACGTCGGCCACCACGCCGATGCCGAGCTTCTTGAGGTCGTCGGCGTTGCCCACCCCGGAGAGCTGCAGGAGCTGCGGGGTGTTGATCGCGCCGCCGCACAGGACGATCTCGCCGGCCTCGACGCTGCGGCGCAGCCGCCCGCCGCGCTGGTAGTCGACACCGACCGCGCGCTTGCCCTGGAACCGGACGCCGGTGACGAACGACAGCGTGTGGACGGTGAGGTTCGAGCGGTGACGCACGGGGTGCAGGTAGGCGCGCGCGGCCGAGAGACGGCGGCCGCGGTGGAGGTTGCGGTCGAACCTCGCGAACCCCTCCTGCCGGTAGCCGTTGACGTCGTCGGTGAGCGGGTAGCCGGCGTCCTGCGCGGCCTGGAAGAACGCACCGAAGAGCGGGTTCTCGGCGGGGCCGCGTTCGAGCACCAGCGGCCCGTCGCCGCCACGCCAGTCGTCGGCGCCGGCCAGGCAGGTCTCCATGCGCTTGAAGTAGGGCAGGCAGTGCAGGTAGTCCCACGACTCCATGCCCGGCTCGCGGGCCCAGCGCTCGTAGTCGAGCGGGTTGCCGCGCTGGAAGATCATCCCGTTGATGCTGCTGGACCCGCCGAGCACCTTGCCGCGGGCGTGGTAGATCCGGCGGCCGTTCATCTGGGGCTCGGGGTCGGACTCGTACTTCCAGTCGTAGAGGCGGTTGCCGATCGGGATCGTGAGCGCCGCCGGCATGTGGATGAAGGGGTCGATCCGGAAGTCGGACCGGCCCGCCTCGAGCACCAGGACGCTGGTGCCCGGGTCGGCGGAGAGCCGGTTGGCCAGGGCGCACCCGGCGGATCCTCCGCCGACGATCACCACGTCGTACCGGTCGGTCATCGGGGCTCCCCGCTGAACCACCGCTGCTCGGCGGGCCGGATGTTGTGCCAGACGTGCTTGGTCTCGCGGTACTCCGCGAGGCCGGCCTCGCCGAGCTCGCGCCCGAAGCCGGACTGCTTGTAGCCGCCCCACTCGGCCTGCGGGACGTAGGGGTGGTAGTCGTTGATCCAGACCGTGCCCATCCGCATCCGGGCGGCGACCCGCTGTGCCTTGCCGGCGTCCTGGGTCCAGACCGCACCGGCCAGGCCGTAGGTGCTGTCGTTGGCGATCGTGACCGCGTCGTCCTCGGAGGTGAAGGTCTCGACGGTCAGCACCGGGCCGAACGACTCGTTCTGGGTGACCGACATGCTGCTCGTGCAGCCGTCGAGGACGGTGGGCAGGTAGTAGTAGCCGTCGGCCAGGGCCGGGTCGTCCGGAGCGGACCCGCCACAACGGAGCACCGCACCCTCGGCGACACCGGCCGCGACGTACGCCGCCACCTTCTCGCGGTGGCCGGCACTGATCAGGGCGCCGGTCTCGGCCTTCTCGTCGTGCGGTCCGCCGAGCCGGATGGTCTGCGCCCGCTCGACGAGCCGGTCGACGAAGCTGTCGTGCAGCGACTCCTCGACCAGCAGCCGGGCACCGGCGGAGCAGACCTGGCCGGAGTGCAGGAACACCGCGGTCAGTGCGTAGTCGAGCGCGACGTCGATGTCGGCGTCGGCGAAGACGATGTTGGGGTTCTTGCCGCCGAGCTCGAGGGCGACCTTCTTCACCGTCTGCGCGGCGGCGGCCATGATCCAGCGCCCGGTCTGCACACCTCCGGTGAACGAGACCAGGTCGACGCGCGGGTCGGTCGCGAGCGGTGCGCCGGCGTCCGGTCCGGCGCCGAGCACGAGGTTGCCGACACCAGCGGGCAGCCCCGCCTCCTCGAGCAGGCGCATCAGGATGATCGAGGTGTGCGGGGTGAGCTCGCTGGGCTTGAGCACGAAGGTGTTGCCCGCAGCGAGGCAGGGCGCGACCTTCCACGAGGCCTGGAGCAGGGGGTAGTTCCACGGAGCGATCAGCCCACAGACACCGACCGGCTCGTGGACGATCCGACTGACGACGTCGGGGTTGCCGGTGTCGACGACGCGGCCGCCGTCCTCGGAGGCGACGCGGCCGTAGTAGCGGAACACGGAGGCCACGTCGGCCACGTCGTAGCGGCCCTCGACCAGTCGCTTTCCGGTGTCGCGAGACTCGGCCAGGGCGACCTCTTCGGCGTCGCGCTCGAGCAGGTCGGCGGTGCGCAGCAGCAGGTCGCCGCGCTCGCGCGCGGACGTCGCGGGCCAGGGGCTCTCGTGGAAGGCGCGGTGTGCCGCGGCGATGGCCCGCTCGGTGTCGGCGGCGCTGGCCTCGTCGACCTCGGCCACCAGCGTCCCGTCGGCGGGACAGTGAATCTGTCGGCGACCTCCGGCCGAGGCGGCTGTCCAGACCCCGTCCACGTAGAGCTCAGGCATCTGCGGCGCTCACCCTCTCCTTGCGGCCCGCTCCGAGTTGCGTGATCTGCAACTCATTGCTTATGCCGCAACAATCTCTAGAGCGAGAATAGGTGTCCTACGCCACACGTCAAGAGTCAGGACCAGAATGCCGTCAGCTGCGTCGGCCCCAGCCGAGACGGTGGGAGACCTCGAGCGCGGCGGCGACGACCATCGGCACCGTCTCGTCGAGGCGGGCGCCGGTCAGGCGGAACGTCGGGCCCGAGATGCTCATCGAGGCGATGATGTCGCCGTGGGCGCTCCGGATCGGCGCGGCGGCCGCCGTCAGCCCCTCCTCGAGCTCGTCGACAGCCAAGGAGTAGCCGAGCCGGCGTACGTCGTCGAGCTCCTCGCGCAGCGCTCGTCGCGAGGTGATCGTGCGGGCGGTGTAGCGCGGCAGGTGGGGCAGCGCCGCGGCGAACTCCTCCTCCGAGAGCTCGCTGAGCAGCACCTTGCCGTTGCTGGTCGCATGCAGCGGAATGCGCTGGCCGACCCAGTTGTGGGACTGCAGGGCCGAGGAGCCCGCGACCTGGTCGAGATAGAGCGCCGACTCGTCGGAGAGGACCGTGATGTTGACCGTCTCGCCGGTGTCGACGGCGAGCTGGCGGGTCACCGGGCGGGCCTCGCTGACGACGTCGAGCCGCGCGGTGGTGGCGCCGGCCAGGCGCAGGTTGCCGACCCCGAGGCGGTAGCGGCCCCGGTCGTTGACCTGCTCCACCAGGCGGTGCACCTCCAGGGTGGCCAGCAGCCGGAAGGCCGTGGACTTGTGGACGCCGAGGCCCGCGGCGATCTCGGTCACGCTCGACTCGCCCTCACGGGCCAGGAGCTCGAGGATCGTGATCGCGCGGTCGACGGACTGCACGGGCGCGGCAGCGGACGCCTCCACCGGCCCGTTCGTCGGAGGGGTCTCCTGCACCGCTGACATGCGCGCAGCCTAGGTCATGAGTTGCGCATCGCGCGACATGTCCCTCGACACGCAACAACTTGGCTCGAGCGAACTGGCTCTAGCGGAACACCACCGTGCGGCTGCCATTGGACAGGACGCGGGTCTGGGAGTGCCACCGCACCGCGCGGGACAGCACCTGGGCCTCGACGTCCCGACCGGCGGCGACCAGCTGGTCGGAGCCCAGGGTGTGGTCGACGCGCGTCACGTCCTGCTCGATGATCGGGCCTTCGTCGAGGTCGCCGGTGACGTAGTGGGCGGTCGCCCCGACCAGCTTCACACCCCGGTCGTGGGCCTGGTGATAAGGCTTGGCGCCCTTGAAGCTGGGCAGGAACGAGTGGTGGATGTTGATGGCGCGACCACTGAGCTGACGGCACAGGTCGTCGGAGAGGATCTGCATGTAGCGAGCCAGCACCACCAGGTCGATGTCGAGCTCCGAGACCTTGGCCAGCATTGCCGCCTCGGCGTCGGCCTTCGTGTCGGGAGTCACCGGCACGTGCAGGAAGTCGATGCCGTAGGACCTCGTCATCGCCTCGGCGTCAGGATGGTTCGAGATCACCAGGGGCACCTCGATCTGCAGGTCGCCCGTGGTGGTGCGGAACAGCAGGTCGTTGAGGCAGTGCAGCTGCTTGGAGACCATGATCAGCGTGCGGTACGGCGCCTGGGCGGCCCACAGGTCATAACTCATCGAGAACTGCTCGGCGGTCGCCGCGAAGTCGGCCCGGAGCGCCTCCGCATCGGTGGCCCGGGCCGTCTCGAAGTCGATCCGCATGAAGAAGCGGCCGCTCTCGCGGTCACCGAACTGCTGGCTCTCGCGGATGTTCCCGTCGTGCTCCATCAGGAACGTGGTGACGGCGTGGACGATGCCCGGCTGGTCGAGACAGGCGATGGTCAGGACGTAGTCGCCCATCGGCTGGACGGTCGAGGTGGTCATCGGTGCTCAGTCTCCCAGCTCCGCGCGACGGCGGGTGACGTAGGCCTCCAGCTCCTCGCGGACGGCGTCGTCGATCGGCGGCGCTTCGTACTCCTCGAGCTTCTTCTTGTAGATCTCCCCGGCGCGGGTGGCGGTGTCCTTCGCGCCGTTGCGCATCCAGCGCTCGTAGTTCTCCGAGGAGGAGAGCATCGGCCGGTAGAAGCAGGTGCGGAAGCGCTCCATGGTGTGCTGGGCCCCCAGGAAGTGCCCGCCGTGGCCGACCTCCTGGTGGGCGTCGAAGGCCATCGAGGCCTCGTCGATCTCCAGCGGGGTGAACTCGTGCTGGAGCATCTGCACCAGCTCCACGTCGATGATGAACTTCTCGAAGCCCGCCACCAGCCCGCCCTCGAGCCAGCCGGCGGAGTGCATCACCCAGTTGGCGCCGGCCAGGAAGGTCGGGAGCAGCGTCATCAGGGCTTCGTAGCCCGCCTGCGCGTCGGGGACCTGGGACGACGTCAGCCCGCCACCGGTGCGGAAGGGCAGGTTGAAGTGCCGTGCGATCTGACCGGTGCAGAGCAGGCCGAGCCCCGACTCCGGCGTCCCGAACGTCGGCGAGCCGGACTGCATGTCGATGTTGGACAGGAACGAGCCGAACACGACCGGGGCTCCGGGCCGGATCAGCTGGGAGAGCGCGATGCCCGACAGGGCCTCGGTGATCTGCTGCACGAGCGCCGCCGGGATCGTGACCGGCGACATCGCGCCCATCAGGATGAACGGCGTCAGCACGACCGGCTGGGCGGCCGCGGTGTACTCGAACTGCGCCTCGAGCATGCGGTCGTCCCAGCGCAGGGGGCTGTTGCAGTTGATCAGCGAGATGATCGCCGGCGTCTCCTCGATGGACTTGCGCGAGCCGAACAGGATCTCGGTCATGGCGATGGTGTCGGCGGCGTTGGTGCCACTGACGACGTTGCCCATGTAGATCTTGTCGGTCAGGGTCTGCAGCGCGTAGACCATGTCGAGATGGCGGCTGTCGAGCGGGGTGTCGTTCGGCTCGTTGACGACGCCGCCGGCGCTGTCCAGCGCGGCGAAGCTCTGGGCGAGCCGGGAGAAGTTCCGGAAGTCCTCCATGGTGCCGTCGCGGCGTACGTCGCCCTCGCGCACGAACGGAGGGCCGTAGACCGCGCCGAAGGCCATCGAGTCACCGCCGATGTGGACGCTGTTGGCGGGGTTGCGCGCCTGGAGGTCGAACTCGCTGGGAGCCTTGGCCACCTGCTCGAGCACGAAGTCGGGGTCGAGGAAGACGCAGTTGTCCTCCACCTTCTGCCCCGCCTTCCGGAACAGGTCGAGCGCGCGTTCGTCGAGGAACTCGACGCCGATCTCGGAGATGAGTCGGCGCCACCCCGTGTCGAGGGTGGCCATCGCTTCCTCGGACAGCACCTCGTAGCGGGGCATGCGGTTGACGAACATCGAGCCTCCTGGCTTCAGCATCATCATGTGGAACGTGGGTTCCATGATGTGGAACTACTCGGCCGAGGTCAATGCCCGGCGGCGGTCGTTCTACGAGCAGTTGTCGTAGCTGAAGCCGCCGACCCCGACGTACTGCGCGGACTTCGAGGTCTGTGCGATGCCCGCGGTGTAGCTGACGGTCACCTGTTGGACGAGCCCTGGCCAGGTCACCGTCACGTCGCCCGAGGCGTCCTTCGACGTCACCGCCTTGTCGGCCTTGCCCGTGAACGGGTCGGCAGTGGTGCCGCTCCCGGCGACGTTCGACCCGCGCGCGAGGACGCCGAACGCGGCAGGCGATGCCACGACCTGGTCGACCCACTGGCCGGCCGTCTTGTCCACGTTGGTGAGGGTGAAGGTGAGGTTGCGGACCGCTCGCGCCAGCGTCAGCGTGATCGAGACGGTGTCGCCCTGGGCTGCGGTCTTCGGCATCGCGAGCTTGATGTAGCTCAGGAAGTAGCTCGTCTTCTGCAGGGTGCCGGTGCCGCTGCCGGTCGTGATGGGTGCCCCCGCGGCGTTCGTCGTCGTCGTCGCCACGTCGACGTCGAAGCTGTAGGGATCGTCGCCCAGGTAGAACCACGGGACCTGGTAGCCGTACCCCTGGTTGAGCGTGTCCTGACCGGAGTCGGTGCAGGTCGCCGTGCTGGCCGCGGCGTACGCCGGAGCGGTCACCGCGGTCAGGACGACCGGGGTGGCCCAGGCCGCCGTCCGGGTGACCAGGCGTCGGCTGACGGGGGTCGGTGGCGTGGTTCGGTCACTCACAGCCGTCGAATCCGATCTTGCCGACGCCGACGTGCTGGCCGCGCGTGCTGGTGTTCTTGGTGTCACCCACGCGGAAGAAGAGCTGGACGACGCTCAGCGGCCCGGGCCACGTCAAGGTGAGGTCGCCGGCGGCGGTGTGGATCTCCGCGTTGACCTTGCTGGTGAAGGGATCCGCGCTCGTGCCGCTGCCGACGACGTTGGGGCCCTGGGCCGACGCGATGGCCACCGGCGAGGTGTAGACCTGGTCGATCCACTCGCCCTTGATCTTGTCGATGTCGGTGACGGTGAGGGTGAGGTTCTCGACGGGATCGTCGAGGCTGAGGGTCAACGTGATGATGTCGCCCTGCCTCATGCCCTTGGCGTGATGGAGCATGAGATAGCTCCACCCCGGCGTGTAGTCGGTCGTCGCCACCGAACCGGTCGCGTCGTCGAGGGCGAGGACGTTGCCCTTCGAGTCGGTGCGCTGCAGCGAGATGGTGGCCTTGTTCGACGACGGCGGGAGAAGCAGCGAGCCGGGCTTGGAGCCGACCGCTCCGAGGTCGGCCAGGCCGTAGTCCGGGCACTGGCCGCTCGTCGCGGCGTACGCCGGTGCGGTCACCGCGACCAGCACGACGGGCGTGGCCCAGGCCGCCGACAGGGCCAGTGCCCGTCGGCTGACCACTGGTGCCTGGTCTGGTGCCTGGTCTGGTGCGTGGCCGTGCGGAAGCGTCTCGACGCTCATGCGTTCCCCCTGCTCGATGTGTGGCCACCAGACTTCCGGAGCCGCCGGAGGCGCGCCCGGCATCGAGGAGGATCGACCCCTCGGAAACGTTCAGCCGGCCCCGAACACCCCCAAGAAGCGTGGGGCTGTTGCCAACGCCGCCTCTCCTGCTTAACCTCATGATGTGGGACATGAGTTCCACATCATGGAACGATGGACCAGATTCCCGGAGAGGTGGGTTCGGTGACCGAGTCGTCCGCAAGCGGCACCCAGGCGCTCGACCGCGCCGTGCAGCTGGTGTCGATGGTGGTGCCGGCCGACGAGCCGCTGTCGTTCGCCGACCTCCAGGAGGCCACCGGACTGGCGAAGTCCACGACCTCGCGGATGCTCGCCGCGCTCGAGCGCGGTGGGCTGCTGGAGCGTGACGAGAGCGGGTCCTACGTCGCGGGCAGCCTGTTCTGGCAGTACGCCGCCCGGCACGACCCCTGGGAGGAGCTGGTCCGCCTGGCCCACCCGGTGATGGAGCGCATCGGCGACGACACCCAGGAGACCGTGCACCTCTCGGTGATCCGCGGCGGCCAGGTCGTGCAGGTCGCCCAGGTCGACTCCCAGTACCTCCTCGGCACCCGCGACTGGACCCAGATCGACGTCCCCGCGCACACCTCGGCCCTCGGCAAGGTCTTCCTGGCCTGGGGCGTGCTCGAGGTCCCCGCCTCGCGCCTCGAGCGACTCACGCCCGAGACGCTCACCACGAAGGCCGCGCTGGAGCGCGACGGCGGCCTCGCCCGCCGGCGTGGCTACGCGGTGACCGTCGACGAGCTGGAGGAGGGCCTGACCGGCATCGCGGTCCCGGTGCGTGGCCCCCGCGGCGACGTCATCGCGGCGCTCGGCATCTCGGGACCCACCAGCCGGCTCGCCGAGCGCGCCGACGGGCTCGGGCGGAACCTGATCAACCGGGCGGCGGAGGTCGCCACGGTGCTGCACGGAGACAACACTCACCAGAGGAAGGAAGGCGTGGCATGACCAGTAGCCCTGAGGAGATCCTCCGAGGCCTGTTCGACGAGACGCTGGTCGGCAACGCGCCCCGCGTCCTCGAGCTCACCGAGGAGGGCCTGGCGTTGGGCATGGAGCCCCAGACGCTCCTGTTCGAGGCGCTCATCCCCTCGCTGGAGGAGGTCGGTGCGCGCTTCGAGCGCGGTGACTTCTTCGTGCCCGAGATGCTGATCGCCGGGCGAGCGATGGCCGGTGCCATGGAGCGGCTGCGGCCGCTGCTGGCCGAGACCGGCGTCCAGACGGTGGGCAAGTTCCTGATGGGCACGGTCAAGGGCGACGTGCACGACATCGGCAAGAACCTCGTCAACATCATGCTCGAGGGCGCGGGCTTCGAGGTGATCGACCTCGGCGTGCAGGTGGCGCCGGAGAAGTTCATCTCCGCCATCGAGGAGCACCACCCCGACATCGTCGGCTTCTCGGCGTTCCTCACCACGACCATGCCGATGTTCAAGGCCAACATCAACGCCTTGGAGAAGGCCGGTCTGCGCGACTCCGTCGTCGTCATGGTCGGCGGTGCCCCCGTCACCCAGGAGTACGCCGACGCGGTCGGCGCCGACGGGTACGCCGCGGACGCGTCCGCCACCGTGAAGAAGGCCAAGGCGCTCCTCCAGGAGAAGCGCGCGAAGGTCGACGCATGACTGCTCAGCCCGGCGCCCACCCTGTCGCGGAGCCCAAGGAGACCCGGCTCCGTAGCGCGACCAAGGAGGTCGTGCTCGGCCACGGCCACCGCTTCTGCCTGATCGGCGAGCGGATCAACCCGACCGGCCGCCGCATCTTCCAGGAGCAGCTGCGCGCCGGCGACCTCTCCGCGATCGAGCGCGACGTGATCGCCCAGGTCGAGGGCGGCGCCGACGTCCTCGACGTGAACATGGGCGTGCCGCTGACCGACGAGCCCGAGCTCCTCGCCAAGGCGATCCAGATGGTGCAGTCGCTCACCGACCTGCCGATCTGCATCGACTCCTCGGTCGTCGAGGCGCTCGAGGCCGGCCTGTCGGTCTACCAGGGCCGCGCGCTGGTCAACTCGATCACCGCCGAGGACGAGCGGATGGCTGCGATCCTGCCGCTGGTCAAGAAGTACGACGCGGCGATCATCGCCCTGCCCAACGACCACGACGAGATCCCGATGGAGGCCGACAAGCGACTCGTGCTCACCGAGAAGATCGTCCGGGTCGCCACCGAGGAGTACGGCATCGACGCGGCCGACATCGTGATCGACCCGCTGGCGATGCCGATCGGCGCCGACACGACCACGTCGCTGGTCACCATGGAGTGCATGCGTCGCATCCGCGACCGGTTCGGGCTGAACATGACCTGCGGCGCGTCCAACACGTCCTTCGGCATGCCGGACCGGCACACGCTCAACTCCGTGTGGCTGCCGATGGCGATGACGTCCGGGCTGACCAGCGCGATCATGGACACCCGCACGCCGCAGATCGTCGATGCGGTCAAGGCCGCCGACGTGTTCCTCAACCACGACGACTGGGGCATGGCCTGGATCTCCGCGCATCGCGCCAAGCAGGCCGCGACGGCATGACGTCGACCGGCGAGCCGGACCAGCCGGGGTTCTCGATCGAGGACGTACGCCGGGAGGGGCTGATGGCTCCCTCCGGCGCGGAGCCGGTCGCCCACGACGGCACCGGCCGCGTGCAGCTCTCCTTCACCGTCGAGGACAAGGAGGCGCCGCCGACCCAGCGTCAGGTGCGCGTGCCGCCGGGCGTCAGCGTCTTCGACTCCGCGTCGTGGAACGGCATCGCGATCGACTCCACGTGCGGCGGCCACGGCACCTGCCACAAGTGCAAGGTGCGGGTCTCGCCGGTCACGCCGGTGACCCGCCACGACGCCCGCACCTTCAGCCCCACCGAGCTCGACGCCGGCTGGCGGCTGGCCTGCCTGGTGCAGGCGACGCGCGACCACGAGGTCGTCGTACCCCCGTTGACCACGCGGCCGAAGGCCGCGACCGTCGGCGTCGGGCGCCAGGTCATCTTGCGGCCGGCCGTCCAGAAGCGGTACGTCGAGCTCACCGAGCCGACGCTGGAGGACCAGCGGCCCGACCTCGACCGGCTGCTCCAGGCCATCGACGACCTCGAGCCGGTGGCCGACCTCTACGCCCTGCGACGGCTCCCCGGAGTGCTCCGCCAGGCCGACTTCAAGGTCACCGCCGTGGTGGTCGACGAGGCCCTGATCGACGTGGAGCCCGGTGACACCACGGCCCAGCGCTACGCCATCGCCTTCGACCTCGGCACCACGACGGTGGTCGCGACCCTGCTCGACCTGGTGACCGGGACGCCGGTCGCGGTCGCCTCGATGCTCAACAAGCAGCAGCCCTTCGGTGGCGACGTCATCTCGCGGATCAGCGCGACGATGCTCGACCCGGCCGCTCTGGGGCGGCTGCAGGACGCCGCCGCCCAGACCCTCTCGACGCTCGTCGAGCAGGTCTGCCGCGAGGGCGGGGTGGAGCCGGGCCACGTCTACGAAGCGGCCCTCGCCGGCAACGCCACGATGACGGCCCTCGCGCTCGGGATCGACCCCGAGCCGCTCGGGGTCGCCCCGTTCATCCAGACCACCGCGACCCCGCCGGTCGTGCTGGCCAGCGAGATCGGCCTCGAGCTCCACCCGGGCGCACGGGTCGCGCTCTTCCCGGCCCTCGGTGCCTACGTCGGCGGCGACATCGTGGCGGGCATGCTCGCCACCGGGATGGACCGGGACAAGCGGGTCCGGCTGTTCATCGACGTCGGCACCAACTGCGAGATCGTGCTCAGCGACGGCGAGCGGATCCTCTCGACGGCGGCGCCCGCGGGGCCGGCCTTCGAGGGTGGCGCGATCCGCTGCGGCATGCGGGCCGCCGACGGCGCGATCGAGGTGATCAAGCTGATCGCCGACGGGGCCCAGGACGAGACCGCCGTCGAGCTCGGGGTGATCGGCGACGTACCCCCTCGCGGCCTGTGCGGCTCCGGCCTGGTCGACGCGGTCGCCGAGCTGGTCAAGGTCGGCCTCCTCGACGCCAGCGGCCGGTTCGTGACCGACGAGGTGGCGAAGGAGATCGCACCCGGGCTCGCCGACCGGCTCACCCTGATCGGCCAGGAGCGGGTGTTCGTGCTGCACCGCGAGCGTGCCGACTCCGACCCCGCCGACGGCGTGGTCCTGACCCAGCGCGACGTACGCGAGCTGCAGTTCGCGAAGGCCGCGATCTCGACCGGCTGGACGCTGCTCATGGAAGAGCTCGGGCTGGAGCACGGCGACCTCCAGCAGGTCCTGCTCGCGGGCTCGTTCGGCAGCTACCTCTCGGCCGCCTCCGCGGTCCGCATCGGACTCGTCCCGAAGCTGCCGGTGCTCCGCATCGTGGCCGCCGGCAACGTCGCGGGCGAGGGAGCGAAGATGGCTCTGCTCTCGATCAGGGAGCGCGCTGGTGCGCTGGCGCTGCTCGAGGAGGTGACCTATGTCGAGCTCTCCGACCGTCCGGACTTCAACGACCGGTTCGTCGACCTCCTCGCCTTCCCGGACTGACGGCGCCCGGGTCGCGCTCGTCGCGTGCGGAGCCATCGCCCAGCCGGCGGCGGCGGTCGTGGCGCGCCGTGAATGGCCGGTCGACGTGCACCCGTTGCCGCCCCTGCTCCACAACCAACCGCAC
>DATBBE010000133.1:0-3475 GCA_036271155.1 Nocardioides sp. | reverse complement strand
ACCTGGTCCAGCATCGTCTGCCAGTTCGCGGCGAACTGCTCGGCCTGCTCGGCGGAGTCGTTGCCGTCCTGGTCGAGGGTGAGCCTCGTCGTCTCGCCGTGGTCCTCGAGGCGGTAGTCGAGGGTGTGGTAGCTCTCGGGTACGTCGTCGTCGCCGCTGAGCGGACTGAAGTGGGTCATCCGCAGCCGGCGGCTCTCGACCACCTCGAGGATCTCGCCCTTGTCCTGGTAGGGGTTCCCGTCGTACTCCCCGCTCCAGGTGATCGCACTGCCCTCCTCCCAGTCGGTCTCGACCTTCGCCCCGAACATGAACGACGAGATGGCGTCGGGGTCGGTGAGGGCCTCCCAGACCTGCTGGGGTGAGGCCGAGATCTCGGTCTCGGCGTGGGCGACGTGGTCGGCCATGTGTATGTCCCTCCCTCGGGATCGTCGTGTGGTTTCGTACCCCGGTCTGCGGAGTGGAAACACGAGGGAGGGCCGTCCTTCGCTTGGGCCGGTGCCCACGCAGCGGGCAGGATGGACGTCTCAGACACCGCAGGAGGCGTCATGCCCGACCAGCCGTCCGACCAGCCGTCCGACCAGCCCACAGACAAGCCCACGGACCCCGCGGCCAAGCCGCCGCTCGGTGACACGATCCGGGCGAAGCTGGAGGAGTACGAGGTGGACCGCCACCTCAACGACCTGGCGACCACCCTGGAGAGCGCCGTACGCCAGGGCGTCGCGAGGGCCGGCGAGCTCGCCCACGAGCACAAGGGCGACATCGACCGGCTGCTCGACAAGGCCGCGAGCGCAGTGGACCGCCACACCGACGGCAAGCACGCCGAGCGGATCAGCCAGGTGCGCGGGACGCTCGACCGGGGCGTGGAGCGGATCGCGGACCAGCGCTCGGACGACGCCGCTGAGGGCGACGAGGGCGAGAGCCCGGTCTCCGACGTACCCCCGAGCAACGGGTGACCACGACGTGTCCCTGAGGCCCGCGGAGGGCCGGCTGCCGCGGCCGGCGTCCCGCGGCGACGACGGCCTCGTCGGACGCCTCGTCCAGGTGCTGCTCGACGCCGGGATCGACGGGCTCGGGCCGCTGAAGTCCGCTCGTGAGCTCTCTGACCTGGCCCGCCTGGCGACGCGGACACCCGAGGGTGCGGTCAAGAAGATCGTCCGTTCCCATGTCGTCAAGGGCGGTGTCGGCGGGTTCGTGACCAGTGTCGGCGGGTTCATCACGATGCCCGTGGCGCTGCCGGCGAACGTCGTGGAGTTCTACGTCGGCGCGACCCGCATGGTGGCCGCGATCGCCACCCTGCGCGGGTACGACGTGGACGACCCGCAGGTGCGCACCGCCGTCCTGCTGGCGTTGGTCGGGTCCGACGCCGACGAGGTCCTGGCCAAGGCCGGTCTGACCGGTGGCACCGGGAAGGTGGTCGGTCTCGTCGGTCAGCAGCTGCCGCCTGCCGCGCTGCTGATCTTGAACAAGGCGATCGCGTTCCGGCTGCTGCGTGGCTTCGGCGAGAAGGCGTTCGCCCGGCTCGGTCGCGGGGTCCCCCTCGCGGGCGGGGTCGTCGGCGGTGGCGTCGACATCTGGATGATGAAGCGCATCGCCGACCATGCCCTCACCGAGTTCCCACCTATCCACGCCGACCCGGCACTCCTCCACCTCCCAAAGCGCTGACCCGGCACTTGTTGACGCGGGAGAGCGCTGACCCGGCACTCCTCCACCTCCCAAAGCGCTGACCCGGCACTTGTTGACGCGGACACCCAGCGGGCTAACGGCTCACCGTAGGCAGTCAACTTCTGCCGGGTCAGCGCCGTACGCCGTCAACTTCTGCCTGGTCAGCGTCGCGGCGGGGAGTTGGCGTCGGTGGCAAGGTTTTGTAGCCTGCTGGACCATGTCTTTCCCCCGTGTGTTGACCCGTTTCCCCGCGCGTAGAACCGCCGCGACCCTTGCCGCAGGGGCCATGGCCCTCACCGTCGGGGCCGTCACGGCCGGATCCGGCCACGCGGTGCCCGGCCCGATCCATGCCGGCAACACCTTCGGCTGGTACCGCAACCACCTCATCCGCTACGAGTTCGTCAACGGCAACGGCCCGTACTGGCGCACGTCCGGTCCCGGCCAGGTCGCCAACCAGCACGGCATGCTCACCCTCAACACCGCCGCGCACGGCAGCCTCAGCGCCACCCTCACCCGGCAGGGCCACGCCTACGGGCGGTGGGAGATCCGACTGCGTTCGCGGCGCTACGCCACCGCCCACACCAACTACCGCGTCGTCACCGAGCTGGTCCCCTCCGGCGGGCGCAAGCAGCACTGCGGCGGCGACGAGATCGGGCTGGAGAACTACCGGCTCGGCAGCAACCGCGCGAAGTTCTACATCCACACCCTGCCCGACAACGACTTCCGCGCCTGGAAGGGCCGCAACCTCGGCACCGACCGCTGGCACACCTTCGCGGTCGAGGCGACCCGCACCCATATCTCGTGGTTCGTCGACGCCCACGTGATCCGCACCGAGCGCCGTCCGGCGGCCCTCGAAGGTACGCCGCTGACCGTGCGCTTCACGATGCGCGCGGCCAAGGGGAAGCAGATGAACCCGTCGCGGATGCAGATGGACTGGCTTCGCTACTGGGGCGACAAGTACCCCTCGTCGCGCTCCGTGGCTGCCCCGCGGACCGTGCGCTCGACGTACCACGGCGCCTGCTGACCACCTGGAGACTGCCGGGGTACGCCGTCAGCCACCCGCCTGAGCGATCTCCATCGGCTCGCTGACGGGGTCGTCGGAGAGCAGCACGCGCCGGGCGATGGCGCGCAGGTCCTCGCGGCCCTGGTCGTCCAGCGGAGCGCCGTTGGCCTCCTCGACCTGCGCGGTCAGCCACTCCCACAGCTCGCGCGCGAACGCCCGGAACCGCTCACGCCCGGCCTCGCTGAGCTCGACCAGGTCGTCCTGCTCGTCCACCAGCCCGGTGCTGATCGCGTCGTCGATCGCCGGCCGGATCAGCGCCATCGGCACCCGGTGGGCGGCTGCGATCGCGACCGGGTCGACGGGCCCGTGCTGATGGAGCTGATGGGTGGCGACCTGCCGCAGCGTCCAGACCTGGACGGCGTCGAGGCCGGAGCGCGAGGAGTCGAGCAGCGCGGCCGCCGCCTCGGGAAGCCGAGTGCGCAGGATCCGGACGACCTGGCCCTCCAGCTGCTCCTGCGAGGTGCGCTGGTCGGGCATCGCGAAGCCGTGGCCCACATCGGTGGCGCCGGGCTTGGTCAGGCCGCGCATGGGCACCTGCTTGAGCACCAGCGCCACCACCAGCGCGAGCAGAGCGACCGGGACCGCCGAGGCGAACACGTGCTGCAGCGACTCGGCGTAGGCGTGCACCACCGACGCATGCTGCGCGGCGGGCAGGGTCTTCACGGCCTCGGGCGTGGTGACCTTCGTCGGGTCGGCACCGCTCGCGACGACCGCGGCGCCGAGCTTCGGCTTGAGCTGGTGGGCGTAGAT
>DATBBE010000132.1:0-24679 GCA_036271155.1 Nocardioides sp. | reverse complement strand
ATCACCCGTCACCACGACGACCGCCCGCCTCCCGGACAGAGTCCTTGGGTCGGCGAGCCCGCACCGCCGTACGAGATCGAGGTCGTCGAGTACGACGCGGGCTGGCCGGCCGACTTCACCGTGGTCGCAGCACACATCCGGGCCGCGCTGGGCGACGAGGTCCTGGAGCTGAACCACGTCGGGTCGACTTCGGTCCCGGGGCTCCCGGCCAAGCCGATCATCGACGTGGATCTCGTCGTGGCCGACCCCGCCGACGAGGCCGCCTACATCCCGGCTCTCCAGGCTGCCGGCTTCGTCCACACGATCCGCGAGCCCTGGTGGCACGAGCACCGGCTGCTGCGCCACGACGACCCTTCGACCAACCTCCACGTCTTCGGGCCCGACTGTCCCGAGATCGTCCGGCACCTGATGTTCCACGACTGGCTGGTCGAGCACCCCGAGGAACGCGAGGTCTACGCGGCGGCGAAGCGGCACGCAGCGGCCGAGATGAACGCCCGGCCCGGCGGCGGCACCGGCATGGACTACAACCGGCACAAGGGGCCGGTGGTGCTCGCGATGTACGACCGGATGTTCCGCGCCCACGGCCTCCTCCCCTGACCGTGACCGCGACTCCGATCGTGCGCCCCGCGACTCTCGCCGACGTCGATGGGATCGCGGCGATCTACGCTCGCGAAGTGCAAGGGGGCGTGGCCACGTTCGAGACCGAGGTGCCGCCCCGGACCCGCTGGACCGACCTGCTCGCCTCGACGGAGGCCGGTCACCACGTCCTCGTCGCCGACGTCGACGGCACCGTGGCGGGCTATGCCTACGCCTCGTCGTACCGACCGCGCGCGGGCTACCGCCGCACGCGCGAGACCTCGCTCTACCTGGCGCCGGCGTTCCAGGCGCGCGGGCTGGGGCGCGCGCTCTACGTCGACCTCCTCGACCACCTCCGCTCCGACGAGATCCACGTGGTGGTCGCGGGGATCGCGATGCCCAACCCTGCCAGCGTGCGGCTCCATGAGTCCGTCGGGTTCGAGCATCTCGGCACGATGCGCGAGGTCGGCCACAAGCTCGGCCGCTGGGTCGACGTCGCGTGGTACCAGCAGATCCTCCTCCCCTGACCGCGACCGTCCGATACTTCGCAGCACTTCGCACCCTTCCGCCGGCGTGTCGAGGTGCCAGACGCTGCGAAGTATCGGGACGGCGCCAGCGATAGCGTCAGGGGGTGCACGAGCGTCGTGGGGAGATCGAGGCCCGCCTGACCCGCGCGCTGGAGGAGCGGCTGCGGCCGGCGACCCATACGACGCTCGCCCCACTGACCGCTGAGGTGTGGCACGTCCCTCCGGCGGACGACGGCCACGCCGGCGAGCCGGTTCCCTTCGCGGTCGCACGTGAGGCGGCGTACGCATCCTGCGCGCTCGGCGAGCGCTGGGGCCCCGCGTGGGGTACATCGTGGTTCCGGCTGACCGGCACCGTGCCGGCCGGGAGCGCAGTCCTCGAGGCCGTGCTCGACCTCGGCTGGACCCGCGCCGTGCCGGGCTTCCAGGCCGAGGGGCTCGTGCACGAGCCCGATGGCCGGATCGTCAAGGGCCTCCACCCGCGCAACGACTGGGTCCCGGTCCCCGCAGGCTCGACGAGCAGAACCGTCGAGTGGTACGTCGAGGCGGCGGCCAACCCGACCGTGCTGAGCGGGTTCCGCCCGACCTCCCTCGGCGACCGGCTCACCACCTCCCGCGACCCTGTCTACGCCTTGGTGCGCGCCGACCTGTGCCGGAGGGAGACCGAGGTCGCCGAGCTCGTCGCGGACCTCGAGGTCGCCGACGGCCTACGCCGTGCTCTCCCCGACGACCAGCGCGCCGCCGAGCTGCTCGAGGCGGTCGAGCGCGCCCTCGACGTCCTGGACCGTCGTGGCCCCGCCGACCTCACCGGGCCCGCCGGCGCTGCGGCTGCCGCCCGATCGGAGCTCGCCGGGGTGTTGGCGTCGCGGTCCGCGACGGGCGTCCACACGGTCTCCGCGGTCGGCCACGCCCACATCGACTCTGCGTGGCTGTGGCCGGTGCGCGAGACCGTGCGGAAGGTCGCTCGCACGGTGGCGAACGTCGTCCAGCTCATGGACGCCGACGACTCCCTCGTCTACGCGATGTCGAGTGCGCAGCAGTGGGCCTGGCTGGAGTCGGCGTACCCCGACCTGTTCGACCGGGTGAAGGCGTACGTCGACGAGGGTCGCTTCGTGCCGACCGGCGGCATGTGGGTCGAGTCGGACACCAACCTCGTCGGCGGTGAGGCGATGGCTCGGCAGTTCGTCGTCGGTCAGCAGTGGTTCCGCGACCACCTCGGCGTGGAGCCGGAGGAGGTGTGGCTGCCCGACTCGTTCGGCTACACCGCCGCACTGCCGCAGATCGTCAGCCTGGCCGGGATGCGGTGGTTCCTGACCCAGAAGATCTCGTGGAACACCACCAACCCGTTCCCCCACCACACGTTCTGGTGGGAGGGCATCGACGGCACCCGCGTGTTCACGCACTTCCCACCGGTGGACACCTACAACGCGGAGCTGACCGGCGACGAGCTCGCGCACTCCGCGCAGAACTTCCGAGACAAGGGCGGCGCCTCGCGGGCGCTGGCACCGTTCGGGTACGGCGACGGTGGCGGCGGGCCGACCCGCGAGATGCTCGCGCGGGCGCGGCGTACCGCCGATCTTGCCGGGTCGCCGCGGGTGCGCGTCGAGACACCCGCCGCGTTCTTCACCGCCGCCGAGGAGGAGTACGCCGCCCGCGCACCGGTCTGGACGGGCGAGCTGTACCTCGAGATCCATCGCGGCACCTACACCTCCCAGGCCGCGATGAAGGACGGCAACCGGCGCAGCGAGCACCTGCTGCGCGAGGCCGAGCTCTGGTCGGCGACCGCCGCCGTACACGGCCTGCTCGACTATCCGTACGACGAGCTGCGGGCAGCGTGGGAGACCGTGCTGCTCCACCAGTTCCACGACATCCTCCCGGGCTCGTCGATCGGCTGGGTGCACCGGGAGGCGCGAGCGACGTACGCGCGGGTGACGGCCCAGCTGGAGGAGCTCGTCGAGCGGGCTCTGGCCGCCCTGAGCGACGGCGGTGACGAGCCGGTGGCGTTCAACGCGGCACCGCTGGCACGGCTGGACGTGCCGGCGCTGGGCGCGGCCGCGGCGGCCGAGGGCCGGCTGGCCTCGACGGCACGCGCCTGTGAGGGAGGCGGGGCCCTGCTCGAGAGCGAGCACCTGCGGGTGCGCGTCGACGCCGACGGCGTGATCCGCTCGATCCACGACGCGCGCCACGACCGCGAGATGGTGCCGCCCGGGGGTTCCGCCAACCAGCTGGAGCTCCATCCGGACCTCCCCGACCGCTGGGACGCGTGGGACCTCGACGCGCACTACCGCCACTCGGTCACGCCGCTCACCGGAGTCGACGAGGTCCGGGTCGAGGACGACGCCGTCGTGGTCCGGCGCTCGTTCGGCGACTCGACCGTCGCCCAGCGGATCACCCTGCACCTGGGGCGGGTCGAGATCGACACCGAGGTCGACTGGCGGGAGCGCGAGAAGGTCCTCAAGCTCGCCGTCGACTGCGACGTCCACACCGCTGAGGCACGCTACGAGACCCAGTTCGGCCATGTCGTCCGGCCGACCCACGTCAACACCAGCTGGGACGCCGCGCGGTTCGAGGTCTGCGCGCATCGCTGGACCCTGGTCTCCGAGCCCGGGTACGGCGTCGCGCTGGCCAACCGCACGACGTACGGGCACGACGTGACGCGCCACCCACGGGCGGGAGGGGGCACGACGTCGCGGATCCGCGCGACCCTGCTGCGGGCACCGCGCTTCCCCGACCCGGAGACCGACCAGGGGCGGCACACCTTCCGGCACGCGATCGTGCCGGGGGCCGACGTGGCGGACGCCGCGCGGGCCGGCTACGGGCTGAACCTGCCGCTGCGACGGCGTACCGGTCGAGACGTCGAGCCGGTGGTGCGCGTCAAGGGCGGCACTGCGTACGTCGAGGCCGTCAAGCTGGCCGAGGACGGCTCGGGTGACCTCGTGGTCCGGCTGTACGAGCCGCTCGGCGCGCGGGCCAGGGTGCGGGTCTCACCGTCGTTCGAGTGCTCCTTCTCCCGCGTGGTCGACCTGCTCGAGCGAGACCTGCCCCAGGACGGCTGGAACGGCACGGAGCTGGAGCTCCGGCCGTTCCAGATCGTCACGCTCCGCTTCGGGCGCTGACGCCCGGCGGCGCCCATCAGGGGCCGATCATCACCTTGCCCCCACTCGTCGTGGGCTCGAAGTCGCGAAGGCCGATGTACGACGGCGCGTGGCTCGGGCTGCGTCCGGGCCCGATCGAGGACGGATGATGGCCGACCTCGTGGCCCACGACCGTGACGGCGATGACGGCGACGACCGCCGCCGCACCGGCCGCAGGTGCGTAGCGACGTCGGGTGGTGCTCGACATGGCGTGTCTCCCTTATCTCGGTTCCCCGGGGGCGTGAGTCGCCTCCGAGGGTTCGTTCCCACCGTCGCCGATCCGGCGGCCCGTGCCATCGGCAGATCTGCGCAGGTTCGGTTGGGCGACCACCGGGTTTGCGCCGGTCCGCCACCGAGCCACGAGTTGCCGGCGCACGAAATACGTCGTTCGCCAGATGGCGGGTGTGCCTCTTAGCGCGAACGTGGGCTGCACCTACACACCACACCTACAGGAGGTGGACACCATGGAGAAGCTCTTCGCCACCGTGCTGACCGCGATCGTCATGTCCCTGATCGGGCTCGTCTCCCCCGCCAGCGTTCCCCAGGCCTGGGCCGGCTCGGCGTCCCGGGTCAGCGCCGTGCGGCACGCGCCCGGCCACCATGACGCGGGCAAGCCCCGTCCCGGTCCGCGTCACCCCAAGAAGACCGCCAGCCCCGACGTGCGTCGGCCGAGGCCCGAGATCCGGCATCGGGTCCGGTTCTGACGCTGTTGCCCCGGCGCGACGGGGCGACGTACCGCCGGCGCAGGTTCCTCAGTCGAGGAGCCCGCGCCGGTGCGCGATCGCGGCCACCTCGGTGCGGTTGGCGGCGTTCAGCTTGGCCAGGATCCGGGAGACGTGGACGCTCGCCGTGCGGGGCGACATGAACAGCGTCGTGCCGATCTGGTCGTTGGTCATTCCCTGCGCGAGCAGCTGGAGCACTTCCAGCTCGCGCACAGTGAGCCCACCCATCGACGCTGCCTCGGCAGTCGACAGACCCGGGAGTCGCAGCCTGGCTCGCGCGGCGAAGGTCCGGATCTCGTCGGCCAGCGGCTGTGCGCCGAGCTCCTCGGCGGCTGCCAGCGCCGGAGCCAGTGCCTCGGTGGCGCGGTCGCGCTCGTCGTCCTTCACCAGAGCGTGCGCCAGCTGGAGCCGGGCGTCGGCGGCGTTCCACGGGACCGACATCGTTTCCCACTCCGACACGACGTCGGACCAAGCCTCCGCCGAGTCCTGCCCGTCGGCCTTCGCGAGGTAGGCGTCCACGTGCTGTCGGTACGCCGACTCGAGCCGGTCGGTGTCGAAGATCACGTCGGCGACTGCCGCCACCCTCGCTGCGTAGTCCGGATCGGGTCGCTCGGCCAACGCCGTCAGGCGCGCCGCGATGACGACGAAGTCCTGCCTCAAGAGGTGATCCTCGGCAGCCGGGTCCTCCAGGAACGGCATCAGACAGGCGCGGGCTCGTTCGGGCTCGCCGGTCGCCCGCGCTGCGGCCTCGATCAGGACGGGATAGTGACGAGTCAGATATCCGGTCGTCCCGTCATGTCCTGACATGACCACAGGCATCAGGAGCGACGCAGCTCCGAGCGCCTCCTCGACGTCGCCGCGACCGGCGTGGATCAGCGCGGTGAAGGCCACAGCACCGTTGTGAGCCTCCACGTGATCTCGGTCGGCGCACACACGTGCTGCCCGTCGCGCTGCCTCGTCCCAGCGACCGAGCACGTACAGCAGGCCCATCGCGATGGACTCGGCCACTGACCACTGGAACCCGCCCACCTCGGGGCTATGGAGCAGTCGAGTCGCTTCATCAACCTCCCCCAAGGCTCCGGTCAGCTCGCCCTTGCGCTGCAGCAGCTCGGCCAACCGCATCCGTACGTGCGCGCGCTGGCTGGAGTCCAGGAGGTCGTAGTGCGCCAACCCCTTGTCGATGATCCGCTGATCTTCCCCCGCGTCACCATGGCGCTCCTCCGCTGCCATCAGCCGCCACTCCATGACGCGAGTCGTGGACACCGCCAGCGCCTTCGGGTCGGTGGTCGACTGCTGGTCGAGGAGGTCGATCGTCTCGTCCCTGAGGTCGCGGGCACCCAGCGCGTTGCAGGCCCGCACGAGCAGGTACAACGTGGTCTGTACGGCCGGCCTCGGGGGCTCTGCCCACAGCACCTCACGCATGCGAAGCACCTCCTCGACCGAGAGCTCCGGTGCGGAGACCCCCTCGATCGAGCGTGAGGCGCAGAACCGGGTCAGGACCGTCCACACCTGCCTGACCGGACCAGGTGTGCCCGCCGTCCGCTCCTCGGCCTCGACGATGCGCATCTGTTCAGACCAGACCAGGTCGGCACCCCCGGCTCCCAGCAAGGCATCCTCGTATGCCGACTCGGGACCCAGGCTCGCATCTGCCTGCAGCATCTCCAGGACGCGACGCCACTCGTGCTCCGCGGCATATTCCCCCAGGCGCTCTTGCAGGACCCGAGCGGCACGGAGATGTGTCGCGAAGGCCTCCGGCGCCACGACCGCGGCGTCCCAGTGGTCGGCGGCGGACACCAGGTCGCCCGCGCCAGCCGACTCGCCGGACAGCGCGGCAGCCCATCGTCGATGGCTGACGTCACGGAACGTCGAAGAGCCGGCGGCCAGCACGGCCTGCCGCAGCAGCTCGTGGTGGAAGGTCCAAAGCCCCCTGGCATCGCGCCGAACGAGGCCGCGACTCGAGCCCTCGTCGAGAGCCGCCTCGACCACGGACAGCGATTGACCGGCGACGGCCGCCAGGGTCTGGCTCGTGAAGCTCCGTGGCTCCACGGCCGCTAGCTGAAGCAGGCTGGAGGCTCCCGGCGACACGGTGTTCAGGCTCGATGCCAGGTCGAGGTTCAGGGTGGCCGAGGGGCCGCCGGCACCGCCGGCCACGAGCTCCTCCACGAAGAGCGGGTTCCCGTCGCTCAACCGCTGGATCTCGGCGACCAGCTCCGCCTCGGCCGTCTCGTCCAGCGACCGGACCTGCGCCTCGATCCCCTCCGCGGGCAGGGGTGAGAGGTCGAGAAGGGTTGCGTTCGGGAGGCGGCGCAGCTCGGCGACCCGCACGAGCACCTTCTCGTCCACGCCCTGGTCGCGACTCGTGGCCACGAGCAACAATCGACCGCGCACCAGCGTCCGCGCCCAGAACATCACCAGGTCCAGCGACGACTCGTCGGCCCAGTGCAGGTCCTCGATCACGAGCAGGAGCGTCTGGTCGGCCGACAGCTCGGCGAGCAGGTCCTGCGTCGCGGCGTACAGCGCCGACCGGTCCAGCACGGCGTCCGTCCCATCTCCGAGCCTGGGCACCAGCGGTGCGAGCACCCCGGCGCGTGGACCCAGCGCGTCCGCGGCGGCCTTCACGTGCACCTCCCGCACCAGCGACCGCAGGAGATCGCCGGCCACGCCGTACGGCAGCGGCCCGCCGGTCAGCGGTACGGCGTGCCCGAACGCGACCACGACCCCCTCGGGGACCCGCTCGGCGAGCTCGCGCACCAGTCGGGTCTTCCCGATCCCGGCCTCGCCGCCCACCACGGCGACCTGCACCTGCCCTCCGGCCGCTCGGGTCAGGGCGTCCGACAGCCGTCCGAGCTCGACATCTCGCCCGACCATCACCGCGCTGCGCGCCGCCATCCCCCCATGGTGACCCCAGGTACCTCATCTTGTCGCGGCTCAGCTCGGGCGGCTGGGGGGCGTGAGCCGGGTCGGATCTAAGACCCGATTTACGTCGGATGACAGATCCGCAGGCGGGTTCTTAGCACGAACGTCGTGGTCATCAGCAAGACACCACCACAAGCCCCACCAGAGCCCAGGAGTCGACATGAACAGCTTCACCAGCAACCTGACCGCCGCCGACATGGTCGCCCGCCACATGATCTCCGAGCGGGTCGCCGACGCCGCAGCCCGCAGCGAGGTCCGCCAGATCCGCGCCGCCCGCCGCGCCGCCCGTCACGCCGCGCGCCAGCAGGCCCGCCGTACCCCCGCCGCCCAGAGCCACGAGCTCCCGCTGTGGGCCGTCCGCTTCACCTTCCCGGTGCGCTGACGACGCTGAGCACCCGACGCCGCCACGAGGGCGGGCCCGCGACTCCCTGCGCGGCCCGCCCTCTGCCGCGTTCGCGGGGGATCTTGCGATGGCACTCCCACAATCACCGTTCGTTTGGGAGGATGCGCACATGACCGCCATGCAGGACGGTCCCATCGGTCCTCCCCCCGAGCCCGCCGGCAGCGAACGCGCCGCGGCGCTGATGCGGCATGCCCAGCGCGTGGTCGACGAGCTCCAGGCGCGGGCCGAGGCGGAGGCGCAGGCACACACCGAGCAGGCGCGGAGCCTGCGCGAGGAGGCCGAGCAGCTCCACGCCGACGCGACGCGGGCCCGTGACCACGCCAAGCGGCTGCTCGACGACAGCTCCAGCGACGCCCACCAGATCGTCGGGGACGCCGGGCAGCAGGCCCAGGTGCTGATGCAGGCCGCGCAGACCCACCACGACCAGATCGTGGCCGAGGCCGAGCGGTCCTCCGCAGACCTGGTGGCCCGGGGGCGGCGTACCCACGAAGAGGCCACCTCCGCGGCGGAGGGCATCACCGACGACGCCCGCCAGCAGGCCGATGCCCTGCTCGCGAGCGCCCAGGCGCGCGCCGACCAGCAGGATTCAGAGACCCGAGACCTCGTGCAGTCCCGCACCGCCGAGGCCGCGGCCGTCGCCGAGCGGCTGGTCGCCGAGGCCCACGAGCAGATCGCCACCCTGCGCGAGGAGGCCGAGCGTGACGCCCAGGCCGTCCGCGACCAGGCCGCCACAGACGCAGAGCAGGTCAGGCAGGCCGCCGAGCAGGTGCTCACCGAGGCCCGGGCGCGAGCCGACGAGCGGGTCGCGGCCGCCGAGGCCGAGGCCCAGCGCCAGCTCGTCGCCGCCGCCGAGCAGACGTCGTGGACCCAGGAGACGGTCCAGTCCCTGCTCGCCACCGCCGACCTGGAGGCCGAGCGCATCCGCTCGGTGGGACACCGTGACGCCGGTGACTCCGTACGCCGGGCGCGACGGGTCCTCGGGGAGGTGGCCGGCCGGGTGCGGAGCAAGCTGGACACCGAGACGGAGACATCCCGGCAGGAGGCCGAGCGGCGACGTGGCTCGGCCGAGGACGCCCTGGCCAGCGCCGCGGCCGAGGCTCAGCAGATGCGGGCCGCCGGCCAGCAGGAGGCACAGCGCGTCCATGCGGACGCCGAGGCCGCCGCGGCCGAGGCCCAGGAGCGGGCCCAGCATCGCCTGGCCGAGGCCGAGCAGGGCGCCCAGGCGCTTCGCCAGCAGGTGGCCGAGCACGTCCTCCAGCAACAGCGCACGGCGGACGACGAGCTCCGGCGGGCGCGCACCGAGGGCGCCGCCCTGGTCACCGCCGCTCGCGCGGAGGCCGACGAGCTGCGATCTCAGGCGCGGCGTATCGTCGAAGACGCGCGTGCGGAGGTCGCGTTGCTCGCCCGGCAGCGCGATGGCATCACCCAGGAGCTCGGCCAGCTGTCCGGCGTCATCCAGGCCCTCGCAGTTCCGACCCCGACCCATCCCCCCACACCACAGGAACCCGACCAGTGAGCGATCAGAGCAACTCCTTCAAGACCGTGATGCGTGGATACGACCCTGCCGAGGTGGACCGCCGCCTCGAGGAGCTGTCGGCCACGGTGAGCTCGCTGACCCAGCAGCGGGACGGCTTGGCCACGCGGGTGCAAGAGCTCCACGAGTCCGCCCCCGCGACGACCGAGCCACCTAGCTACGAGCACCTCGGGGAACGCGTGGGACAGATCCTGTCTCTGGCCGACAGCGAGGCGAGCGAGCTGCGCACCCGTGCCCGGGCGGAGGCGGAGGCCCACACGACGTCGGTTCACCAGGGCGCGTCCCAGGTGCGCGACGAGGCCGACCAGTACGCCGCGCGCATCCGCAGCGAGTCCGAGGCCTCCGCAGCACGCATCGAGGAGGAGGCCCGCAAGGCCGCCGACGACCACCGCGACAGCGCCGAGCGCGACGCCTCGGTGCGGCTCCAGGAGGCAGAGGCCGTCTACGAGGAGCAGCGCGCTCGGGCCGCCAAGGCGGCCGCCGACTTCGAGACGACGCTGGCCGGGCGGCGTAAGGCAGCCGAGGACGAGTTCACCCAGAAGATGGCCGAGTCACAGTCGCGCATCGACGAGGCCAGCCAGCTGGCCGAGCGCACCCGCACCGACGCCGAGCAGGGTCGCGTCGAGGCGACCCGCGAGGCGACCCGTCTGGTCGACGAGGCGCGCCAGGAGGCCACGCGCATCATCAACGACGCAAAGGCGACCGCCGATCGCGTGCGGGCCGACTCCGAGCGCGAACTGTCGGCCGCCAGCCAGCGACGCGACAGCATCAACGCCCAGCTGTCCAACGTCCGGCAGATGCTGGCGACCCTCACCGGCACCGCCCAGATGCCGTTGACCGCGTTCGGCGCGGACGACGACGAGCCGGCGGAGCCGGTCGTCGAGGACGTTGCGGCACCGTCGGACGACGCCGCCGGCACAGAGGACGACGCCCTCGACGAGACGGTCGAAGCGGAGGCCGACGAGGACGTGGTCGCCGCTCAGGTGACCGACTCCGACGACGAGTCCGACGAGGATTCCGAGTCGGAGTCCGACGAGGAGTCCGACGAGGAGTCCGACGCAGCGCACGACGAGTCCCTGGCCCAGAGCAAGCGTTGAGCTGGCTGAGTTGGTCTCGAGACAGCGCTAGCGCGCTTCCTCGACCAGCGGGTCCCGTCGGTGTGGTCTCGAGACAGCGCTCACGCGCTTCCTCGACCAGCGGGTCGAAACCACCACCCGACCACTGCGTCCATGGGGCCACCTGCCCCCCTTGACGCAGTCCTTGCGAGGGTCGGGTTGTCGCCTGAGATGGGGAGGGGCAGGCTGGGGCCATGCCGATGAAGCCCACCACCGTCGTCCTGTTCGGGGCGACCGGCGATCTCAGCCGTCGCAAGCTGCTGCCGGGACTCCTGCACCTGTTCCAGACCGGCCTGATGCGCGACATCCTGGTCGTCGGGACGTCGCTCGACGAGCACGATCGAGAGTCGTTCCTCGACTACGCCCACCAGGCGGTCGAGGAGTTCGGTGGCGACGACCACGACACCGACGGATGGCCGGAGTTCTCCAAGCTGCTCCACTGGGCGCCCGGTGACACCGGACCCGAAGGTCTGCGCCGGGCCATCGAGGAGGCCGAGGGCGAGCGGGTCGGCGAGTTCGACCGCCTGCACTACCTCAGCGTCCCGCCCAAGGCTGCCCTGTCCGTCGTCAAGGAGCTGGCTGCGGCCGGGCTGGTCGAGAACAGCCGGATCGTGATGGAGAAGCCGTTCGGCACCGACCTGGCGAGTGCCCGCAAGCTGAACAGCGAGCTCCACGAGGTCTTCCGCGAGGAGCAGATCTTCCGGATCGACCACTTCCTCGGCAAGGAGGCGGCGCAGAACATCCTCGCCTTCCGGTTCGCCAACGGCCTGTTCGAGCCGATCTGGCACCGCAACCACATCGACCACGTCCAGATCGACATCCCAGAAGAGCTCGGCCTCGACCAGCGGGCCAACTTCTACGAGAGCACCGGCGCCTACCGCGACATGGTGGTCACCCACCTCTTCCAGGTGCTCGCCTTCGCCGCCATGGAGCCGCCGACGGCGCTCGAGCCGGACGCGATCGGCGAGGAGAAGAACAAGGTCTTCCGGTCCATGCTCCCGATCGAGCCGCACGACGTGGTCCGCGGTCAGTACGTCGGGTATCGCGACATCGACGGCGTCGCACACGACTCCGAGACCGAGACGTTCGTCGCCCTCAAGTGCTACATCGACAACTGGCGCTGGGCCGGCGTGCCGTTCTACCTGCGCACCGGCAAGCGCCTCGCCGAGGGTGCCCGGATCATCTCGATCGCCTTCCGCGAGCCGCCGAAGTCGATGTTCCCCACGGGCTCCGGCGTCGGCGACCACGGCCCCGACCACCTGACGTTCGACCTCGCCGACGAGGCCAAGATGTCGCTGTCGTTCTATGGCAAGCGCCCCGGCCCCGGCATGAAGCTGGACAAGCTGTCGATGCAGTTCGCGATGCAGGACACCGGCTGGGCCGGCGCCGTCCTGGAGGCCTACGAGCGACTGATCTACGACGCGGCGCGCGGCGACCGCACGCTCTTCACCACAGCGGAAGGCATCGAGCGGCTCTGGGAGATCTCGACGCCCCTGCTGGAGAACCCGCCCGTCGTCCGCCCGTACGCGCAAGGTTCGTGGGGCCCCAACCAGATCCACCAGCTGGTGGCGCCGTTCACCTGGCGACTGCCCTTCGAGCGGCAGTGGCGCAAGCCCAACGAGCAAGGCAGCTGACCCACCACCGCTGGTTGGAACCTCGCCGCTGGCTGAGGAGGTCGCTCTGCGACCGTCACGAAACCACCGGCTCTGCGGGGCCTACGTCGAGTCAGCCAGCCAGCTGATGCGCGAGCTTCGTGGCCGAGGCCTTGTCGTAGTCGCCGGTGATCGCGAAGTGCTGCGGGTGGAACGAGCTGTCGATCGCGATCGACGTGAGCACCGTGCCTCCGTAGCTGAAGGCGAGCTGCTCACCGGTCATGGAGCTCTGCTGGGAGGCGAGCTGCTGGGCGACCGTCGGGTCGAGCCTGACCTCGACGTACCAGATCTTGCCGTGGCCCACCTGGAGGGGCGTCGCCGACGCCACCTTGCCGTCGACGATGGGGTTCTTCAGGAGGTAGACGGACTTGGCGGCGTCGCACTCCATCACCATGTTGTCGACGATGCGCGGCTTCATCGGGCAGGACTGGCTGGACATCTCGTCGGTGACGGTCTTCGACAGCTGCGGACCGAAGGGAACCCCGGGCGCATACCGGGCGAACACCGTGCGCACCTCGAAACCGGACGACGCACCGAGGATCGTCGAGTCGCCCGTCGAACTGCCGCCCGAGCTGGAGCCGTTGCCGCACGCTGCGGCCAGACCGGCGACGAGCGCGAGCGGGGCCAGAGTTCGCAGGAGACGCACGGCCCCCATCTAACAGGGTGGTGGCAACCGATCCCACGCTCAGCCCGCACCTGGCGGAATAAGTTGCCCAATCGTGTTGTCGCCCTTGGCATGACCGTTTCCGGAACAACAGTCCCGACGATCACCCTCAACGACGGCGCGACGATCCCGCAGCTCGGCTTCGGCGTCTTCCTGGTCCCACCCGAGGAGACGCAGCGGACAGTCGAGCACGCACTCGAGGTCGGCTACCGGCACCTCGACACCGCGCAGATGTACGGCAACGAGGCCGAGGTCGGCGCCGCCATCGCAGCAGCCGGGATCTCCCGCGACGAGCTGTACGTGACCACCAAGCTCAACAACGGCCACCACCGGCCCGACGACGCGCGCCGCTCGTTCGCCGAGTCGCTGGACAAGCTCAAGCTCGACCGGGTGGACCTCTTCCTCATCCACTGGCCCCTCCCCACGCGCTACGACGGCGACTTCGTGACCACCTGGCGCACCCTGGTCGAGCTGCGCGAGGCCGGCGGGACGACGTCCGTCGGAGTCTCCAACTTCGAGCCCGACCATCTGGACCGGGTCGTCGACGAGGTAGGCGTCGTACCCGCGGTCAACCAGATCGAGGTCAACCCGTACTTCACCAACGAGGCGGCCCGCGCGGCGGACGCACGCCATGGGATCGCCACCGAGGCGTGGTCACCGATCGCTCGCGGCGGCATCGCCGGTGACGCGACCATCGGGTCGATCGCGGAGCGCGTCGGGCGTACGCCGGCCCAGGTCACCCTGCGCTGGCACCTGCAGCGCGGCGACATCATCTTCCCCAAGTCGATGCATCGCGAGCGTATGGAGGAGAACTTCGCGCTCTTCGACTTCGAGCTCAGCGACGACGACCTGGCGGCGATCGCCGCCCTCGACCGTGGCGAGCCCGGACGTACCGGCCCCAACCCCAACACCTTCGAAGGCCGCTGACGCCGACGTGGGAGAAACTGCGCGTCCATTGACGCGCAAGCTGCCCGTCTACTCGCCGTTTCTCCCACTTCGCGGCGCGGTTTCTCCCCCTTCGGCGAGGGACTGGCCCCAGCGGCGGAGGATGTCGGCGAGCTGGGTGCGGTCACCCTCGGAGAGCCCCGAGACGAGCCGGTGCTCGTTGGCGATGTGGCGATCCATCAGGTCGTTGACCAGCGAGAAACCGGCGTCGGTGAGCGTGACCACCCGTGAGCGCGCGTCGTCCGCCGCGACCGTCCGGGTCACCAGCCCTGCCCGCTCGAGCCGGTCGATCCGCTTGGTCACCGCCGACGAGGTCACCATGGTCGCCAAGCAGAGCTCGCCGGGCGTCAGCTGGTACGGCGTCCCGTGTCGCCGCAGGGTGACCAGAACGTCGAAGTCCCCGTCGCCGAGTCCCGCCTCGGCGAAGACCTTCCGGAGCTCGACGTTGAGCACGTCGGCGACGCGGTGCAGCCGGCCCACCAGACCGATGGGCGAGGCATCCAGGTCAGGTCTCTCCCGCGCCCACTGGTCCAGGATCTTGTCCACGTGGTCAGGCTCCATGTCTTCACTATATCTTCCCAGGAAGGTATAGTAGTTTCCATGGAAAGTACCTCCTGGCGCGCCGTCCTCCTCACCTCCTTCGCACCCGTGGCCTGGGGTACGACGTACCTCGTGACCGAGCGGCTGCTGCCGCCCGACCGTCCCCTGTTCTCGGCGGTGATGCGCGCGCTCCCCACCGGCCTGGTGCTGCTCGCCGTGACCCGCCGTCTCCCCTCCGGGGTGTGGTGGTGGCGCTCGCTGCTCTTGGGCCTGAGCAACATCGGGCTGTTCTTCCCGCTGCTGTTCCTCTCGGCCTACCGGCTCCCCGGCGGCCTGGCCTCGACGCTGCAGGCGACCTCGCCGCTGGCGGTGATGGTGCTGGCCGCCGTGGTCATCGGCGAGCGCGCGGGAGTGGTCCGGATCGCCGCCGCCGGAGTCGGGATCGCCGGGGTCGGCCTGCTGGTGCTCCGCTCACCCGGTCACCTGGACACGCTCGGGCTGGTCGCGGCGTTCGGCTCGGTGGTCGTCTCGGCGCTCGGGTTCGTGCTGATCAAGCGCTGGACGCCGCCGGTCGACATGCTGACGCTCGTGTCCTGGCAGCTGGTCGCGGGCGGGCTGTTCCTGCTCCCGGTGGCTCTGCTGGTCGAGGGTGCGCCGCCGCACCTCGACGCACCCGCGGTCGGCGGGTACCTCTGGCTGATGATCGCCAGCACCGGCCTCGCCTACTGGTGCTGGTTCACCGGCCTGCGTGCGATGCCGGCCGGTGCGGCCTCGCTGATCGGCCTGGTGAACCCGGTCGTCGGCACCACCCTCGGCGTGGTCGTGGCCGGCGAGGCCTTCGGCTGGACCCAGGCGGCCGGGATGGTGCTCGTGCTGGGCGGTGTCGTGGCCGGACAGCCCGGCACGCTGGCCTGGGTACGCCGTGTGGTGGTCGCCCGGCGTACTCCAGAGGCACAGGTCAGCGAGGCCTGCCTCACCCGCTAGCGGATCTGGACCCTGACCTCGTTGGAGGTGAGCTTGGTGTCGCTGTCGATGACGCGGAAGCGGTTCAGCCCCGGCGTGCCGGTCTGGATGTAGGTCGCGAACGTGCCGTTGGTGACCGTGGCCGAGATCGAGTAGAAGTCCTGCCAGGTGCCGTTGCCGAACTTCTGCACGTTCAGCACGGCGCCCTCGCCACCCGGGTAGGTGCCGGTCAGGTCGATCCGGGCCATCGGCGAGACCGACCCCTCCCCGGCCTGGAGCGAGATCTTCTTCTGCTGCTTCTTGATCGACGGCGAGGACGTGTCGTCGGAGCTCGACGAGCTCGGACTGGTCCCGAGTGTGATCGACGGGCCGGTGTCGGGCTGGGTCTTCTGCGGCCTGGGCACGATCAGGGTCGCCCCGTCGCCACCCCCGACGGCGGCGGCATGGCCACCGCCGAGCCCGAAGAGGTGCGCACCCCCGACGACGGCGACAGCGGCGATCAGGCCCACGGCCACCGCCACTCCCACCAGGGCGATCAACCCGGCGATGACCGGGCGATTCTCGTCGGCACTCACGCAGCGCCCACCTCCTTCGCGCCACCATTCTCACGGACGGGCCAAGCAGGAACCAATCCACACCCCGCGCGGCGAGCCGGTGTGCGCCCGGCGCCGTCATCCGGAGGGATGATTCACCCCTCCACGGGTCATCCTCTGGGCCGATCTTCGGCTCAGGGGTGATGACCGGCGAGCGCCTTCGCGCCTAGAACTGCCTGTCTAGGGGATCTGCCCGAGAGACCCTGCACAGGAGGAGACACCCATGCCGACGCGTTACCGTGCCGCAGCCACCGCGCTGCTGCTCACGGCCACGGCGGGTCTGGCTGCGACCGGCGGGGCCGCCCAGGCCTCCGGGGCGCACCATCCCGGTGCCCGCGCAGCGAGCAAGCTCGTCGTGACCATCAAGTCCAAGGCTCACAGCGTGAAGCTGTCCGAGGCCAAGATCCATCCCGGCAACACGATGTTCAAGGTCAAGGACGCCGGCGGAGCCGGTCTGATCCAGGTCCTGCGGCTCAAGCCGGGCTACCCCCTCGGCCAGGCGGTGTCCGACTTCGGCACCGGCATCGGGGGCGGTGACGTCGCCGCCATCCGGCGCGTGGACAAGAACGTCGTGTTCTACGGCGGGATGCAGACGCCCAGGAAGCCGTCGAAGGTGAACATGTGGGCGGTCAAGATCGACAAGCCCGGCACCTACTACGTCGTCAACACCGACGCGAACCTGCTGGCGACGTTCACGGCGAAGGGGCACCCGCAGAAGCGCTCCCTGCCGGCACAGGACGGCTGGATCAACGCGGCGTCCGGGCCGCACGGCGTCGGCAACGTGTTCAAGACCGGCAAGCACAACGCGGCCCAGGGCTGGATGAGCACCACCAACAAGGCCAGGGAGCCGCACTTCGTCGACCTGCTGCACGTGAAGAAGAGCACCACCAACCACCAGGTGATGCAGGCCTTCACCAGCCAGTCGCCGTCCCACATCTTCCTCAAGGGCGGCACGGGGACCGGCGTGATCAGCCCGCACCACACCTTCCTGTGGGCCTACGACCTGTCCCAGGGCAAGTACGTGGCGGCCTGCTTCTGGCCGAGCAAGGTCGACGGCATGCCGCACGCGCTGATGGGCATGTTCAAGCTGTTCCAGCTCGGCTGACCCGGGCTGAGGTCGACGTCCGCCCTCCCGCTCCGGCTCTCGGGCAGCCGGCGTGGGAGGCGGCGCGTCACGGGTCGACGCGCTCGCTGACCGGCTGCCTCGCCTGACGCTGGGCCAGGGCGTGCTCGTCGGTCCGCGAGTCGTACCTCCAGAAGTCGTGCAGCCACACCGCCGTCAGCGCCACGCCGGCCACGCAGGAGGCACCACCGCTGACGATGGAGCCGCGGACCGTCCATCGGTCGGCCACGATGCCCGCACGCACCTGGCCGCCGAGCGGGCCGATGGAGTAGCTCAGCATCTCGATGCCCGCCAGGCGTCCGCGCATGTTGTCGGGGATCGTCTGGCCCCAGATGGTGCCGCGGAAGACGGCCGAGATCATGTCGGCGGCGCCGGCCAGGGTGAAGAACAGCACCGCCAGCCAGATCGTGGGCGACCAGCCGGCCAGCGCGATGCAGGCGCCGTACGCCATGGCGGCGAGCACGATCGCGCGGCCGTGGTGGTGCACCCTGCGGGTCCAGCCCGACAGTGCGGTCGCGACCAGGGCTCCGACCGTCTCGGCGGAGTAGAGCAGGCCGAGCAGGTGCGGGTCACCGAAGACCTTCTCGGCCAAGGCCGGGAAGAGCACCACCGGCATCGCCAGGAGCATGGCCGCGAGGTCGACCACGTAGGTGCCGAGCAGGTCGCGCCGGCTCATGGCATAGCGCAGACCCTTCCCGATGCCGGCCAGGCTCGGCGTCTCGGTCTCGCCGACATGTGGGTAGCGCCGCATCGCGGCGTACATCATCGAGGCGACGAACAGTCCGACGATGTCGACCAGGAAGCACCAGCCGGGGCCGGCCGACGCCACGATCAGCCCGCCGATGGTCGGGCCGACGAGGACGCCGGCCTGCATGCCGAAGCTCGACAGGGCGTTGGCGGCGAGCAGCTCGTCGTGCCGAACGGTGCGCGGGAGGAGCGCCTCGCGCGAGGGCCTTTGGAGGGCGGAGGCAGAGGTCAGCAGACCCGAGACCACGAAGATCTCCCACAGGCGCGGGTGCGCTGAGAAGGCGTTGATGCACAGCCAGGCCGTGAACCCCGCCTGGGTGATGCCCGTCCAGATCAGGAGCAGCCGGCGGTCGACGTGGTCGGCGAGCGCGCCGCCGTACAGCCCGAACACGATCAGCGGCCCGAGCTCCACGAGGCCCACGGCGCCGACCGCGAAGTTGGAGTGCGTCAGCTGGTAGATCTGGAACGGGACGGCGACGTAGGTCATCATCCCGCCGAGGTAGAAGACCGTGCCGGCGATCAGGAGCAGGCGAAAGTCCCGGTGTTCCCGGAACGGTCCGAGATCCATCCGGAGCGCGCGAAGACGTGCCCCCCAACCCATGATCGATCATTGTGACCCTCGGGCAACGGGCGTGACACAGGAATCCCACAAACCGTGACAGGTTTCACGCACGTGTCACATGAGGGAGAAACGCCCTGGATGCCCGCGTCAGCGCAGCAGACCGTCGCGGCGGGCGATCGCGGCGGCCTCGGTGCGCCCGCCGGCCCCGAGCTTGCCGAGAATGTTGGAGACGTGCACCGAGACGGTCTTGGTGCTGATGAACAGCTGGCGGCCGATCTCGCCGTTCGTGCGGCCCTCGGCCACGAGGGCGAGGATCTCAGACTCGCGTGGGGTGAGGGTCGCCCGCGTCGCACCTCGCACGGCGGGGGCGGGCGCGGCGCCGCGACCGAGCCGGCGCAGCAGCGGCCGGGCACCCAGCCGCTCCGCGACCTCGGCGGCCGCCTGGGCCAGGACCTGCGCACCGGCGTGGTCGCCTGAGGCCGTCAGGATCTCGGCGAAGGTCGCCCGGACCGTCGCCAGCTCGTACGGCGCGCCGTACGCCGCGAACGCGGCCTCCGCGTGGCGCCACGAGTCCACGAGCGCCTCGAGCGACGGCGGGTCGATGTCGGCGACCCAGCGCCAGCGCAGGAGCTCGGCCTCGACCCGGGCCTCCCAGGCGAGGCCCTCCGGACCCCAGTCGGGCCCCGACTTCCCGGTGCGGCGCTCCAGGACCGCCTGGGCGTCGTCCACGAGCGCTGCGACGAGCGGGGCATCGGCCTGGCGCTCGGTCGCGCTGCGGTGGGCGGCGCCCTGGGAGAAGGCCCCCAGCGTGGTCGCGGCCAGCCGGACGCGGGCCGGGAAGTGGGGGTGCCAGATGCTGGTCAACGTGTCGCTGATCAAGGTGTACAGCTCGGCGGCGGCCTGCTGGTCGCCCTCGAGCTCGGCCGCCTCGATCTCCGCAGCGCCCGCGGTCGCCGCGACCAGCCCCTCCTCGCGCCAGAAGGGCCGCTGCGCGCGAGCCAGCTCGACGCCTTCCCGGTCACCGCGGGCGACCAGGATCTGGGACCGGGTTCCGGCCAGGAGGGCGTCGTAGATGGGCGGGACGACCTCGCGGGTGGTGTCGAGCACGTCGAGGGCGTCGTCCCACCGCCCCTGCATCCGCATCGACACCGCGTAGGTCCAGCGCGCCTCGGCGGCATACGGGACCCAGGGCGTGCCCTCGGCCTTGGCCCGCATCGTGTTGCGCGTGAACGCCGCGTCGGCCTCGTCGAACTCGGCCTTCTCGAGGTGGACGTGGCCCAGCAGCAGCAGCGCACGGAGCTCGGTGGTGGTGGCACCGGCGTCCACCGCGTCGTCGATCGCCGAGCGGAGGGCCTCGACGAGGGACTCCGAAGGGGCCCCCAAGGTCTCCATGCCGACCAGGGTGGTGCGGATGTCACTGGCCAGCCGCGGCATGTCGAGCCGCTCGGCCAGAGCCAGCGCGGTCATCGCCACGTCACGTCCGTCGGCGGCGTTGCGCTTCCACCCGAGCACGCGGGCATGCATCGCGAGCACCTGCGCGCGCGCTCGGGTCGGCTCGTCCGGCACCAGCTCGACCGCCGTCGTCGTCAGCGCCAGAGGGTCCTCCCGCGTCTCGGTCATGAGCAGCACGCCGGCCAGCACTCCGAGCAGCTGGCCGCGGTCGGAGTCGGCGGCGTCGGCCGGCAGGTGGTCGAGCTGCTCGCGCACGACGCCGAGCGCACGCGCCGGATGACCGGCCGCGACCAGGGCATCGGCGACCATCCTCACCAGCCGGGGGTAGTCCAGGTCGCCGTTGTCGGGCAGCCGCGTGTCCTCCGACAGCTCGAGGGCCTGGAGGTAGTGCTGGGCGGCCTCCTCGGCGCCGCCGACGGCGCGCGCGTCGTCACCGGCACGCAGGCTCGCCGTGAGCGCGGTCGCGAAGTCCTTGGCCAGGCGGGCGTGGCGGGCGAGCTCAGCCGCGGTGCCGCTGGCGCGGCCGTCGACCATCGCCCCGACGTACGCCGCGTGCAGGCTGCTGCGCTCGCCCGGGAGGAGGTCGTCGTAGACCGCCTCGGCGAGGAGGGCGTGGCGGAACTGGTAGAAGTCGTCGCTGCTCGGCACCAGCACGTGCCCCTCGACCGCGTCCCGAACCGCGCGGTCGAGCGCGGCCGGCTCGAGACCGACGACGGCGCTCAGCGCTGCGTGGGAGACCCGGCGGCCGGCCACGGCGGCGGCACGCACGACGGAGACCGCGGAGTCGTCGAGGTTCTCCAGCCGGAGCAGGAGAAGCTCGGCCAGGTCTTCGGGGATGCGGTCGGCGCGCGTGCGGGTCGCCCCGACCAGCTCCTCGACGAAGAACGCGTTGCCCTCGGCACGCCCGACGATGTCACGGACCCGCGCCTCCGGCAGCGGGTCGGGGTGGAGCTGCTGGACCAGCCGGCGAACGTCCGTGCGGCGCAGCGGGTCGAGCTGGATCCGCTCGACGCCGCTCATGCGCGCCCAGACCGCGACCTGACGGCGCAGCGGGTGGCGGCGGTGGAGGTCGTCGGAGCGGTAGGACCCGATCAGGGCCACCTGGGCGTCGAAGCCGCGACCGAACAGGAAGCTCATCAGGTCGCGGGTGGACTGGTCGGCCCAGTGCAGGTCTTCCACGACGAGAAGCAGGCACTGATGGGCGCCGACCGCCTCGGCGAGGGCGTGGACGGCGTCGAAGAGGGCGGCCTGGTCGGCCGGGAGGGACTCGGGGTCGGTGGCGATGCTCAACATCCGCTGACCTGGCAGCAGACGGAGCAGCGCGGGGTGGCGCTCGGCGACCTCGTCGAAGAGGTCGGGCAGCTCACGGGCGACACGGCCGGTGATCTCGGAGAAGGGGAGGTAGGGAAGGGCGCTGTCGGCGAAGTCGAGGCAGTGACCGGCCTGGACCAGCCAGCCCTCGGTCACGGCGCGGTCGCGCAGCTCGGTCAGCAGGCGGGTCTTGCCGACGCCCGCATCGCCGGCGAGGAGGACCGCGGGCCGGTCGGAATGGTCGGCCGACGCAGAGATGCCGAGCGTGGAGCACAGCTGCTCCAGCTCGGCATCTCGCCCGACCAACTCTGATGTCATGTGGTCCATACTGTCGGGGACCACGGACATCGACATCTCAGTTGATCCAGTTCTTCTCGTTGGTGGCCGCATCGGGCCCGTCCCACTCGAGGCGACGACGCCACTTGCGGTACCGGACCGGCTTGAGCTCCGCCCGCGCTCTGGCGGCGTGGTAGTGGAACTCCGGCTCGAGGAGGAACAAGTCGTTCATCTCGGTGATCCCTTCATCTCGCTGTTTCTGGCTGACATGAAGAGACTCGCTCCCTGAGGTAGCACCGGACATCGGGTCCCTTCCCTATCTCTACGGACCGACTACCTCAGAATCGACATCCGACCCACGGATACCTACCTCAGACCTACCCAGACCGACCTCGCCGGCACCCAGCGCCACCAGCTCGACGGGGCGGCCCTGCCGACTCCGGCGTAGTCCCGCGACCAGCGAGATCGTGACCGTGAGCAACGGTCACGCCGGAGGCGAGGAGGCTCTCAGACCGGTCGGCCGGACACCCAGGTCGACGCCACGAGAGGCACCCCTGGTCGGTAGGCGAGGTGCACGTGGGTGGGGGCGTCGAGCAGCACCAGGTCGGCCCGCTTCCCCGGAGTCAGGACGCCCACGTCGTCCCGGTCGAGGGCCGCCGCGCCGCCCGCCGTGCCGGCGTACACCGCCTCGGCGGGCGTCATGCCCATCTCTCGCACGGCCAGGGCGACGCACAACGGCATCGAGCTGGTGAAGCAGGATCCCGGGTTGCAGTCGGACGCGATCGCGACCCGGACGCCGGCGTCGAGGAGCCGGCGTACGTCGGGGTACGGCTGCCGGGTCGAGAACTCCACCCCCGGCAGCAGCGTGGCGATGGTGCCCGACCCGGAGAGGGCCGCGACGTCGTCGTCGGTGAGGTACGTGCAGTGGTCGACGGCGGTCAGTCCCAGCTCGCAGGCCAGTCGTACGCCGGGTCCCGGGCCGAGCTGGTTGGCGTGGAGCCGGCCGCGCAGCCCGACCGCGGCTCCGGCCTCGAGGACCGCGCGGCTCTGGTCGGCGTCGAAGGCCCCGCTCTCGCAGAACGCGTCGATCCAGCGCGCGTGGGGTGCGCACGCCTGCAGCATCGGTCCGGTCACGAGCGCGACGTACTCCTCCGCGCTGGTCCCCTCCGGCACGACGTGCGCCCCCAGGAAGGTCGTCTCCTCGGTGAACTGCCGCGCGACGGCGAGACTGCGCGCCTCGTCGTGCACGCTCAGGCCGTAGCCGCTCTTGATCTCGACGGTGGTCGTGCCCTGGCGCCGCATCTCCGCCACGAGGTGGGCCACGTGGCTCGTCAGCTGCTCGTCGGTGGCGGCGCGGGTCGCGGCGACCGTCGTCCTGATCCCGCCGGCGGCGTACGACTCCCCCGCCATCCGAGCGGCGAACTCCGCACTCCGGTCTCCGGCGAACACCAGGTGGGAGTGGGAGTCGACGAAGCCGGGGATGACGGCACGTCCACCGGCGTCGACCTGCTGGTCCGCAGCCGGGGCGTCCGCCGCGCGACCCACCCAGGCGACGTGGGGGCCGTCGACGACGATCGCGGCGTCCCGGATGATCCCGAGGAGGTCGTCGGCGTCCGGGTCGTTGGTGACCAGCTCGCCGATGTCGGTGATCAACGTCGTGCTCATCGCCACAGTCTCCCGATCACGTCGTCCAGGTCACGGCCGAGCTGTGCGCGGTCGTCGCCGCGGAAGACCACGCGTCCGTCCGAGACGACGTGCGTGACGTCTTCGGCGACCGCGGCGAAGACAGCGGTCTGCTCGTCCGCGCCGGTGCCGGCGGTGCGCACGTGGTCGGTGGCGACGGTGACGAGGTCGGCGCGGCGTCCGACCGCGATGGCGCCGGCTTCGTCCGCCCAACCGAGCGACTCGTGCCGGGTGGCCGCGTCGAGGAGCTCGGCGGCGGCCCAGTGGCCCCTCCGCTGGGTCGCGAGCCGCTCGTCGAGCTCGACCGCGCGCATCTCCTCGAACAGGTCGATCACCGCGTGGCTGTCGCTGCCGAGCGTCAGTGGGCTCCCGGACTCGTGCAGAGCGCGGGCGGGGCCGATTCCGTCGCCCAGGTCGCGCTCGGTCGTCGGGCAGAAGCATGCGTACGTCGCACTCCCACCGAGCAGCCCGACGTCGTCACCGGTCAGGTGGGTGGCGTGCACCACGCTCGTCCGCGGCCCGAGGACGCCCGCGTCGGCCAGCACTCCGGTGGGCGTCGCGCCGTAGGTGCGGACGCAGGCGTCGTTCTCGCCCACCTGCTCGGACAGATGCACGTGCAGCGGGCGGCCCGACGCGGCCTCGACGACGGTGCCGAGCTGGTCGCGCGGGACGGCACGCACCGAGTGGATCGCCGCGCCCACCCGAGTGGACTCGTCCGCGGTCAGGCCCGCGACCCGCTCGGCCCAGGCGGACGCGCTCCCGTCGTCGTACCTCACCTGCGTCCCCTCGGGTGGCAGACCGAAGCCCGAGGAGAGGTAGCAGGTGTCGAGCAGCGTGATCCGCAGCCCCGCGCGTCGCGCCGCCTCCATCAGGGTGTGACCCATCGCGTTCGGGTCGGCGTACGGCGTGCCGTCGGGCTGGTGGTGGAGGTAGTGGAACTCCCCCACCGCCGTGATCCCGGCCGCGACCATCTCGCGGTAGGTGACCGTCGCCAGCTCGAGGTAGGTGTCCGGGTCGAGCCGCGCCGCCACGTCGTACATCTGGTCGCGCCACGTCCAGAAGGTCCCCCGGTCGCGCTGGGTCCTCCCCCTCAGCGCCCGGTGGAACGCGTGGCTGTGACAGTTCGCGAGGCCGGGGACGGTGAGGCCGGGGAGGCGGGTGGGTGGTGCTTCGCCGGATCCGGCGTCGTCTTCGTCGGGATACCCGGTGAGCCGGGTATCCCGTCGCTTCTCAGGGGGTGCAAC
>DATBBE010000131.1:0-10397 GCA_036271155.1 Nocardioides sp. | reverse complement strand
ATCCGACCCAAGTTGGCGCCGTTCGTCGTCGAGTCGGACGTCCAACCCTCGGGCGACCAGCCGGCGGCGATCGAGGAGCTCGCCCGCCGGGTCAACCTGGGCACCAAGGACACCGTGCTGCTCGGCGCCACCGGCACCGGCAAGACCGCCTCGGTGGCCTGGATCGCGGAGAAGCTCGAGCGGCCGGTGCTGGTCATGCTGCCGAACAAGACCCTTGCCGCCCAGTTCGCCAACGAGCTGCGCCAGCTCTTCCCGCACAACGCGATCGAGTACTTCGTCTCTTACTACGACTACTACCAGCCCGAGGCCTACGTCCCGCAGACCGACACCTACATCGAGAAGGACTCCTCGATCAACGAGGAGGTCGAGCGGCTGCGCCACTCCGCGACCAACTCGCTGCTCACCCGGCGCGACGTGATCGTGGTCTCGACGGTTTCCTGCATCTACGGTCTCGGCACCCCGCAGGAGTACGTCGACCGCATGCTCAAGCTCAAGGTCGGCGACGAGCGCGATCGCGACTCGATCCTGCGGCGCCTGGTCGAGATCCAGTACACGCGCAACGACATGACCTTCACCCGCGGCACCTTCCGGGTGCGCGGAGACACCCTCGAGATCTTCCCGGTCTACGAGGAGCACGCGGTGCGGGTCGAGTTCTTCGGTGACGAGGTGGAGCGGCTGATGACCCTCCACCCGGTCACCGGCGAGGTCATCAGCGAGGACGAGGAGCTCTACGTCTTCCCGGCCACCCACTACGTCGCCGGCCCCGAGCGCATGGAGCGGGCGATCAACGGCATCGAGGCAGAGCTCGAGGAGCGGCTGGCGACCTTCGAGCGCCAGGGCAAGCTGCTGGAGGCCCAGCGCCTGCGCATGCGCACGACGTACGACGTGGAGATGATGCGGCAGGTCGGCTCGTGCGCCGGCATCGAGAACTACTCGATGCACATCGACGGCCGGGGCCACGGCACCCCACCCAACTGCCTGCTCGACTACTTCCCGGAGGACTTCCTGCTGGTCGTCGACGAGTCCCACGTCGCGGTGCCGCAGATCGGCGGGATGTACGAAGGCGACATGTCGCGTAAGCGCAACCTCGTCGACCACGGCTTCCGGCTCCCCAGCGCGATGGACAACCGTCCGCTGCGGTGGGAGGAGTTCCTCGAGCGGATCGGCCAGACGATCTACCTCTCGGCGACCCCCGGAGACTACGAGCTCGACAAGGTCGGCGGTGACACCGTCGAGCAGATCATCCGGCCGACCGGCCTGGTCGACCCGCAGGTCATCGTGAAGCCGACGAAGGGCCAGATCGACGACCTGATCCACGAGATCAACACCCGCACCGCGAAGAACGAGCGGATCCTGGTCACGACCCTGACCAAGAAGATGTCGGAGGACCTCACCGACTACCTCCTCGACGCCGGCGTCCGCACCCGCTATCTCCACTCCGAGGTCGACACCCTCAAGCGCATCGAGCTGCTGCGCGACCTGCGCCTCGGCGACTACGACGTGCTCGTCGGGATCAACCTCCTGCGCGAGGGCCTCGACCTGCCGGAGGTCTCGCTGGTGTCGATCCTCGACGCCGACAAGGAGGGGTTCCTGCGCTCCGACAAGTCGCTGATCCAGACCATCGGCCGGGCCGCGCGCAACGTCTCGGGCGAGGTCCACATGTACGCCGACAAGATCACGCCGTCGATGGAGAAGGCGATCGACGAGACCAACCGCAGACGCGTCAAGCAGGTCACCTACAACACCGAGCGCGGGCTCGACCCGCAGCCACTGCGCAAGAAGATCGCGGACATCACCGAGATGCTCGCCCGAGAGGACGAGAACACCCAGGCGCTCCTGGCCACCTGGGCCGGCACCGAGGCCAAGGGCCGCGCGGGTGGGGTCAAGCCGCGTCAGGGCCAGCCGGTGCCCGCCCTCGGCCAGCTGCACGCCGGCGAGCTGGCGGCCGACATCTCGGGGCTGCCGAGTGCCGAGCTGGCCGGGCTCATCCAGGAGCTCACCGACCAGATGAAGACGGCGGCCGCCGAGCTGCAGTTCGAGCTGGCCGCGCGGCTGCGCGACGAGATCAACGACCTGAAGAAAGAGCTGCGCCAGATGATGGAAGCGACGAAGTAGCGCAACCAATCGCCCGCTCGCGACGTCTCGGGAGTGTGAGACCGGGTCGAGCTCTCGTGCCACTCATCGCCGTCGCTGCCCTCACGGGGTGCGGCGGCGGGGGGCACATCACGCGCCCTGGTGCCAGGGCGCCCAGGCCGGCGGTCGCCACCAGCGGGTCCGACAGAGCCGCTCGAGCCCTCGTCGCCAACCCGCGTGCGCACCTCACGGGCTTGGCGTTCGACGCCCACGGCGACCTGCTCGACATCTGGGCCCTCGGTTTTGCGGCTCGGCCACCGCAGGCGTTCGCCGTTCGTACGCCGTCGGGTCGGGTCGCCTTCGCCTCGGCCCCCTCAGGAGCCTTCTTGGCCGGTGTGGTCCGCGGCGGGTGGATCGTCTCGTCAGGCGTCGCCGACCGTCGCCTGGCCCTGGTGGATCGCCACGCGGTGGCGAGCCCGCTTCGGCTGCCTGCCACCACGACGCGGCCGCGACGCGGCGACGTCCGAGTGGCCAGCCGTGGGCAGTTCGTGTACCGCTCGTCGACAGGACGGCTCTACCGGCTGGCGACGAAGCCTTCGGTGCCGGACCCGTTGGCTGGCTATCTCACCCCCGACGGTGCGCTCGTCACCGTGGGCAGCAGCCCGCATCGCGCGGCGTGGGCGACGCAGGGCCGTCGGCGTACCTCGTCGGGTCGCTGGACCCCCTTCCAGTCCGCGGATGCGGTGGCCGGTGCCGCCGACCGCGTGGCCGTCGTGCTCGGTCGCAACCTGGGCAACGGTGTCGACGCCAACCGGGTGGCCGGGATCGCGTCGTCCCGAGACGGTGGCCGGACGTGGCGCGTGCGTTCCGTGCCGCCCGCGATCGACGAGGCCCTCGGCGTCGTCGTGATGCCGGACGGGACCGTGTTCGTCGCGACGGGCAGCGGGCCACTGCTGAGGGCTCGTCCCGGGCAGCGCGTCGACGTCGTCCCCGGCGTCCGGCCCTACCTCGTGGCCCGCTCCGGCGACCGCGTCTACGCACTGACCTCGTCACACAGGTCCTTCACCCGGCCCCGTCTCCTCGTCAGCGCCGACGACGGCCGCACCTGGTCGCCGGTGCCGCTTCCCGGCCGAGAGGGATGAGCCGGCAGCCCATCGGTCATCATGGCGGGATGGACGCCGAGCGGATGCGCGCACACTGCGCGGCCAAGCCGGGCGCCTGGCCGGACAACCCGTGGGACCACCCCCATCCGGTCTACAAGGTCGGCCCGGGGGAGCGGGGCAAGATCTTCGCGTTCCTCGGCGGCAGCGGTGTCGGCGTCAAAGCGGCCCGGAGTCGTGACGAAGCCGACGAGTGGCTCGAGCGATATCCCGGCAGTGCGTCGGTGATGGCCTACATCGGCCGCTCGGGGTGGAACGACCTCGCCTTCGCCGGCATCCCGGACGAGGAGCTGCTCGAGGCGGTCGACACGTCGTACCGGCTGGTGGTCGAGGGCCTGCCGAAGCGGCTGCGCCCCGACGGCTGGGACGCCTTCTGAGGCGGCTGCTCGGTCACGCCTCTTCGGGCTTGGCCTGCTTCGACGGCGTCGGCGGCTCCGATGACTCCGTGGGCTTCGAGGGTTTTGGCGGCTTCGGCGGTTTCGGGGGCTCGAGCGCCTTGGCCTGCTTGCGCTCGAGCTTCTCGATCCGGGCGTCGATGATCGACTGCTTGTTCGCCCCGATCCGCACCAGGTTGCCGATCATCGCGATGAGCACGAACACCGGCCACGGGAAGCCGTGTCCGGAGAAGAACCAGATGGTCCACACGATCAGGTTGGGGATCAGGAAGGCCATGAAGGCCTCGGTCAGCTTCTCCCGGTAGTAGCCCCGGGCCTGGCGCTCCAACGACGACCGCGAGGCGACCTGGACCGCGGGCACGCCGGCGTCCACGGCCAGGTCGAGCAGGGGTGGCACGAGGTCGCCGTAGGTCTTGGCCCCGTCGACCTGCGAGGTGCGCTCGTCGAGCTCCTCGCGGTCGATCCGGCCCTCTGCGTACGCCGACGCCAGGGCGTCGTGGACCACTGCGCGGTCGCGGTCGGAGGCCCGCACGCCGGCGTACGCCGGGTCGCGCGGGTCATGCTCGAAACGGCCCCACAGACTGCCGTCGCTCCAGATGGTCACCGGGTCATGGTAATTCGGCCGGTCCACGCCCCCTGCGGTGCCAGGCTCATCCGGTGACGAGCGCCCAGGCCGCGCCGGCGATCCGGGCGATGCCGGCCTCGCGCTCCTGCTCGCTGCCCGGCGCCGAGACCAGCACCGCGAGCGCGACCGGCGGCAGGTCGGGGGCGCGCACCAGGGCCACGTCGTGGTTGACAGAGGTGATCCATCCGGTCTTGTTGCCGATGACCAGCCCGTCCGGGAGCCCCGCCGGAATGCCGTCGCGGTACTCCTGCGCCTGCAGGGTCCGCTCGCACGCGGCGCTGGCCTCCGGTCCTGCGAGGCGTCCCTCGGCCAGGGCGACGAGCAGCCTGGCCATGTCGTCGGCCGTGATCAGGTTGTCGATCCCGGCGTCGCGTGCGTGGTAGTCCTCGATCCCGCGCACGATCGCGGTGCGTGCCGAGCAGCCGGCGTCGGCGAGGACGGCGGCCACCTCGTCGGTGCCGACCTCGTCGAGCACGACGTTGGTCGCCAGGTTGCCGGACGCGGTCACCATCCGGCCCACGAGCTCGGCCAGCGGCACGTCGGTGCCGAGGGCGGCCCAGGTCGCCGGGTCGGAGTCCTCGCTCTCGTCCATGCTGAACCGCTGCCCGGGGACCTGCGAGTCGAACGTGTCGTGCACGCGCACCAGCCGGTCGAGCCCGAGCCGACCGCGCTCGGCCAGACGGTGGGCGGCCACCAGGATCGGCAGCTTCATCACGCTCGCGGAGTAGTGGCGCGCATCCGGGTCGACCGACACCCGAGCGTCGTCGTCGCCGACGACCCGAGCGACCACCGAGACGGTCCCGTCGGCCCCTCGCAGGGCGTCGACGGCGGCGAGGAGGGCGGAATCGGCGGGAGCGCTCTGCATCCGTGCATCGTAGGAGGCCGCGTCGCAGGCCGATGCGCGGTCCCCAGCGGCCTACGATGCGAAACGCCGAACACTGGTCGAGCCTGGGAGGGAGACGACCCCGTGAGCACGGCGAACCGCTGGTTGACGATGCTCGTCGTCCTCCTCGCACTAGGTGCGGGCCTGGGCGCGGCGCTGACCTGGCGCACCCATGGTGACCGGGCCGATGCCGCCACCCGCCAGGAGCGCTACGGCGCGGTGCTGGCCTCCGCGAACGCCGAGGTGACCGCGTTCGTGAACATGCGCTACGACCGGGCCGCCCGCTCCGTCGGTGCGGTCGCATCGGGTGCGACCGGCGACTTCCGCGACCACTACGTGCGCTCCGCGCCGCACGTGATCAGGGTGCTCGAGCGGAACCGATCGGCCATGCGCGGTCAGGTCGTGTGGTCCGCGGTGACGGCCGTCGCGCCGACGCGGGCCACGGTGATCGCCGCGACGACCGGGACGGTGTCGAACCGCCGGACGAAGGGCGCGCAGCAGCCGCGTGAGTTCCGTCTTCGGGTGACGCTGGTCCACGAGGGCGGCCGTTGGCTGACCGCCGACATCCAGTTCGTGGGCGACCGGCCATGACCCGGCGGGCGAGCGTGGTGCTCGGCACCTGCGCACTGATCCTCGCCACCGTGGTGGGAGCCGAGATCTGGTACCTGTGGGGCACCTCCGCGCCCAGCGCCAGCACCCGTCGCCCGGTGGTGGTCGGCGACATCGAGGCCCAGACGGCGGTCGACACCGCCGCGACGGACGCAGCGGCGATCTTCACGGCGTCCTGGCGCCGGTACGACGCGCACCTCGCCCGGGTCACGTCGCTGATGACGGCGGACATGGCGGCCCGCTACCGCACCACCGCGGCCCCGGTCCGGTCGCGGGTCGTGTCGAGCCGCACCACCACCGTGACCCGGGTCGCGGCGTCCGGGGTCGTGCGGGCGACACCCGGCGAGGTGCTCGCGCTGCTCTTCCTCGACCAGCGGACGTCCGCGCGAGGCGTGCCGCCGTCGTACGCCGCCCGTCGTGCCCTGGTCACGATGGTGCACACCGACCGCGGCTGGCTGGTCGACAACGTCCAGACCCGCTGACCACGACGAGATAGTTCGTAGCAATCGGCAGGGTTTTGGCGGCGTTTCGTGTGCCGATTGATGCGAACTACCGAGACGCGGGGTGGACTGACTGGCCGTTCAGTCGTGGGTGCGGCAGAGTGGCCCCGTGCCACATCACGACACCGACCTCGCGATCATCGGGGCAGGCCCCTCCGGACTCTTCGCCGCCTACTACGCCGGGTTCCGCGGGCTCCGCGTCGCCGTCGTCGACTCGCTGCCCGAACTCGGCGGGCAGGTGACCGCGATGTATCCGGAGAAGCTGATCCTCGACGTCGCCGGCTTTCCGTCCGTCAAGGGGCGCGATCTCGTGGACGGCCTCGTCGCCCAGGCCAACACCGCAGAGCCGGAGTACCTCCTCGACCGCACCGCGACCTCGCTGACCACGACCGACGACGACGTCACCATCACCCTGGACGACGACACGACGGTGACCGCGAAGGCCCTGCTCATCACCGCGGGCATCGGGAAGTTCAGCCCACGCCCGCTGCCGGCCGGCGACGGCTGGCTCGGCAGGGGGATGGAGTTCTTCGTGCCGAGCTTCGCGCCGTACGCCGGCAAGGACATCGTCATCGTCGGCGGCGGCGACTCGGCGTTCGACTGGGCGATCAACCTCGAGCCGATCGCCGCCTCGATCACGCTGGTCCATCGCCGGGACGCGTTCCGCGCCCACGAGCGCACCGTCCAGGCGGTCCGCGACTCCAAGGTCGAGATCGTGACCAAGGCCCAGGTGACGGGGCTGTTCGGTGAGCCGACCGTCTCCGAGGTCGAGATCACCGTCGACGGCGCCGACCCGGTCCGGCGTCCGGCCCAGGCCGTCGTCGCGGCACTCGGCTTCATCGCCGACCTCGGCCCGCTCCAGCAGTGGGGGATCGAGGTGTCCAAGCGCCACGTGGTGGTCGACGCTTCGATGCGTACCAACCTGCCGCGGGTCTTCGCGGCCGGCGACATCACCGAGTACGCCGGCAAGGTGCGGCTGATCGCGGTCGGCTTCGGTGAGGCGGCGACCGCGGTGAACAACGCCGCGGTCGTGATCGACCCGAGCGCTCACGTCTTCCCCGGCCACTCCAGCGAGGCGAGCTGACCGGGGCTCGTCCGATGGTCGCCAGGACCGCCGGTAGGGTCTTCCTACCGGCCGGTCGCACAGGCGGCGGCCTCGACCCCTGGAAGGCGGGTCCGTGCGCGTCGCACTGCTGTCGTACCGCAGCAAGCCGCACTGCGGAGGCCAGGGCGTCTACGTCCGTCACCTGAGCCGCGAGCTGGTCCGCCTGGGGCATGACGTCGAGGTCTTCTCCGGTCAGCCCTACCCGGAGCTCGACGAAGGGGTGCGTCTCACCCGGGTGCCGAGCCTCGATCTCTACCGCGAGCCCGATCCCTTCCGCACCCCCCGCCTGCATGAGCTGCGTGACCTCGTCGACCTCCAGGAGGTCGCGACCATGTGGGCGGCCGGCTTCCCCGAGCCCCGCACCTTCGGCCGTCGCGTCGTGCGGATGCTGCGCGAGCGTGCGGGCGACTTCGACGTCGTCCACGACAACCAGTCCCTGGGCTCCGCCCTGCTGGGCCTGGAGGCGGCGACCGGCGTGCCGCTCGTCGTCTCGGTCCATCACCCGATCAGCATCGACCGCAGGATCGACCTCGAGTCCGCAGCGACGTGGCGCAAGCGGCTGTCGGTCCGCCGCTGGTACGCCTTCGTCCGGATGCAGGCACGCGTGGCCCGCGCGATGCGGATGGTGCTGGTCCCGTCGGAGTCGTCGCGGCGCGACGTCGTCCGCGAGTTCGGCGTGGCGGTCGAGCGGGTGCGGGTCGTCCTCCTCGGCGTGGACGACGGCTTCGTGCCGCCCTCGGAGCGGCGGGTGCCGGGCCGGATCCTGGCGATGGCCAGCGCCGACGCGCCGTCCAAGGGCATCTCGACCCTGCTCGAGGCCTTCGCCAAGCTCCGGACCGAGCGTCCGGACCTGGAGCTGGTGCTGGTCACCCGCCCCGTGGTGGGCGGGCGCACCGACCAGCTCCTGGATGCGCTGGCGATCCGTGACCATGTGCGCTTCGTCCACGGCGTCAGCGACGCGGACCTGGTCACCCTGATGGGGTCCGCCGAGGTCGCCTGCGTCCCGAGCCTGTACGAAGGCTTCTCCCTGCCCACCGCCGAGCTGATGGCCACGGCCACCCCGCTCGTGGTCTCGCGGGCCGGCGCGATCCCCGAGGTGGTCGGCCCCGACGGTCTGTGTGCCGACCTGGTCACGCCCGGAGACGTGGGCGAGCTGGCGACCGCGCTCGCAGCGCTCCTCGACGACCCGGAGCGCCGCGCGCGCTACGGCGCCGCCGGGCGTTGCCGGGTCGAGGAGCTGTTCAGCTGGCGGGCCGTCGCGGTCGCCACCGCCGCGGCGTACGCCGACGCCGTCGCGGAGAAGCGACAGGCTCGACCCCCGAGGAGGTCCCGTGCTCACCGTTGACTTCGACCGGCTCGGGCTCCGGCCGGGGGAGCGGGTGCTCGACCTCGGCTGCGGCGCAGGCCGCCACGCCTTCGAGATGTACCGCCGGGGAGCCGACGTCGTCGCCTTCGACCAGGACGCCGACGAGCTGTCCAAGGTCCGCGACCTGTTCGCGGCGATGCGGGTGGCCGGCGAGGTCCCGGAGGGCGCCGAGGCCGACGTGAAGGAGGGCGACGCCCTCGGGCTGCCCTTCGCCGACGGCGAGTTCGACCGGATCGTGGCCGCCGAGATCCTCGAGCACGTCCCCGCCGACCTTCAGGCCCTCTCGGAGCTGGTCCGGGTGCTCCGCCCCGGGGGCACACTGGCCCTGACGGTGCCGCGATGGTTCCCCGAGATCGTCTGCTGGAAGCTGTCCCGGGAGTACCACGAGGTCCCGGGCGGCCACATCCGCATCTACACCGACGCCGAGCTGGTGAGCAAGGCCGAGAGCGCCGGCCTCGTCTACGACGGGCGGCACTACGCCCACGCGCTGCACGCGCCGTACTGGTGGATCAAGTGCGCGGTCGGCGTCGGCAACGACGAGCACCCGCTGGCGAGGGCCTATCACCGGCTGCTCGTCTGGGACATCATGAAGAAGCCGCGCCTCACCCGCTGGGCCGAGCGGGCGCTGAATCCCGTGCTGGGCAAGAGTCTCGTCGTCTATCTCCACAAGCCGCTCGTCGCCGCGCATGAGACCGACGGCAGCCACCGGTGACCCAGGCCCAGCTCCTCACGCCGGCCGAGGTGACCGCGTCCGGTCGGGCGATCGAGTCCCTCCAGGAGGCCGGCGGTGCGATCCCGTGGACCACCGGTGGTCATGCCGACGTGTGGAACCACGTCGAGGCGGCCATGGCGCTCCAGGTCGCGGGCCGGCACGCGGCCGTCGAACGGGCGTGGACCTGGGTGCGCGAGACGCAGCGCGCGGACGGCTCGTGGCCCATGAAGGTCGTCGCCGATGCGGTCGTGGACCCCAGCGGCGAGACCAACATGGCGGCGTACGTCGCCGTCGGCGTGTGGCACCACTGGCTGGTACGCCGCGACCTCGGCTTCGTGGCGGCCCACTGGCCCGTCGTCCGCCGGGCCCTGGACTTCGTGTGCGGGATGCAGCTGCCGTTCGGCGGCATCGCGTGGTCGCAGGAGTGGCACCAGGGCAGGCCGGCCCGGGTCAATGCCGAGGCGCTGCTGGCCGGCTCGGCCAGCATCCACCACGCACTGCGGGCCGGTTTGACGCTCGCCGAGCTGCTCGACGATCCCCAGCCGGACTGGGAGCTGACGGCGGGACGCCTTTCCCACGCGCTGCGCGACCATCGGGAAAGCTTCCTCGACAAGTCGACGTTCTCGATGGACTGGTACTACCCGGTGCTGGCCGGCGCGGTCCGCGGCGAGACCGGGCACGCACTGATTGCCGCTCGTTGGGACGACTTCGTGGTGGCCGGGCTGGGGGTGCGCTGCGTCGACACCAACCCGTGGGTGACGGGCGCCGAGACCTGCGAGCTCGCGCTCGCGCTCGATGCGCTCGGCGACCGCGTGCGGGCACGCGAGCTGTTCGCGGCGGTCCAGCACCTTCGTCAGGCGGACGGCTCGTACTGGACCGGTTACGTCTACTCCGATTCCGTGCACTGGCCGGCCGAGCACACGACCTTCACCACGGCAGCCGCTCTGCTCGCCCACGACGCGCTGGCCG
>DATBBE010000130.1:0-6692 GCA_036271155.1 Nocardioides sp. | reverse complement strand
GACATCTGGCCGTCGAGGAGCGCGCTGACCCGGGTGCCGAGGTGGCCGATCACGACGCCGACCTCGGAGTGCTCGCCGGTGCAGAGGCGGCCGGCCCCTGGTAGCGGGTGCGGCCCTCGGCCGGAGCGCGGTGGGCGAGTGCTGCGCGGAGCATCGCCCGGCCGCGGTGGATGCGGGACCGGACCGTGCCCAGCTTGGCGTCGAGGATCTGGGCGATCTCCTCATACGACAGGCCCTCGACGTCGCAGAGCACGACGGCCGCGCGGAACTCCGGGGGAAGGGTCGACAGGGCCCGCTCGATGTCGTCGTCGAACGTCTGGTCGGCGTACGCCGTGTCGGGGCTGGGCAGCGCACTGTGCAGCCGGTCGGCCCGCTCGTCGGAGAGGGCGTCGAAGCGGATCCGCTGCTTGCGGCGGGCCCCGTCGAGGAAGAGGTTGGTCGTGATCCGGTGGATCCAGCCCTCGAAGGTGCCCGGCTGGTAGGTCGAGAGGCTGCGGAACACCCGGACGAAGACCTCCTGGGTGAGATCCTCGGCGTCGTGGCGGTTGCCGGTCAGGCGGAACGCGAGGCGGTAGACCCGGTCGGACTGCTGGTCGACGATCTCCTCCCAGGTCGGCACCGCGGGAGGAACGGCCGGCAGGTCTGCCGCGGCGGCCTCGTCGTACGACTCGTACGACTCGTGCGCCTCCATCTGACCCTCCTGCCGCCGCTCGCGCGGCGGGTGTGATCGCGACCCGAACAGCACCCTGTCTCCGTCCTCGAACTCTGGTAGCCACGACTGAGAGGAACCTGTGAGGAAACCACTCCGCAGCGTGTGAATCTCCATCTGTCCAACGAGCGACCAGGGGGCCTGTGTTCCCGGAACCGGACCCCTCCTGCGCGATAGGGTCGCGATGATCGCCATCCCCGACCGGAAGGCCGCACGATGACTCTTCCCGCACCCGCGCCAGCGACGTGGACCTACGCCGAGAGCTTCGTGGAGGAGGACGACGTGCTGGCCGCGGCCCGGGAGCGGGCCGAGGAGGTCGGCGCGGTGGCGATCGGGTCCGGCGCCGGCGCGGCCCTGCGCTTCCTGGCGTCGGTGATCGAGGCCCGAGCGGTGGTCGAGATCGGCACCGGCGCCGGGGTCTCCGGAGTGTGGCTGCTGCGCGGCATGCGCGCCGACGGCGTCCTGACCACCATCGACATCGAGGCGGAGCACCAGCGCCTGGCCCGTGAGTCCTACAACGACGCCGGCATCCCGGCCCAGCGGGCCCGCACCATCGCCGGTGCGGCGCTCGAGGTGCTGCCGAGGCTGACCGACGGCCACTACGACCTGGTGTTCTGCGACGGCGACAAGGCGGAGTACGCCGCCTACCTCAAGGAGGCGCTGCGGCTGCTGCGCCCCGGCGGGATCGTGGCGTTCGACAACGCGCTGTGGCACGACCGGGTGGCCGACCCCTCACAACGGGACGAGGAGACCACCGTCATCCGCGACCTCGGCAAGGAGATCGCCGCGAACGACTCGTTGGTGCCCCTCATGCTGCCGGTCGGCGACGGCCTGCTCGTGGCCAAGAAGGAGTGGGCGAGTGCGAGCGAGGACGTCGGGACCTGACAGTCAGCCGAGAACTCAGACGATGCCCGCCAGCGGGTCGGGGCCGGTCAGCCAGGTGAGCAGGGCCCGCGGGCCGAACCCGGAAGGACCCTTGGTCCACTCGAAGGACTCGCTCGGCGAGTCGCCGCTCGACGCGATGTCCAGGTGGGCCCACGGCACCTCGCCGGCGAAGTGCTGCAGGAACAGCGCCGCGGTGATCGCCCCGGGACCGCCTGGAGAGTTGGAGGCGTCGGCGACCTCTGAGCGCAAGGTCTCCTCGTAGTCGGGCTCGAGTGGCAGCCGCCACAAAGGCTCGCCGGCCGCCTCACCGGCGGCCGCCAAGACGTCGGCCAGCGCCTCGTTGTTCGCGAAGTAGCCACCCGTCCACTGGCCGAGCGCCACCTTCATGGTCCCGGTGAGGGTGGCGACGTCCACGAGGATCGCAGGGTCGAGCTTGTCGAGCGCGTAGGCCATGGCGTCGGCGAGGACCAGCCGGCCCTCCGCGTCGGTGTTGAGCACCTCGCTGGTGCGGCCGCCGTAGTGGGTCACCACATCGCCCGGCCGCAGGGAGGATCCCCCCACGGCGTTCTCGGCGGTGGGGATCAGCCCGGTCACGCGGACCGGACAGCCCATCGCCCCCAAGGCACCCAGCACGGCCATGACCACCGCGCCACCGGTCATGTCGCGCTTCATGGTGGCCATGCCCTCGGCGGGCTTGATCGAGAGGCCCCCGGAGTCGAAGGTGATGCCCTTGCCGACCAGGACGATCCGCGGGGCCCGACGTCCGCCCGGGGGCGTGTAGTCGAGTCGGATCAGCCGCGGCGGGGTCGCCGAGCCCTGACCGACGCCGATGATGCCGCCGAAACCCTGCTGTGCGAGCTTCGACTCGTCCCACACCTGGTAGGCGAGGCCGTGCTCCGCAGCGAGGTGCTCGGCCTGCTCGGCCAGCCACTCGGGCGACTTCAGGTTGGACGGAACGGTCGCGAGCATGCGGGACCGCCAGCCGGCGCCGCCCAGGGCCAGACCGCGCTCGAGGGCCGCGGCGAGGTCGTCGCCCGGCAGCCCGGCCAGCACCATCCGGCGTACCGGCTCGTGCTCGGGACCCTGCGAGCGCCAGTGGAAGACGAAGGAGCCCAGCATCGAGCCCACGACGTAGGCGGTCAGCGCCTCCGCGTCACCGGCCGCCGGGACGGCGCTGGCGACCGTGTCGTGGTCGAACGCCGCCCTGGCCACGGCCGCGCCCGCGCGACGGAAGTCGGTCGGCGTGCTCTCGCCCAGGCCGACCAGCAGCACCTCGCGGACGTCGCGGAGACCCGGTGCGCCCTCGCCGTGTGCGGACGCGACGGGGATCGCGACCACCTCGCCGCCCGAGCCCTTGGCCCGGCGCGACCTCAGCACCCCCGCCAGGTCGATGCCGAGCGCCGCACCGGCCTCCTCGGCACCGGCTCCGAGCACCGGGCCGTCGTCGCCGACGGTGAACGGGAGCGCGAGCAGCTCGACCCCGGAGAGCTCGTGGGGCGCCAGGCTGCTCAGCGCGAAGGCAGGCGGGGAGACCTGGGCCGGAAGGAGGGCGGTCGGGACGGGCACGTCAGCCGACGACCTCCTTGAGCGCATCACCCAGAGCGCCCGCCTCATCGGCGTTCAGCTCGACGACGAGTCGGCCACCACCTTCGAGCGGCACACGCATCACGATGCCGCGGCCCTCCTTGGTGACCTCGAGCGGACCGTCACCTGTCCGCGGCTTCATTGCCGCCATCCGCGCACCTCTTCTACTCGTTCTGGACGCTGGGCACGCATGGGGCAGGAGACCCCCATACGCCTGATGCAAGGACCATTATCCCCTATCCGCCACAGTGACGCCCCGAAGCCTGTCGCGGGCCGTGCCGGGACGGCGGCGCGGCACGGCGAAGTCACCTGGCACAGTGACCGCATGCGCGCGCGCTCGGCCCTGTTCGACCTCTACGGCGACCACCTGCGCACACGCGGAGACCAGGCGCCGGTCTCGGCCCTGATCCGACTCCTCGAGCCGGTCGGGATCGCCGAGCCGGCAGTACGCACGGCGATCTCGCGGATGGCCGCGCAGGGTTGGCTGGAGCCGACCCGCGTCGACGAGGCACCCGGCTACCGTGCCTCCCCGCGTGCCATCGAGCGCCTGACCGAGGCGGCGGCCCGGATCTACCGCCGGAGCCCGGAAGTGTGGGACGGGCGGTGGCGGCTCCTGTTCCTCGACGAGCCCCGTCATCGGGGTGAGCGCGAGCGCCTTCGCCAGGAGCTGACCTACCTCGGGTACGCCGAGCACGCGCCGGGCGTGTGGTTGTGCCCCTTCGCGCGGCCAGAGGCGGACGAGGCCCTCGCACGGGCCGGAGCCTCGGCCCGCCACGCGGTCGCCGTCGAGCTGGACCCGGACCCCGTGGGGGCATGGGACCTCTCCGGACTCGCCGCGTCGTACGCCGCGTGGCCGGAGGTCGCCGACCGGCTCGTCCACGGCGAGCAGGACCATGCCGACGAGGACGAGCTCGCCTTCGCGGCCCGGTTCCGGCTGGTCCACGAGTGGCGCAAGTTCCTGTTCGACGACCCGGGGCTGCCGGCCGAGCTGCTGCCGGACAGCTGGCCCGGAGTCGGGGCCGCCGCTCTCTTCACGCACGAGGCAGACCGGCTCAAGCCTGCTGCCGACCGGTTCGTGAGCCGGTGCCTGGGCGCCGGCTGACGCGCCTGTGAAAGCCTGCCGTCATGGCCGACGTGTCCCCCGGGGTCTCTCCCGTCCTGCTCGAGGTCGCCGACGGCGTCGCGACCGTCACCTTCAACCGACCCGACGCGATGAACAGTCTCGACGTGGCGACCAAGGAGGCCCTGCTCGCCGCCCTGCGCACGGTGTCGGACGATCCGGCCGTCCGCTGTGTGGTCCTGACCGGCACGGGGCGCGCGTTCTGCGTCGGGCAGGACCTCAAGGAGCACGTCGAGATCCTCCAGAGCGGGGCGACCGAGTCGTTGTTCCGCACCGTCGACGAGCACTACAACCCCATCGTCGCGACCATCGCCGGCATGCAGAAGCCGGTGATCGCGGCCGTGAACGGCGTGGCTGCCGGCGCGGGCGCGAGCCTGGCGTTCGCCTGTGACCTGCGGGTCGTCGCCGACACCGCCGGGTTCAACCTGGCCTTCGCCAACATCGCGCTGTCGTGCGACACCGGCTCGAGCTTCACCCTGCAGCGGCTGGTCGGACGCGCCAAGGCACTCGAGCTGCTCTACTTCCCGCGCACCGTGAAGGCCGACGAGGCGCTCTCCCTCGGCCTCGCGACCCAGGTCGTGCCCGCCGGCGAGCTCACCGAGGTGGTCAGCGGGCTCGCCGCCAGACTCGCCGCCGGGCCCACGGTGGCCCTCGGCGCGATGCGGCTGTCCCTGACCTTCGCCGCCGACCACACGTTCATGGAGTCGCTGGACTTCGAGTCCGGGCAGATGACGCGCACCGGGCAGACCGCCGACCACGCCGCCGCCGTCGCGGCGTTCCTCGCCAAGGAGAAGCCGACGTTCCAGGGACGTTGAACGGCGAGTTTTGACCGTTGAGCCGCGGGTTTTGACCGTTGAGCCGCGCCTTCTTGCCACATCTGTGACGAGGGGCGCGCCTCACCTGGCTACAACCCGCGGGTCAACGGTTAGAACCCGCGGGTCAACTGGAGCTGGAGGTGCCGTGGGAGCCGCCGCGCCAGGCGCCGAACAGCCTCAGGAGCTTGCCCGGGGCGGCGCGGAGCTTCGAGCGAGGCGGGGCGGCGCCGTACTCGACGGTGAGGGCGAAGCCCTTGAACATGTGGTTGAACCACATCGTCATCGTGCCGTGGCAGCTGCTGCCGCAGCGCAGTCGCGACATGGGCAGCCCCAGCGCCCGGGCGACCTTCTTGGAGAACGCCGGCCGCTCGGTGACGTCGACGGCGTGCAGCGGTTGGTGGAACGACAGCACGTAGGCCGGGTTCACCTTCGTCAGGAAGCGCATCATGGCGCGGGTCTCGGGCTCCGAGGCGGGCTTGGGGCCTGAGTTGTAGTTGCCGCCCTGGCGGATCCACTTGTACGGGTAGTTGCGGTTGAGGTCGACGTCATGGGCGTTCCGCCGCGTGTGCCGGGCCAGGCCGTCGGGGTTGTAGACGGGGACGAGCCACAGGTCGATGCCGTGCACCGGGGCGCCGTCGACCAGGTTCATCAGGATCTGGCGGGGCGCGGGCTCGTTGCCGTGCATCACCGAGATCAGCATGACCTTCTTCGTGCCGGGGTCTCCGAGGTGGTACGCCGTGATCTTGCGACCGTCGACACTGTGACCGACCACGACCTTCTCCAGCACCGTCGGATGGGCGGCGTCCGCGGTGGCGTTCGCGACGACGCTCGCACCACGGGGAAGCACCAGCAGCGCCGGAGTCAGTGCCAGGGCCAGCAGCGCACCACATAGCGGCGTACGACGCCGGCCGACGACCCGAGGCATGCGCGCCTCAGCTCTGGGTCGCGTAGAACCACGTGAAGACCAGCACGCCGACCAGCATCCCCACATGAGCCAGGATCGACAACCCCGGCCCGTCGGACCAGCGGTCGTCGGCGCCCTCCGAGGCGTGCTTCCCGCGGGTGGGGAGCCAGCGGAGCAGGATCAGCAGCCCGACGAGCGCGCACAGCCAGTAGAAGAACAGCGCGACCACACCGACCAGCGAGGAGTCCTGGCCGGTGACCAGGAAGTAGAGCCACAGCACGAGCCCGATCACGCCGAAGCCGCTGTGAACGTTGACCGTCCCCATGCCCACCTGGTGCTGGCCGGCGGCCTTCGCCTGCGACAGGCGGAGCCGGGTGAGGACCACCACGACGGCGGACAGGAAGGTGAGGACGTAGACGGTGTACTCAGGCTTCACGGCCCCCCAGTGTGCCCTAGTCGGGGCTCTCCCCGACATCCGCGACCTCGCGGCCGCGCGGCTCCGAAGGCGCCGGACTCTCGGTAGCGGGTGGCCCGGCGTCCGCCGCCTCTCGCTCCTCGGCCAGACGGTCGAGCAGGGCGTCGACCTCTGCCATGCGATAGCCCCGGAACGCCACCGGGAAGCGGATTCTCCGCAGGTCGTCGGCCGTGACCGGCCCGTCCGCGGCGACCAGGGAG
>DATBBE010000129.1:0-2490 GCA_036271155.1 Nocardioides sp. | reverse complement strand
GCCGGCATCAAGGGCACCGACACGCTGTACTTCGTGGTCGACATCGTCGGGGCCGCCTGAGCAGGATGTGAGGCATGCTCGAGGACATGGTCGAGGACGGAGAGACGTGACCGCGTCGAAGACCGAGCGCCTGCTCAACCTGCTCATCATGCTGCTGGTCCAGCGCCACTACGTCGCCAAGGAGCGCATCCGCGAGATCCTCTACGCCGATGCTCCCTCGACCGAGGCCTTCGAGAAGACCTTCGAGCGCGACAAGGAAGAGCTGCGCAGCCTCGGGGTGCCGATCGAGGTCGGTCACATGGACGCCTACTTCGACGACGAGCCCGGCTACCGGATCCGCGCCGACGAGTTCGCCCTGCCCGAGATCAGCCTCGAGCCCGACGAGGCCTCGGTGGTCGCGCTGGCCACGCGGGTGTGGGAGCACGCCCGGCTCGCCGAGGCGACCACGGGCGCGGTCGGCAAGCTCACGGCCGCCGGGGTCGAGCTCGACCTGGGCGCCCTGGAGATCGCGCAGCCGCGGCTGACCGCCGACGAGCCGTCCTTCGACGTCTTCTGGGAGGCCACCCTGGCGCGTCGGCCGGTCACCTTCGACTACCGCAGACCGGGCTACCCCGAGCCCCTCACCCGACACCTCCGACCCTGGGGCGTCGTCCGCTTCTCCGGCCGCTGGTACGTCGTGGGGGAGGACACCGATCGCGGGGAGGAACGCGTGTTCCGGCTCTCGCGCGTGGTCGGCCAGGCGGTGCTGACCGGTCCGGCCGGGTCGTTCGACGTACCCCCGGGCACCGACGTGCGGGAGGCCGCGCGCCGGCTTGGTCCGACGACCCCGGCAGAGGAGGCGGTCGTCCTGGTGCGGCCGGGCGCGGCAGCGGTGCTGCGCCGCACCGCGACCGCCCTCGAGCCCGATGTGGCCGGCCCTGACGAGCAGACGCCCTGGGACCGGCTGCGGCTGTCGGGGGCCCAGGCCGACGAGCTGCTCGCCTTCGGGGCAGACCTCTACGTCGAGAGCCCCGCGGCGCTGCGTGACGAGGTCGTCTCGCGACTGCGGACGGCTGTGGGGGCGGCGTCGTGAGCGCGGCCACCGCCGGTGCCGCCAAGGACCAGGTGGGCCGGCTGCTCCGGCTCGTGCCCTATCTGCACGCGCGTGACCAGGTGTCGCTGGACGAGGCGGCCCGGGTGATCGGCGTACCCCCCGACCAGCTGGACAAGGACCTCCGCGTCCTGTTCCTCTGTGGCCTGCCCGGTGGGTACCCCGACGACCTCATCGACGTCGACCTCGACGCGCTCGAGGGCGAGGGCGTCATCCGGATCTCGAACGCCGACTACCTCGCCCGGCCCCTGCGGCTCACGCCGACCGAGGCCAGCGCCATCATCGTGGCGCTGCGCGCCCTGCGGGCCGGCGCCGACGCCGACACCCGCGGCGTGGTCGACCGGGCCCTGGCCAAGCTCGAGGAGGCCGCTGCCGGCAGCACCCCGCTGGTCGATCCCGGCGACGACGATCCCGTTCCCTTGGCGCTCCGGGCGACGCTCGAGGACGCCGTGCGGCGCAGGCGCCAGGTGCGGCTGACCTACTACGTCCCCGCCCGCGACGAGGAGTCCGAGCGGGTCGTCGACCCCCACGCGGTGGTCTCCCACCACGGCGTCACCTATCTCGACGCCTACTGCCACAGCGCGCAGGCGCCCCGCCTGTTCCGGCTCGACCGCATCCACGAGGCGACCGTGCTCGACTCCGAGGTCGCCACCGACCCCACCGAGCCCCGTGACCTCTCCGACGGAGTCCTGGGGGGAGACGAGGCCACCCGGGTGACGCTCCACCTCCATCGCCAGGCGCGCTGGGTCGAGGAGTACTACGCGGTGGAGGAGGTGCGGGAGCGTCCCGACGGCGGCTCCGAGGTCGACCTGCTGGTGGGCGACGAGCGCTGGCTCCAGCGGCTGCTGCTGCGCCTCACGCCGTACGCCGAGGTCGTGGCCCCCGCCCACTTCGGAGACGGCGCCACGGACGCCATCCGGCGGGCTTTGGCCCTCTACGACCAACCCGCGGGCTAGACTCGCTACGTATTCCCCAAGCCAACGAAGCCTCACGTCAGGACCACTCCATGTCTCCCCTGCTGATCGGTGACCTCGGTACACCAGAGCTGCTCATCATTCTGGTGATCGTCGTCCTCGTGTTCGGCGCGTCCAAGCTTCCCGAGCTCGCTCGTGGCAGTGGTCGTGCCCTGCGCATCTTCAAGGCCGAGACCAAGGGCCTGACCGACGACGACGCGGAGAACGACGTGAAGACGGTCTCGCAGCGTGAGCTCGAGGACCGCCAGGCCGCAGAGCGCGCGGCGTTCGAGGCGAAGCAGGCCTCCGAGCGCGGCGAGGTCACGCACCGCGACGACCCTGCCTGAGGGCACCTGAGCGAGAGCAGCTGGTCCCGTGTCGATCGTCGGTGTCGTCGACGTCCTGCGAGGTAGGCCGCGCAACCCGGTCGGCCCCGACGGGCGGATG
>DATBBE010000128.1:0-5232 GCA_036271155.1 Nocardioides sp. | reverse complement strand
GCCCCTCTCCAGCCAGACGATCCTCCCATCGGCATCGCGGAAGATCGTGACGATCCCCTTCGGATCGTGTCTGACCCCCGCCGCCCCGAGCTCCGCGATGAGCGCGTCCTTCTCGCTCCTCGCGACCTGCTGGGCGACCTGCTGGGCGACCAGCTGGGCGACCTGCCGGTCGACCTCCTGGGCGGCCTCCTCGGTGGCGCGGACCACCCGGGCGCCGAGGATCGCCTTGAGCCGCTCGAGCACCGACGCGGCGAGCCGGACCAGCTCGAACAGCCTCGAGGCCAGAGCCTCGGCGAGCTCGACCAGGGGCTTGAGGATGCCGACGATCCGCTGAGCGGCGTTGGCAATCCGGGCCGCCTCGGCACCTTGGGCGACGAGCTCACCGCCGACCTCGCTCAGGAGGACCCCGGCTCCCTCGATCAGGATCGTCCACTTGATGAAGTCCGCGACGGCGTCCTCGACCTGGTGGCGGTGGTCGTCGACGGCGTCGGCATAGTCGACGCAGGCCTGGCCGATCTGGCGGTAGGCCCCTCCCAGCGAGACGGCTCGCTGTGCCACGTCGTGGCAGGTCGTCCTGGCGTCGTGGACCTCCGGTGAGAAGACGACGCCCAGCTCCGTCGCGGCGTCCTGGGCGTACGTCGCCGACGACTCCAGGTCGCCGGCTCCGCCGATCCAGGCCTGGCCGACGGTGCGCAGCCGGCCCGTGTCGGCGTCGGGCCACAGGAGGCCCTGCAGGTGGGCCGACACCCAGTGCCACCAGGCGGGCACCTCTCCGGTGCCCCCGGCGGCCGACGGTGGCTTCGGCGCGAGGAGCGTCTCGGTGCGGACGTCGGGCGCGCCGTCGCCCGAGCCACCGGGGTGTCCCTCCGCCGCGAGCGGGCCGGCGATCCGAGCCGCGAAGTCCGCTCCCTCGTGGTTGGCCAACGAGGCGTCGAGCAGGTGGGCGAGGCCGCCCATCGACTCACCGAGGTCAGCGCCGGCCCGGAGGAGCGGCCACGCGGCCGCGTCGTACTGTCGGGCGAACGCCGCGCCACCGACGTCGGCGCCGGCCATCCCACCACCGCCGTCGATCGTCACCGAGGTGCCGGTGACGGCCTCGACGACGGCGTGGTTGCCCCAGGAGAACCGCTGGGAGGCGGAGGCGTACGCCGAGGTGTCCACGTCCATCCTCATCGTGTCATCCTCATCGTGTCGCCCTCCACATCGTCGCGTTGGCACGGCCGGCGGCCTGGTAGTCGTCGTGGGCGGCCCTCGCGGCCAGCCGCATCGCCCGGAGCCCCGCACGCATCCGCCGGGCTGCGGCCACCCACTCCCGATGGGCCTGCTCGTGGGCCGACGCCGCCTGGCCCGTCCAGGTCACGTGCAGGTCGGCGACGACGCGGTCGAGCTCGGCCAGCCGCTGGTCGAGGAACCCCTCGAACGACTCGAGGTCGCGGGCCGTCGACGCGAGCAGGGCAAGGTCGACGGCGTACGTCGTCACGGCACGTCTCCGAGCCGGGAGGCAAGGAGCCGCGCGGCATCCGCCGCGCCCTGGTCGGTCGTCTCGATGGCAGCACGGACCGCCCCCATCAGGTCGCCCAGGGCACTCAGCGCGCTCACCAGCGCCTGAGCGCCCTCATGCCAGTCGTCCCATCCCGCGGCGTACTGGTCCGCGGCCACGCCCGCCCAGCCCGATGTCACCAGGGTGCCCACTCGGCCCGACACTCGGTCGCGTTCGGCACGCAGCTCGTCGGCGATGCGCAGGACGTCGACCTGGGCGCGGGCCGCGGCTCGTCGTTCCAGGGCCAGCTCGGCCACATGCGCTCCTCTCGTCACAGGGCCTCCATCGTCACAGGGCCCTTCTCGTCACAGGTCTGTCTGCCCCGTGCGGAGCCGTCCAAACACCGCGACCCGGCGCCTGTGGACAACGCTGGACTACGCCGAGCCACGGCCTAGGCTGGTGTCGTGGGCACCTGGCAGCGTGAGGAGTGGGTCGACCTGATGCTGGACGACCTCGACACCTGGGCCGTGGTCGGGCTGTCCGGCGACCGGGGGCGTACGGCGTACTCCATCGCCGAGCTGCTGCAGCGTCGGGGCAAGCGGGTCGTCCCGATCCATCCCAAGTTCGCCGACGAGCCGGGCCAGGTGCTGGGCGAGCCGGGCTACGCCACGCTCGCCGACGTGCCGTTCCCTCTCGACGTCGTGGACGTCTTCAGGCGTTCGGAGGCGGCCGGCGACTTCGCCGACCAGGCCGTCGCCGTCGGCGCGAAGGCCGTGTGGTTCCAGTTGGGCGTCATCGACGCGGACGCGTTCGCGCGTACGACGCGGGCCGGCGTGCCGATGGTGATGGACACCTGCCCGGCCATCGAGTGGCGGCGCCGGGACGACCCCCGCACCGCCTGAGCCGTCAGTCGTCAGTCGTCAGTCGTCAGTCGTCAGTCGGACTATGCCTCGTCCTCGTCGATGGTGTGCATCGCCGCCTCCTCCGCCGACGCGGCCGAGCCGTCGATCCCGACATCCTGGGCGACGTCGTCAGACGGGTCTCCCTCGCTCTCGGTGAGTCTCCCGGTGCGCTCGTCGCCGATCTCGAAGCCGTCGGAGGGGTCGCTGCCCTCCGAGGGGTCGCTCCCGTCCTGGATCTCGTCGCGCTGAGCCTGCGCGGTGTGGTCGATCTCGGCAGCCGGGTCGGGCTCCTCCTGCTCCAGACGGTCCGTCAGGGACTCCCCCTCGGCGTCCTCGCGCGCCGTGATCCCGCGCGCCATCTCGCGGCTCGGCCGCTCCGGCGGTGACATCCCCTCGTCGAGCACGTCATCGACGCCCCGGTCGTCAAGGGTGTCGTCCGGCTGGAGCTGATCGTCGCTGAAGCTGCTGCTCATGCCACGGTCGTACCCAGAGCAGGCCCGCGTCATCCGTCGAGGGCTCGGAGGCTCGCCCGGCAGGCGGCCTCTGACGGGCAGCCGGCGGGACCCGCCAGACACGCCGGAACGTCGCACGAGCGACAGAAGCGCACCGTGTCGGTGGCCGGCCCGAAGACCACGGCCGCCACCCGGTCCAGCGCAGCGACGAAGGCGTCGACCTCGTCGTCGGCCAGGGCGGCCCGCAGGGCACCTTGTGCCCTGGCCCTCGACTCGCGCACCAGGTGCTCCGCGGCCTGCGCGCCGGCGTCGGTGAGAGCGATGCGAAGCCGACGCTCCCTCGGCGCCCGCCGCCGACTCACCAGCCCCGCCGCAGCCAGCCGGTCGACCACGCGGACGCAGGCCGGCTGGGACAGCTCGAGCGCCTCCTGGAGCGTCTCGCTGGTGCAGTCGCCCCGCCAGGCGAGCAGGGTCAGGGCGTCGCGGGCGCTCGAGTGGTCCAGGGGCGGCTCGGACAAGCTCCCGCGGGAGGCCAGATGAGCATCCAGGTTGCGAGCGAGGGCGCTGAGCACGTTGGCGCCGTGGCTCAGCGTCGCGTCGATCACGTCAGGACCCGAGTCGGTCATGGGGTCCTCCTCGACACTTCCCGCTCTCTGCGGGCCAGCTCTATGCAGGATGCATCGTAGCCAGCGGGCGCCGCGAGGAGCCCGGCGCCGGGGTCGGCGAGATGCCGGCGAGAGGCCGCGTCAGAGCGGGTCGGCACAGCGGTCGACCGCCAGCGCCATGATCTCCGCGGCGGCCGGCAGGTCCGGTCCCTCGCCGCCGTACCGCTGGGTGTTGGCGTCGTCGAGGAGCACGGCCACGAAGGTCTGGGCGATCTTGTGCGCGGTCTCGCGCGGGATCGGATGTGCAGCGGAGCCGACCACGACGTCCTCGGTCAGGGTGAGGAGGTTGCGTCGGAGCCGCTCGACGTAGGTCCTGCTCTCGGGCAGGGTCCCGAGCTCCCGGAACAGGATCGTGCGGAGCACGACCGACTCGTGCCGCGAAAGCCCGACCAGCTCGGCCAGCCGGACCAGGCTGGCCGCCGGGTCACCCGGGACGACCGCCTGCGCCGCGTCGAGCCCCGGCGTCTCAGGGATGCGCTCCTCCAGGAGCGTGGTGAGGATGTCGCGCTTGCGCGGGAAGTAGTAGAACAGCAGCCCCTTCGGCACCCCCGCCTGGTCGGCGATCCGGGAGGTGGGAGTGGCGTCGAAGCCCTCGGCGGCGAAGAGCTCCGCGGCGGCGCTGAGGATCCGTGCGCGTCGGCTCTCCCCCTCCTCCGAGGCAGCGGTGGAGGACGACTCGCGCTCGGTGCTCACGGCGTACCTCCTCGACGGCGTCGGGCCCTGCCGGCCGGTGTTGGCGAAGTGTAGGCCGCCACGAGCGGACCGGCCGGTCCGCTGTCGCGGGCCAGCCGGTCGCTCGGTGCAGTCCTGATCAGTGGGACGTCGCGAGCCCGTCGTGAGCGTCCTTGCTGGCCGGCAGCGCCGCCAGCCCCACCACCAGGGTGATCGCACCGGTGATCCAGGCGGTCCAGGCGATGCCGTCGGTGCCGCTGAACCCCATCACCCACGGGCTGACGAAGAGCAGCACGCCCATCACCGCATGCACCCACTCCGAGGCCATGCTGGCCGGGTCGGCCAGCGACCACAGCGAGACCATCGCGGTCACCGCGCCGAGGACGACGACGGTCCATGTCGCCTTGGTGGTCGTGTCGGTCCAGATCGGCGAGAGCAGCGCGTAGCCGCCCACGACGAGCGCGGCCCAGTCCTGCCATCGAGTCCACTTCTGCATGATCTTGATCCACCTTCCGATGAGGGGATCCGTCGTTCCTTGGGGCGGATCTCTTGACGTCGAGACTACTGCTTGATTGACCGCCCGGTCAATGTGAGGAACCAGGCAGGTCACCAGGGAATACGTCGAGAGGACTCGTCCTCACGGCCACTCGCCCGGTACCTCGAGTGGAGGCGCCCAGCGGCGCTGCTTCCTAGCCTCGGGAGCATGATCCTGCTGTCAGACCACCGCATCCGGGCCGTGCCGGTCCGGGAGTCCGGCGAGCCGCTGGTGCGCCTGCCCCGGCGAGTCGCACCGACCGATGCCCTCGTGCGCTCGAGCCTGGCCGAGCGTCTGCTGGCGGCGGATGCCGCGCTCCCGGCCGGCATCCACCTCCGGGTCGCCGAGGGCCACCGGACGCTCACGGCCCAGCGCGCGATCATCGCGGCTTACGCCGAGCAGGTGCGGGCCGCCCACCCGGGCGTGACAGGCGCCGACCTCGAGCGGCTCACCAGCCGCTTCGTCGCGCCGGTGGACGTCGCGCCGCACGTCGCCGGCGCGGCGGTCGACCTCACCCTGGTCGACG
>DATBBE010000127.1:0-20719 GCA_036271155.1 Nocardioides sp. | reverse complement strand
GTCGGGCGCAGGGGGCGGTCGATGAGTCGGCAGGTGAGGATCGCGTCTTCGCCGGGACGGCCTTCGCTGCGGAAGAAGGAGCCGGGGATCTGACCCACGGCGTACATCCGCTCCTCCACGTCGATGGTGAGCGGGAAGAAGTCGAACTGCTCCTTGGGTGTCTTGCCGGCCGTGGTGGCCGACAGGAGCATGGTCTCGTCGTCGAGGTAGGCGGTGACGGAGCCTGCGGCTTGCCGGGCGAGGAGCCCGGTCTCGAACTTGATGGTCCGCTGGCCGAACTTGCCGTTGTCGAGAACGGTCTCGACCGCCGAAATGATCGGGCTTTCAGTTGACGCTGACATGGACAGGTGCCCTGTCTCTTTCTCTTCGCGGAGCGACCCCGCGAACGTCCCGCTGCTCGAGGACTCGAGGCTTCAGAACTGGCCGGTCTTCGATCGAGGCTCGCGGACAGGCCCAGAATCTGAGGGCCGATCTCCGAGAGCCACTACCGAGGACCGTGCCGACGTGAGCGGGTCGCTCCTGGTGATGGTGTGTGTTCAGTTGTGTGCTTCTTCGACCCTAGCGGCCGGGTCCGGGAACAGGCCCGGACACTCTCCGTTCATGGCCCCACGTGAGCCGACATGGCCTCACATGGGAGGAGCGGCCACCCCAGGGGCAGCCGCTCCGCGACGTCAGCGGCGCAGGCCGAGACGCTCGATGATCGAGCGATAGCGCTCGATGTCGGTCTTGTTCAGGTAGTTCAGCAGCCGACGGCGCTGACCCACGAGGAGCAGCAGGCCACGACGCGTGTGGTGGTCGTGCTTGTGCTCCTTCAGGTGCTCCGTCAGATGGGCGATGCGATGGCTCAGCAGCGCGATCTGCACCTCGGGAGAGCCGGTGTCACCCTCGGTCGTGGCGTAGTCGGCGATGATCTGCTTCTTGGTATCCGCGTCAGTACCGATGGACATGCGGGCTCCTTCTGGCTTTTCCGTTGCGCGGCGCGCCGGGGCCTGTTCACCCGGGCACTCTCGATCCGCGGCCGTTGCACGGCAACCTGGCGAGATTATCAGCGGCCCACGTCGGCACCCAAAACGAGGCCGCGCACCCCGACCCCCGGATAGTCCGTGACGTTCGGGCCCCTCCACCCCCGGAAAATGGACCAGAACGTCACGGACTACCTCGAGAGGGCCGGTCAGACGGCAGGCGGAGGGTCGTGACGCTGCTGCTGCTCGGTGGTGGTCTGGCTGCCGTCGGCGTGGGTGGTGGTGGCGACGGTTCGCGAGCTTCGGCCGCGGTTGGTCGAGACCGCGTTCAGCACGATCGCCAGTACGCCGACCACCGCGAGGATCCAGCCGACCGTCGTGAGGTCGATGTTGCTGATGGTGTCCTGGACGGCAAGAGCGAGAATCAGGCCCAGCGCCAGAAGCGAGATGCCCAGTCCGTATCCCATGGGGTCCCTTTCGTCGGTCCACCCGCGCGGGTGGGTCGTCAGGACCCTGCGTTCCCCGACCGTCGGCCGACCATGCATCGCCGAGTCGTCATACGACGACTCGGCGTGATTTGCCGTGCCTCTTTGCGCCGACTCGACGCTCAGCCCGCGACCACGCGGCGTACGAGGTCGTCCCAGGCCTGGGTGATGCGGGGCAGGTGCATGGACTCGATCTCGACCTGCTGCTCCAGGATCGGCACCTCGAGCGGTGCGAGCAGGGCAGTCGCGAGGAACGCGATGTCACCGCGGACGCCGAGCTCACCGAGCAGGTAGCGGACGTGCATGGCGGTGAAGGACACCGCCGCGTAGCTGCGGGAGCCCGCGCGACCCGCGGCGGAGATGAGCGCCCGGTGGAGGAGGTTGAGCTCGATCCGCGCATGACCGAACGCGAGGAGCCGGTCCATCGGCTCGGCGCCGGGGCCCAGGGGCGGCGACCCCGAGAGGATGGCCGCCTGGAAGGCGGTCTCGCTGCGGTCGAGCACCGCGGCCATGAGGCCCTCACGGCTCTCGAAGCGCCGGAACACCGTCCCTTTGCCGACCCCCGCACGCGCTGCGACCGCCTCCATCGTGATCGAGCCGACGCCACACTCCGCGATCAGTGACTGGGCCGCGGCCAGGAGGGCCTCGCGGTTGCGAGCGGCGTCGCGACGCTCCTGGGGCTCGTCCTCGACGAGCGGGAGGCGGATCGGCACGAGGGCGAGGCTAGCCGGACCTTGTGACACAGGACTCAGGAATGAAACCGGACCACGGTCCGTTTCACCGCCATGACTGATCACACCGCATCACCCACGCGCGTCGTCGTCCTGCTCGGCAGCCTGCGCGCCGACTCCTACAACCGGCGGATCGCCGAGCGCCTCCAGGCGGAGGCTCCCGACGGCGTCACCCTGGAGATCGCGACCGGCCTCGCGGAGCTGCCCTTCTACAACGAGGAGGTCGACACCGCAGACGGTGAGGTCCCCGCGGCCGCCCGATCCTTGCGTGACCAGGTGGCGCGAGCCGACCGGGTGCTCGCCGTGACCCCGGAGTACAACGGCACGATGCCGGCCGTGCTGAACAACGCGATCGACTGGCTCTCGCGCCCCTATGGCGTCGGCGCCCTGAAGGGCAAGCCGTTCGCGGTCGTCGGCGCGACCCCGACCAAGTTCGGCGGCAAGTGGTCGCACGACGACGCACGGCGCTCAGCGACCGTCGCCGGTGCCGACGTCGTGCCGGACCTCGTGCTCTCGCACTCGACCCTCGATGCTGACGTGTTCGAGGACCCCGAGGCGTTCTCGCAGTTCCTGACCGCGCTGGTGACGCTGGTCGGCCACCGCCCCGCCGCCGACATCGCGGCCTGACCCGACACCGAGACGTCGAACAAGCCGCCCGTCACGCGTCGAGGACCCGGCGTACGGCGTCGCGAGCGGCCTTCGGGTCGCTCGCGGCGAGCGCCGCCTCGGCGGCGTCCTCGAGCACGTCCATGCTCGCCGCGGCGAGCCGCGCCCCCACCGGGCGCACGGCTGCCGAGGCCATCGACAGCGAGGTGATCCCCATCCCGACCAGGACGCACGCGAGCAACGGGTCGGCGGCGGCCTCCCCACACACACCCACCGGCTTGCCGGCCTGCTTGCCGGCTTCGGCGGTGATGGCGACCAGCTGGAGGACGGCCGGCTGCCACGCGTCGGTGAGGTGGGCCAGGTCGGTGGCCATCCGGTCGGCGGCCATCGTGTACTGGGTCAGGTCGTTGGTGCCGATGGAGAGGAAGTCGACGACCTCCAGCATCCGGTGCGCCAGCAGGGCAGCCGAGGGCACCTCGACCATGACCCCGGGCTTCAGGCCCCGCGAGCGCACCGCGGTGGCGAACTCTGTCGCCTCGGCGACCGTTGCCACCATCGGCGCCATCACCCACGTCTCGGTGCCCGTCTCACGTGCGGCCGTGGCGATGCCGTCCAGCTGGCGCACGAGGAGCTCGGGGTGGTCGAACGAGAGCCGCAGCCCGCGTACGCCGAGAGCGGGGTTCTCCTCGCCCTCGTGGGTCGCGAAGGCCACAGGCTTGTCGGAGCCCGCGTCGAGGGTGCGCACCACCACGTAGCGTCCGGCGAACGGCGCCAGCACCTCGCCGTAGATCGACGCCTGCTCCTCGGCGGACGGCTCGACCGTGCGGTTGAGGAAGCAGAGCTCGGTGCGGAAGAGCCCGACCCCTTCGACCGGTCCGGTCGCGGCCGCTCTGGCGGACTCGCCGTCGGCGACGTTGGCCAGGATCTTCACGCGCGTCCCGTCGGCGGTCTCGCCCGGACCGCTCCAGGTCGCCAGCGCCGCGCGCGCGTCGCGGTCCGCGGCGACCCGGCGACGCGCCTCGCCCTCGTCGGGCGACAGCTCGACGGTGCCGGCGGCGCCGTCGACCAGGAGCGGGGTGCCGGCGACCAGGCTCATCGCGCCGGCCGTGCCGACGACACACGGGATCGCCAGCTGACGCGCGATGATCGCGGTGTGGCTGGTCGGACCTCCGCGCTCGGTCACCAGCGCCAGCACCACCGAGGGGTCCAGGGTCGCCGTGTCGGACGGCGCCAGGTCCTCGGCCACGAGCACCACCGGGGTGTCGGGCAGCTGGACGCCGGGCTCCGGCTCGCCCACCAGGTGGGCGACCACGCGGCGTTCGATGTCGCGCAGGTCGGTGACCCGCTCGGCCATCAGCCCGCCCATCGAGCTGAAGACCTGCACGAACTGCTCGACCCCCGCATGAACCGACGCCAGGAGATCGTCGCCGCTCAGCAGATGCTTGCGGACGGCCGATCGCAGACCCTTGTCGCGAGCGAGGCCGGCGCTGGCGGTGAGCACCTCGGCGGCGGCATCCGTCGCCTTCTCGGCCCGGCGGGCGAATCCGTCGGAGACCGCCGTCGCGGCCTCGTCGTAGGCGGCGAGACCGCTCTGGTCGTCGTACGCCGACCCGTCGAAGCGGGCGACCGCCTCCGGGGACACCTCCCCCCTGACCACCAGGGCAGGACCATAGGCGACCGCGGGGACGACCGGAGTGCCGTGCAGGATCGAGGAACCGGAGGGGGCGTCGCTCATGCCGACACGCTGCCACGCTCAGCCTTGACAAGTCAACACATTCGGGCGTAAAACAACACACACACAGATAGGAGTCTGCGTTGACGATGTACGCCGAGGAGCGCCAGCAGGCCATCGCTCGTCTGGTCAACCAGCGCGGACGCATGTCGGTCAACCAGCTGGCTCGAGAATACGACGTCACGACGGAGACTGTCCGCCGCGACCTGTCCGCGCTCGAGCGGATGGGTCTGGTACGCCGGGTGCACGGTGGCGTCGTGCCACCGGCCTCGCTGTCCCTGATCGAGGCCGGGCTCCGCGAGCGCGACCAGGTCAACACCGAGACCAAGGAGCGGATCGCTCGAGCCGCCGTCGACCGCCTCCCCCCACCGGGCGGCACGATCCTGCTCGACGCCGGCACCACCACCAGCCGCCTGGCCTCGCTGCTCCCCCACGACCATCCCCTCACCGTGATCACCCACGGCGTCCCGATCGCCGCGCGCCTCGCGGGCCAGCGCAACATCGACCTCAGGCTGCTGCCCGGCCGGGTCCGGCGCACCACCCAGGCCGCGGTCGGTGCCATCACCGTCGAGGCGTTGTCCCACCTCCGGGTCGATGTGGCCTTCCTCGGCACCAACGGCATCACCGCGGACCACGGTCTGACCACGCCCGACCCCGACGAGGCCGCGGTCAAGCGGGCGCTGATCGAGAGCGGCCGCCAGGTCGTGGCGCTGGCGGACGCCTCGAAGTTCGGCATCGAGACCGCCGTGCGGTTCGCCTCCGCCGGGGAGATCGACGTCCTGGTCACCGACAGTGACGTGTCCGCCAGCGATCGTCGGGCGATGTCGAAGGCCGGCGTCGAGGTGGTCGTGGCATGAGCGGAGCCGATCGATGATCGTCACCCTGACCGCCAACCCCAGCCACGACCGCACCGTGAACCTCGGCGCGGCGCTCGAGCGAGGCGCCGTACAACGCGCGGAGTCCGTCATCTCCCAGGCCGGCGGCAAGGGCGTCAACATCTCGCGGGCCTGCGTGGCCGCCGACCTCCCCTCGATCGCGGTCCTGCCTGCGGCCAAGGACGACCCGTTCGTCCTGGAGCTGCTCGCGGCCGGTATCGACTGTCGTCCCGTCGAGCACGCAGGCGACCTGCGCGTGAACATCACGATCACCGAGCCCGACGGCACCACGACCAAGCTGAACAGCCCCGGCCCCCAGGCGACCCCCCTGCTGCTCCAGGAGCTGGAGGAGGCGCTGGTACGCCGAGCCGGCAGCGCCGACTGGATCGTGCTCGCCGGCTCGCTGCCGCCCGGCACCCCGCCCGGGTGGTACGCCGCGCTGGTCACGTCTCTGCGTACGGCCGGGGCCCGGGTCGCGGTCGACACCAGCGACGCTCCTCTCAAGGCGCTGGTCGGCGGGCTCCCGGCGAGCGCACCCCATCTGATGAAGCCGAACGGCGACGAGCTGGCGTCGTTCACCGGGCACCACGCCGACGAGCTCGAGGCAGAGCCGGACGCCGCGGCCGAGGCCGCCCGCGACCTCGTCGCGCGCGGCGTCGAGTCGGTGCTGGTCACCTTGGGTCCGCACGGCGCCGTCCTCGTCAACGCCGACGGTGCCTGGCACGCCGCCCCGCCACCGACCACCGTGGTGAGCACGGTGGGGGCGGGCGACTCCAGCCTCTTCGGCTACCTCCTCGGAGACGTGACCGGTCGCGTCCCCGAGCAACGACTCGCCCTCGCGGTGGCCTACGGCAGCGCCGCCGCGGGGCTCCCCGGGACGACCATCCCCCACCCCCGGCAGGTGCGCACGGAGCTCGTGCACGTCACTCGTCTCAACCTCCCGTCAGGAGCCTGACCGTGTCCGACCTCATCACCAGCCCGCTGGTGCGACTCGACGCCGACCTCGGCGCCGAGAAGCACGACGTGATCCGCGCCCTGGCCGCCATCGCGGCCGACGCGGGCCGCACCTCCGACCCCGACCAGCTCGCGGCCGACGCGATCACCCGTGAGGGCACGGCGCCCACCGGTCTCGCGGGTGGCATCGCCATTCCCCACTGCCGCACTACCGCGGTCGACGAGCCGACCCTGGTCTTCGTGCGACTGTCGCCCACGGTGGAGTTCGGGGCCAAGGACGGGCCCGCGGACCTCGCCTTCCTGATCGCCGCGCCCGCCGGCGGCGACGCGACCCACCTCCAGATCCTCACCAAGCTCGCGCGGGCGCTCGTCAAGGCGGACTTCACCGCCGGCCTCCGCGGCGCGGCCGACGAGCAGGCTGTCGTCGACCTCGTGATGGGCGTCGTCGGCGACGCCCCAGCCCAGACTCCAGCCCAGACTCCGGCCCCGTCACCCGCCGCGGCGGGCGCGACCTCGGCCGACGGCCAGCGGACCCTCGTCGCGGTGACCGCGTGCCCGACCGGGATCGCCCACACCTACATGGCAGCCGAGGCGCTCGAGGCCGCGGCCGCGAGGGCCGGCATCCCGATCGCCGTCGAGACCCAGGGGTCGGCCGGCTCCAAGCCGCTCTCCCCCGCGACCATCGCGGCGGCGTCCGCGGTGATCTTCGCCGTGGACGTCGGAGTGCGTGACCGGGGTCGGTTCGCCGGGAAGCCGGTGGTGTCCTCGGGCGTCAAGCGACCCATCGACGACGGTGACGCGATGATCGCCGAGGCCCTGAGGTACGCCGACGACCCGAACGCACCGAGGGTCGAGGGGTCCGTGACGGCCGGCGAGGCTGGCGGGGGCGCCCAGGAGTCCTGGGGAGCGAACGTGCGTCGCGTCCTGATGACCGGTGTCTCCTACATGATCCCGTTCGTCGCCGCCGGTGGGCTGCTGATCGCCCTGAGCTTCCTCTTCGGCGGCTACCAGATCGCGCTGAGCATCGGACGCGACGGAGCCGGTGGCGGTGTGGCTGCCGACATCGTGAAGAACTTCAGCATCACCCACCTGCCGGACGCCTCGTCGTACGTACTCCAGAACGGCGCCCACCTGCCGCACGGAGACCTCCTCACCTACATCGCGGCCCTGCTGCTGACCCTGGGGAGCGCGGCGTTCGGCTTCCTGGTGCCGGCCCTGGCCGGCTACATCGCCTACGCGATCGCCGACCGACCCGGCATCGCACCCGGGTTCGTGATGGGCGCCATCGCCCTCACCACCGGCTCCGGCTTCATCGGCGGCATCGCCGGTGGCGTGCTGGCCGGTCTGATCGCCCACTGGCTCGCTCAGCGGCCGGTGCCCGCGTTCGTCCGGGGGCTGATGCCGGTGGTCATCATCCCGCTGGTGACGGTGGTCGCCGCCGGGTTCGTGATGCTGATCGTGCTGGCACGGCCGCTGGCCTGGCTGACCGGCAAGCTCACCGACGGCCTGAACAACATGAACGGCGGCTCCGCGGTGCTGCTCGGCGTCGTGCTCGGTCTGATGATGGCCTTCGACATGGGCGGCCCGCTGAACAAGACGGCGTACGTCTTCGCCACCACCGGCCTCACCGCCGCGGCGACGGCGCCGAGCAGCGCACCCCAGCTGAAGATCATGGCCGCGGTCATGCTCGCCGGCATGGTGCCGCCGATCGCGCTCGCCCTCGCCACCGTGGCCAGGCCAGGGCTGTTCACCGTGGCCGAACGCGAGAACGGCAAGGCCGCATGGCTGCTCGGCGCGTCCTTCATCACCGAGGGAGCGATCCCGTTCGCCGCGGCCGATCCGTTGCGCGTCATCCCGTCGATCATGCTCGGGAGCGCGGTCACAGGTGGCCTCTCCGAGGCCCTGCACGTGAGCCTGCGAGCGCCGCACGGCGGCATCTTCGTGCTGTTCGCCGTCGGCAACATCGCTGGCTTCCTGGTCGCACTGCTCGCAGGCGTCTTGGTGGCGGCAGCCGCCGTGATCGCCCTCAAGACCCTCAGCCATGCCACGTCCGAGGTCGCCACCGTCTGACCACGCATCACCACCGCCCACCCGAAGGAGACCCCATGCCCACCAAGTCCGTCGTCGTCGGCTCCGCCGTCGGCCTGCACGCCCGCCCTGCCGCGATCATCTCCGAGGCCGCCGGCGAGCTCGGCTCCGAGGTGCTGATCGGAGTGCCGGGCGGCGACCCGGTCGACGCCAGCTCGGCGCTGATGATCATGACGCTGGGAGCCGGGAAGGGCGCCACCGTCGAGGTGTCCGGCGACGACGAGGCCGACGTCGACGCGATCGCGGCCCTGGTCGAGAAGGATCTGGACGCCTAGGCGAGAGGCAAGCGCCTCGCGAGCGAGCTCGCTTCGGCTCCGCCGAGTCGGAGCGTCCTCGCGTTACGTCGGCGTTACGCGGGGCCGGTCCACTGGTGACGACCCGGAACCACCCGGGTTCCCCCATGACCGGAAGAGAGTCTCCATGTCTCGCTCCAGGCGGGTCGTCGCACCCGCACTCACCGCCGCCGCCGGGCTCGTCCTGGCCGGCGTGGTCACCGGCCTCGCGGCCGGGCCCGCCGACGCTCACCGCGGCAAGACCGGAAAGACGTTCACCATCCAGTCCGGCACCACGCTGTCCGGGTACGACGCCGCCACGACCAAGACCGGCACGACGTACGTCGCGTGGATCGGCGACAAGGCCAGCACGCCGGGCCTGCGCAGCCTCCACCTCTGCGTCCTGAAGACCTCCTCGAAGTCGTGCGTGGGCGGTGTCCAGACCACCAGCGCCCTGGGCGACTCGTCCGCCGCGAACGTCAAGGTCGTCGTGACCGGCAGCAAGGTCGAGCTGGTCTGGATCGCCCAGCTGGACCCCAACAGCGGCGAGTTCAGCGGGGTGTTCGGCACGAACACCGTCTCCCACGGCAAGCTCGGCACCTCCGTGGCGGTGCCCGGTGCGCCGTCGCTCGGCTCCCTCACCTCCGCGATCGCCCACAAGGGCGGCGGCGTGAGCATCGCCGCCGTCGGGGAGTCCGGCACGTTGGACAAGCGGGCGTACTACTACTCGACGGTGTCGGCCACTCCGAAGACCTTCAAGCGGCCCTACTTCGTCGGCAACGCGCAGCTGGCCGACAACGGCAAGCGGACGGTGCTGACGACGAGCCAGTACGGATCACTCTCGGGCAAGGTCGCCGTCGCCTCGAAGCCCTCCAAGGGCGGCAAGTGGACCGGGTTCAAGAACGTGAAGGGCTCCTACACGCGGGGCAACATCGAGCAGATCATCACCGCCGGGAAGAAGATCCGGATGGTCGGCGTCAGCGCGAAGGCGATCTACACGCCCGACTCGTGGACCTTCAAGGGCAAGTCGTTCGGCAGGCCGAAGGCGTCCGGTGACCACAACGACATCTCCTCGATCGACCTCGCCACGGACCGCAGCGGCCGCCTGGCCAGCGTCGACTCGGAGTCCGGCGGCCTGATGGTGTCGAACTTCGGCAAGGGCTCGAGCACAGCGCGGTTCCTGTTCAAGATCAAGCAGACCCAGGCCGGCGGGCCGGCCCAGATCACGACCAGGGCGAACGGTCGTGGCTTCCTGATCTGGGGCATCGAGAAGCAAGGGATTCCCGGCCAGGTCCTCAAGGCCCAGGCGATCAAGCTGCCGAAGCCGCCCAAGAAGCACCACCACCATCACCACCGCAACGCCCGCATCGGCTCCGCCGGTCTGGCGTTCAAGTCCCGCGGCCGGTCCTGACCCGGATCCACGGGGGCGCATCGGGCGGTACGCCGGCCCGTCCTGGGGGGAGGACGGGCCGGCTTCGGCCCTATCATCGACGCGTGCGCATCGGCCTGCTGGGCGGCGTCGCGGTCACGGGGGGTTCGCCGGCCGAGACGGTCGAGGGCGCGCGCCTGGGCGGCCGTCGCGCCCACCTCCTGGTCGCGGCCCTCGCACTCGAGCCCGGTCCGCTCCCGGCCGAGCGACTCTCCGCCCTGCTCTGGGACGAGCCACCCACCACGTGGCGGGTCGCGGTGCGGGGGCTGGTCGGTGACCTCCGCAAGCGCCTCGCGACCCTGGGCCCCGAGCTCGTGGTCACCACGCCGACGGGCTACCGCCTCGCGGCAGGGGTGAGCACCGACGTCGACGCCCTGGACGCCGCGATGGCCTCGGCAGCCGGTCTGCGTGCGGCCGGCCGCTGGCACGCTCTCCTCGCGCGTCTCGCCGACGCACCGAGCCTGGACGCCTCCCAGCTCGCGGCCGGCCTGGACGCCGACTGGCTCCAACCGCACCGCGACCGGTTCGAGGAGACCGTGCTCCAAGCCGGGCTCCTCGCGGCCACGGCGTACGGCGAGCTGGGCGACCACGCCGCGGCGGTGGCCCTCGGACGCCGGCTGACCGCGGGCCATCCGCTGGACGAGCGGGCCCATCGCGCGCTCATCCAGGCCCTGGAGCTCGCGGGCGACCGGTCGGGCGCGGTGCGGGCGTTCGAGGCCTGCCGGGCCGCGTTGTCCGACGAGCTCGGCGTGGACCCGAGCGCCGACACGGTGGCGACGTACCTCAACGTCCTGCGCGGCCAGCCGACCAGCGGTCCTGCTCGGGTGCCGACCACCGACACGTCGTTCGTGGGGCGCGACGTCGAGCTGCAGCAGCTGGCAGCCGCCTGCACCACCGCCGGCCTGGTCACCGTGACCGGCCCGGGGGGCGTCGGGAAGTCACGCCTGGCCCAGGAGGTGGTGACGCGCGCGCTCGACGTCGCCGGCGGACGACACTGGGTCTCCCTCGCACACGTGGCCGAGGACGCGCTCGTCGATGCCACCGTGGCGATGGCCCTCGGGGTACCGCCCGCCGGCGACGACACAGCCCGCTCGGTCGGCGCACACCTGGCCTCGTTGGGACGCGCCCTCGTGGTGCTCGACGGCTGTGAAGGAGTGCGTGACGGCACCGCCTCCCTCGCGAGCGTCCTGGTGGCGGAGGCGCCGGACCTGACCGTCCTGGTGACCAGCCGGGTGCCCCTGACCCTCGACGAGGAGGTCGTCGTCTCCTGCCCCCCACTGCGGATGCCCGACGGCGCGACCGCCTCCCAGCTGGACGACAGCCCCCAGGTGCGGATCCTCGTGGACCGGGTCGCCGAGTACGGCGGCGACCTCGTCGTCGACGACTCGCTGGCCCAGTACGTCGCGGTGCTGTGCCATCGATGCGCGGGCCTTCCGCTCGCACTCGAGCTCGTCGCCGCACAGCTCACCGCGATGTCGCCGGCCGACCTCGTCGAGCACCTCGACGAGATGGCGGCCGAGGCCGGCGACGCGCTGCGCGAGATCGCGGGTGCCAGCCTGGCGCTCCTCGACGCCGAGGAAGCGACGGTGTTCCGGCGCATGTCGGCGCTGGAGGGCGCCACCGACCTCGCCACGATCCGGGCCGTGGCCGCGGGTCCCGACCTGCCTCGTGTCCGGGTGGTGCGCATCCTGCGGGAGCTCGCGGCCCGCGGCATGGTCGTCGCGCACCGGGTCGGCCCCCGGTGGTCCTACGAGCAGGACGACGACCTGCACCGGTTCGCGAGGACACAGCTGGTCGGGTCGGGCGAGGAGCCGATCATCCTGGGTCGCGTCGCCGATCTCGTGCGCTCCTTGCTCCCCGACGACCCCCGCTCGCCACCGGGAACGTTCGCGGACGCCGTCACCGGTCTGCTTCCCTCGGTGCGCGGCCTGCTCGGCGCCGGCGTCCAGGGCCGCGCCGACCGCACGCGCTGTCTCGAGCTCGCCTTCCGGCTGCACCGCTACTGGGCCGCCACGAACGTCGGCGAGGGCCGCTACTGGCTGGGGCGCCTCCTCGAGACACGCGGCACGGAGGGCGAGGAGTGGGCCGGCTACGCGACGTACGCACTGGGCTACCTGAACTACTGGGCCGGTGAGGACCTCAGTGCGGTCCCGCAGCTGGAGCGGGCCATCGAGCTGCTCGCCGACGTCGACAGCGCCTACGTCGCGCGCGCCCAGATCTTCCTGGCCGGCCTCCTCGACGACCTCGACCGGGGCGTCGAGGCCGTCGCGCTCGTGCGCCGGGCGATCGACTCCGCGGCACCGCACGGCCACGACCTGCAGGTCTCTGCCGCCATGGGTCTGGGCAGCGTTCTGGGCGAGCGTGGCGACCCTGAGGCGGCCGCCTACGCGGCCGCCGCGATCGAGCTGTGCGAGACGTACGGCTCACCCGAGCAGCTCGCAGCGAGCCTGCCCACGGCCGCGACCGTCGCCTGGCAGGTCGGCGCGCTGGAGCAGGTGCGGCGGTGGGTCGACCAGGCCATGCCCATGCACGCTGACACGCGCCGGATCGCGCGGGTCGTGCTCCTGTCCACGGCGTGCGGCCTTTACCTGGCCGAGGGCGACGCCGAGGCCGCCGTCGACGTGGGCCGGGCCGCCGACGCCGAGGGCACCGAGCTGGGGGTGGAGCGTGAGCTGCCGCTCGTGCGCTCGCTGCTGGCCCTGGCCCTCCTCGCCCGCGGCGAGCTCGACGAGGCTCGGGACCGCGCGCGGGCTGCGGTGACCGCCGCACAGGCTCTGAGCTACCACTTCCCGCTCGCCACTGCCCTGGAGGCCTCGGCTCTCGTCGCGACGGCACGTGGCGCGGAGCTCTCCGAGGTGGCCCCGTGGGTCGCCACCGCGGCCGAGATACGACGCCTGGGCGACCGGCCCGTGCCGGCGCTTCTGGCCGACATGGTCGCCGCCCTGCGGGACGTGCTCCCGGCGGCCGACCCCCTCACGGTCCCCGACGCTGTCGCCGCCGCCCTCGGATAGTCCCCGACGTTTTGGTTGCCTTTTCGGCCGGAAGCCAACCAAAACGTCGGGGACTATCGACAGGTGAGGGGCTAGAGACCCGTCGCGTCCGGCCGTGGTGGGCGAGCCAGGTGTTCCTCCACGGCTCCTGTCGCCGCTACCAGCGCGTCCGGGCTTGCACCGAGAGCGGCGAGGAAGGGGGCCCGGTCGACGGCCCACAGCCGGCTCTCGGTCCGCGCCCGGATCGTCGCCGTCCGGGGGACGTCGCGGAGCAGCGCGATCTCGCCGAAGCCCGCACCGGGCCCGAGCACGCGGCCGTACTCGAGGACGTCGAGCTCACCGGCGTCGACCACGAAGAACTCCTCGCCGGTCTCACCCGCGGCGACGACGACCGTCTGAGGAGCCACCACGACCGGGCGGGCCGCTCGTACGAGGCGCTCGAGCTGCGGCAGGGGCAACGGCCCGAGGAAAGGCACGTGGTGGAGCAGGTCCCGGACCCGGGTCGCGGTCTGCTGACCTTGGTCGAGGCGGGCACACCAGCCCCAGGTCGCCAGCGCCACCGCGACGTAGACCAGCCCGACCGCCACCAGGCTCCCTCCGACACCCCGCCAGGCGATCAGCCCGGGCGCCAGGGCGGCCCCGACAGCGGCGGCTCCCGAGTAGAGGAGCTCCGCGACGCCGTACACCCGGCCGATCACGGCATCGTCGGCCAGACGCGGGATCACGCCCATCACGCTTCCCTCGACGAGGGAGAACCCGAGCCCGATCGGGAACATCACGGCGACCACCCAGGCCGACCGGCCGACCCCGGCGACCGCGACCAGGAGACCGAAGACGAGCGAGCCGACGAGGAGCGCCCGGCCGTACCCGGTGCGCCGCACGATCCGGAGCAGCGCCGCGCTGCCGGCCAGCCCACCGGCGCCCCAGACGAGGTAGAGCAGACCCGGTCCACCGTTGCCCAGGCCGAGCCGGTCGATCGCGAGGGCGACCACCTGGACGTCCGTCGTGCCCTCGAGCACCATCAGGCCGGCCAGCAGCACGAAGGGCGCACGCAGTGGCGGCGTCGATGCGACGACGCGGATGCCGGCGAGGACACCGGCGTCCTCCTCGTCCTCCGGTACGGCGCTGGCCACCGTGCTCGGCAGGCCGACGGCGAGGACCGCGCTGGCGGCTGCGAGTGCGGCGGCGCAGGCCATCACCGTCCCCGGGCCGGCGAGCGCGAGCAGGACCCCGCCCGCACCGGCTCCCAGCAGGAAGCCGGCGCTGTCGCCGGCACTCCACAACGCCGTCGCGCGCACGAGGTCGCCCGGACTCCGGGCCAGAGCGGGGAGCAGGGCCTCGAGGGCGGGACGCGGCGGGGCGCCTACCGCGCTGATCACGACCGTCACCGCGACGAGCCACCCGAGACTCAGGCCGTGGCCCACCACCAGTGCGCCGACTGCGAGGGCCAGGGCAGCCAACGCACAGCTACCGGTCACCACACGGACGCGGTCGAGCCGGTCCACCAGACTGCCGGCGAGGGGGGCCGCCAGCAGCGCGGGCACGAGTCGGGCTACGGCGACGACCCCGACCGCTCCGGCGCCGTCGTGGTCGTAGGCCGCCACTCCGGCGGCCACCATGAACATCCACTGGGCGGAGGAGAACAGGAACCAGCCGCCGAGGACACGCGCCAGCGGACTGCCCATCGCCCCTCCCAGAACGCCGACCATGACACCACGTGTGAGAGGTGGAGGTCCAGGAAGGTGCTCGGCCAGCTGCCGTCAGGCTCAGGTCCAGGCGTGCGCGAGGCGGCGGACGATCTCGGTCAGCCGGTCGGGGCTGGTCGCGAGGTTGAGCCGCACGTGGCCGACCAGGCCCGGCGCGAAGTGGTGGCCCGGACCGAGCTTCACCCGGCCGCGCTCGAGCGCTACGGCCGCAGGGTCGTCGTGGCCGTAGCCGCGCACGTCCAGCCAGGCGAGGTACGTCGCCTCCAGCGGTCGCATCCGCACCAGTGGCAGGTGCTCGGACAGCAGGTCGCCGAGCAGGCTGCGGAGCTGGTCGAGCCGCTCGACCAGGGAGGCCAGCCACGGGTCGCCCTCGGCGTACGCCGCGACGGCCGCCACCACTCCGAGCGGTGACCACGAGTCGTTGCGCGACATCGGGGCCTCGGCGAGCCGGCGGCGGTCCGCTGGATGGGGCACCACCAGCTGGGCGCAACGCAGCCCCGCGGTGTTGAAGGCCTTGGAGGCGGCGACGACCGCGAGCGCGTGGTCGTGGGTGCCGTCCAGGTCGAGGTACGACGTGTGGGTGGCCCCGGGGAGCACGAGGGGCGCGTGGATCTCGTCGGAGACGACGCGGGCACCGTGTCGCGTCACGACGTCGCGGATCCCCTCGAGCTCGGAGCGCTCGAAGACCCGGCCCCAGGGGTTGTGCGGCTGGGTGAGCAGGAGGGTGCGCGCACCGGCGGCGAAGAGTGCGTCGAGCCTGTCGAGGTCGACCTCCGCCCGGGGCGCATCGGGGTCGATCACGACGTCGACACGGGCCCGGCCGGTCAGGCCGGCGACGTCGAGCTGCGGCGAGTAGCCGGGCATCAGGAACACGACCGGGGCGTCCTCCGACAGCAGGTCGAGAGCGACCCGGGCTCCCGCCGTCACGTCCACGACGGGTGTCACCCAGGCCGGCTCGACCGTGCTGGCGTAGTGCCGGGACGCGAAGGCGGCATAGGCCTCGGCGAGCTCGGGGGTGTACCCCGACACCGGGTAGCCGGTCACTCCGTCGCGCACCGCGCGGAGGACGGCCTCCTGCACCACCGGGTCGAGGGCATAGTCCATCTCCGCGACCCAGGCCGGGATCACGTCCTCGGGGACGGTCCCCCACTTGAGGACCAGCGCCCGCCGTGCCTCCTCGTCGCTGAGGTCGACGACCGGACGTCTCGCACTCACGTGGACGGCTCGAGCATCTGGTGGGCCCGCCGCACGTCGTCGTGCATCTTCTCCACCAGCGCCTCGACGCCGTCGAAGCGCTCCATGCCACGGATCCTGTCGACGAACGACACCACCACCTCCACGTCGTAGAGCTCCAGGTCGTCACGGTCCAGGACGTAGGACTCGACCCGGCGCTCACGCTCCCCGTCGAAGGTCGGGTTGGTCCCGACGCTGATCGCCGCCGGGTAGCGATCCCCGGTGTCCGTGCGCAGCAGCCACCCGGCGTACACCCCGTCGGCCGGTGCGGCGGCGAGGTCGCGCGTCGGCACGTTGGCCGTCGGGAAGCCCAGCTCGCGTCCGCGCTGGTCGCCGCGCACGACGACCCCGCGCACCTCGAACGGCCGCCCCAGCGCCTGGGCGGCGCCGGCCACGTCGCCGGTCGCCAGACAGGTGCGGACGTACGTCGACGACCACACCTGCGGACCTCCGTCCAGGGGCACCCCGACCGCCCGGAACCCGAGCTCGTCACCGCTCGCGGCCAAGGTGGCGACATCGCCCGACGCGCGGATGCCGTAGCGGAAGTTCGCGCCCACCACGACGACCGCGGCCCGCAGGGCGTCGGCCAGCACGCGCCGCGCGAACTCCTGAGGGGTCCAGGACGCGACCACCCGGTCGAAGGGCAGGGCCAGGACGTCGTCGACACCGGCAGCGTGGAGCAGGCCGGCGCGCGTCTCGAGGTCGGTGATGGTGGTCGGTGCGTGTTCGGGCCTCAGCACCGCCATCGGATGCGGGTCGAAGGTCACCGCGACCACGCGCAGCCCCTCGGCGTCCGCGACCGCGCGCGCCTCGCGCACGACGTGCTGATGGCCGAGGTGCACGCCGTCGAAGTTCCCGATGACCACCGCCGTGCGGCCGAGGTCGACCGGAACGTCGTCCAGGGACCGCCAGATCTGCACGCCCGGCAGCCTAGCGACGGGCTGCGTCGTACCTTCGAAGGGCCTCGGCCCGCTCCTCCGCGTGGTCCACGACCGGCTCGGGGTAGCCGTGGTCGTAGCCGTCGTCGGACTTCCACGGCTCGTGGGCGCGGGCCCCCGGCACGTGGGCGAGCTCGGGCACCCAACGCCGCACGTAGTCGCCCTGGGGGTCGAACTTCCGGCCCTGCGTGACCGGGTTGAAGACCCGGAAGTACGGCGAGGCGTCGGTGCCGGTGCCGGCCACCCACTGCCAGCCGTGGTTGTTGCTGGCGAGGTCTGCGTCGACCAGATGCTCCAGGAAGTGTCGCGCCCCGGAGGGCCACCACACGTGGAGGTCCTTGCACAGGAAGCTGGCGGTGATCATCCGCACCCGGTTGTGCATCCAGCCGGTCTCGGCGAGCTGGCGCATCCCGGCGTCGACGATCGGGAAGCCGGTGCGTCCGCGCTTCCACGACTCCAGGAGGTCGTCGGGGTCGTCGTAGGGCATCGAGCCCAGCTCAGGACGCAGGTCGCGCCAGGCCGAGTGCGGCTCGGTGCTCAGGACGTCGGCATAGAACTCGCGCCAGGCCAGCTCGTCGACGTAGGACCGAGCGGCCTTGGTGCGAGCTCCGGACAGGTCGCTCAGGATCGTGCGCGGATGGATGGCGCCCACCTTGAGGTACGCCGAGAGGCGGCTCGTGCCGGGCAGGTCCGGTCGGTCGCGGGCCTCGGCGTAGTCGGCGAGATGCTGGTCACGGAAGGACCGCCAGCGCCGGAGCGCGGCCTCCTCCCCGGCCGTCGGCAGCTCGACGGGGCACTCGACGAGCGCCCGGGTCAGCCGCTCCTGAGCGTGGTCGTCGGAGAGGTCCGCCCCGAGCCGCACACCGCGCGGCGCCGGCGCGGGGTCGGACCATCCGTGCTCGCGCCAGGCACGGGCGAAGGGCGTGAACACGCGGTACGGCGTCTCACCACGCGTGCGGACCCGCCCCGGGCCGACGGCGTACGGCGAGCCGGTGGCCACCCACTCGACGTCCCGCTCGGCGAGGCGCGCCCGGACGCGGGAGTCGCGACGCACGCCGTACGGCGTGGTCTCGGCACTCACGTAGACCGAGCCGGCGCCGACCTCCGTAGCGAAGGCCCCTAGCTCGGCGACCGGGTCGCCCACGCGGACGCTGAGGCGGCCGTCGTACGACGCCGCAGCGGCTCGGACGCTCGCGGCCAGCCAGCCCCGGCGGACCGGTCCGCAGTGGTCCCACAGGACGGGATCGACGACGAAGACGACATGGACCTGGCCGCCGCCCGAGGACACGGCCTCGGCAGCGGCCCCCAGGGCCGGCAGGTCACGACGGCGCAGGTCGCGACGGAGCCACAGGACCGAGCTGGTCGGGCGGGTCATCAGCAGAACACTGCCACGGGCCTCGCCTGGCCGTCCTCACCCTGTCGGTACAGCGCGAGGAACTCTCCGTCCGGTGCGAACAGCGCGGTGGTCGCGGTCAGCGTCAGCTCGAGGGGGCGGCCGACGCGGGCGCCCGTCGCCTGTGGTGCGTCGAGCTGCAGGGCCGGGAACGTCGCCCGGGCCGCCTCGCCGATCGGGGTGGTCGTGAAGTGCTCGCCGAGCGCGTCGAGCGTGTGGGCGATGGACAGGTCGAAGGGCCCGACCGCCGTACGCCGGAGCGCGGTGAGGTGACCGCCCACGCCCAGGGCCTCGCCGACGTCGCGCGCGATCGCGCGGACGTAGGTGCCGCTCGAGCAGTGCACCGAGACGCGTACGTCGGGCAGCTCGACGGCCGACACCTCGAGGGCATGGATCGTGACCCGGCGCGGGGGCAGCTCGACCTCCTCGCCGGCGCGGACCCGGGCATAGGCGCGCTTGCCGTCGACCTTGACCGCGGAGACCGCGCTCGGGACCTGGTCTACCTCACCGACCCAAGCGGCCAGCGCGTCGCGCACCGCCACCTCGGTGAGACCGTCGGTCGGCCGTGTGTCGACCAGCTCGCCGTCGGCGTCGTCGCTGGTGGTGGTGGCGCCGAGACGGATGGTCGCGTCGTACTTCTTGTCGGTCAGGGTGAGGTGGCCCAGCAGTCGCGTGGCGCGGTTGACGCCCACGACGAGGACACCGGTCGCCATCGGGTCGAGGGTGCCGGCGTGCCCGACCTTGCGGGTGCCGGCCAGCCGGCGTACTCGGGCGACGACGTCGTGCGAGGTGATCCCGGCCGGCTTGTCGACGACGACCAGCCCGGAGCCGACAGCCTGTCCCGAGGAGCTGAGGGACGAGGCGACTCGAGAGCTCACTCGAGTTCCTCGGCCTCGTCGTCCTCGTCCAGCTCGCGGGGCTTCTTGTAGGGGTCCGGCTCGCCGGCGTACAACTCGACGCGCCTCGCCGCCGCCTCCTCGTCCAGGGCCTTGGCCCGGGCCAGCACCTCGTCGAGGTGGCGGGCGTTCTCGGGGAGGGCGTCGGCGACGAACGTCAGCGTCGGCGCGTGCCGCATCCCGAGCTGCTTGGCCACCTCGGAGCGCAAGAGACCTTTCGCGGACTCCAGCGCCGCGGCCGTGCTCACCAGATCGGTCTCCTCGCCGAGGACCGTGTAGAACACGGTGGCCTGCTGGCTGTCACCGGTCACGCGTACGTCGGTGACGGTGACGAACCCCAGCCTCGGGTCCTTGACCCGGCGTTCGAGCATCTCGGCGACGACGACCTGGATCCGATCGGCGATCTTCCGCACGCGTGGGCTGGTCATGGTGTGACTCCTGCTGCTGTCGAATCCCCCGCTTCAGCGGGGGACTTGGCACTTCTGGGGGGTTGCAACGGCCAAGAAGTGTCAACTCCCCCGCTGAAGCGGGGGAGTTGACACCCATGGACACCTCAGGCCCGCGGGATCTCCCGCATCTCGAAGGCCTCGACGACATCGCCTTCCTTGACGTCCTGGTAGTTGCGCAGCACCAGACCGCACTCGAAGCCCTCGCGGACCTCGGCGGCGTCGTCCTTCTCGCGCTTGAGCGATGCCAGGTCGAGGTTGTCGGCGACGACGGCTCCGTCGCGGATCAGCCTGACCTTCGCGTTGCGCCGGATCACGCCACTGGTGACCATGCAGCCCGCGATGTTGCCGATCTTCGACGAGCGGAAGATCGCGCGGATCTCCGCCTGGCCGAGGGTCGACTCCTCGTACTCGGGCTTGAGCATGCCCTTGAGGGCGGCCTCGATCTCCTCGATCGCCTGGTAGATGACCGAGTAGTAGCGGATCTCGACACCTTCCTTGTCCGCCAGCTCGGTCGCCTTGCCCTGGGGCCGGACGTTGAAGCCGATGATGATGGCGTCAGACGCGGCAGCCAGCATGACGTTGGTCTCGGTGATCGCACCGACCCCACGGTCGATGACGCGCAACGACACCTCGTCGCCCACGTCGATCTTCGCCAGCGAGTCCTCGAGGGCCTCGACCGAGCCGGACACGTCGCCCTTGAGGATGAGGTTGAGCTCCTGGCTCTCCCCACTCTCCATGGAGGCCATGAAGTCCTCGAGGGTACGACGCACGCGGCGCTGGGCCTGCATGGCCGCCCGCTCGCGCGACTCACGCTTCTCGGCGATCTGTCGGGCCATCCGGTCGTCCTCGACGACCAGGAAGTTCTGACCCGCACCGGGCACGGCCGAGAGGCCGAGCACCATCGCCGGCTGCGCCGGGAAGGCCTCGTCCATCGGCTCGGCGTTCTCGTCGAGCAGCGCCCGCACCCGGCCATGGGCCGG
>DATBBE010000126.1:0-2827 GCA_036271155.1 Nocardioides sp. | reverse complement strand
GTGCAGCTGCAGGGCGTGCCCTACAGCCAGCCGTACCGCATCCAGGCGGTCGGTGACGTGAGCCGGCTGAGCGCCGCGATCGCCGACGACTCCTACCTCCAGGTCTACCGCGCCGACGCCGCCGACCCCGACATCAAGGTCGGGTGGGACGAGCAGGTCGAGAGCCACGTCGTCGCCCCGGCGTACGACGGCCTGACCGACCTGCAGTACGCCCAGGTGCTGCCGTCGGGCTCATGACGTCGGCGGCGAGGTCGGCAACGACGTCGGTGGCGAGGTCGGCGGTGACGTCGGTGGTGACGTCGGCGGCGAGCTGGGCTCGTACTGCGAGACGTTGATGAAGACCGACTGACCCTGGGGCAGGGGCGTGCCCTGCGACGGTGTCTGGCCGGTCACGGTGCCCTTCGGCTCGGTGGAGGTGTTGTCGGGGCTCACCTGCGGGACGAACCCGGCCGCCTTCAGCTTCTGCTCGGCCTGCGCCTGCATCAGCCCGACGACGTTCGGCACCGTCTTGGCGCCGCGGGAGATGTTCACCGTGACGTCGGAGTCACGCGCGACCTGGGTGCCCGGGGTGGGGTCGGTGCTGACGACGGTGCCCTTCGGCTGGTCGGAGTCGACCTTCTTGAACACGCCGTGGAGATGGGCGTCGAGCAAGGCGGACCTGGCGGCGCTGCGGGTCTGCCCGACGATGCTGGGGACCTTCGTCGGGTGGGTGCCCAGCGAGAGGGTGAACGTCACCGTCGTGCCCTTGTCGACGAAGTCGTCGGCGGGCGGGTCCTGGCTGATCACCCGGTTGGAGGCGACCTTGGTGCTGTAGGCGTGGTCGGGGGTGCCGACCTCGAGCCCGACGTCGGCGAGCTTGGCGCGGGCCTGGGTCTCGCTGAGGCCGGCCAGCCGGGGCACCTGCACCTGGTCGCTCGGGCTGGCGAACATCTTCGGCAGGAGGTACGCCGCGAGACCGAGGACGATGAGGAGCACGATGCCGAGGAACACCAGCAGGCCCGGCCGCGTGCCGCGGTCCGGCGGCTCGTAGTCCTCCGGCTGAGGTGGCGGCGGGACGGGTGAGACGACCGAGGTCGCCTGGGTGTAGGTGGTCGGGGGCTCGATCGGCGGGGGCGGGGCCGTGACGTGGACGGCGTGCCCGGCGAGGTGACGCTCGATGTCGCCGCGCATGGCAGCGGCCGACTGGTAGCGGTCCTCGACCCGCTTGGCCAGCGACTTCATCACGATCGCGTCGACCTCCGGCGGGAGGTCGGTGTCGTGGTCGGACGGCGGCGCCGCCTGCTCCCGCACGTGCTGGTAGGCGACGGCCACCGGTGAGTCGCCCATGAACGGCGGCCGGCCGGCCAGCAGCTCGTAGAGGAGACAGCCGGCGGAGTAGACGTCGGAGCGCGCGTCGACCGGCTCTCCGCGAGCCTGCTCCGGTGAGAGGTACTGGGCGGTGCCGACCACGGCCGCGGTCTGGGTCATCGTGCTGGAGGCGTCCGAGATCGCGCGGGCGATGCCGAAGTCCATCACCTTCACGTCGCCGGACGGCGTGAGCATCACGTTGCCGGGCTTGATGTCGCGGTGGATGATGCCGGCGCGGTGGCTGTAGTCCAGGGCGGAGAGCACGCCGCTGGTGATCTCCAGGGCCCGCTCGGGCAGGATCTTGCGGCCTTCGCGCAGGATGTCGCGCAGGGTGCGCCCGGCGACGAACTCCATGACGATGTAGGGCTGGGAGATGCCGGAGCCGTCGGCGGCCGGCTCCTCGCCGGTGTCGTAGACGGCGACGATCGCGGGGTGGTTCAGCGACGCCGCGCTCTGCGCCTCGCGCCGGAACCTCGCCTGGAAGGTGATGTCGCTGGCCAGGTCGGTGCGCAGCCGCTTGACCGCGACGGTGCGACCCAGGCGGGTGTCGGTGCCCTGGCGGACCTCCGCCATGCCGCCGCGGCCGAGCAGCTCGCCGAGCGCGTAGCGGCCGCCGATCAACGTCTGGCCCTCGGTCGGGCCGTCGGAGCTGCTGTCGGGACTCACTGGGGGGCCTTCCGGTGCGGGGTGTCGGGGTACGTCAGTGGCTCAGCCATGGGGGTTCAGCACCGCTTCCATGACCGCCTTCGCGATCGGGCCGCCGAGCTGGCCTCCGGCGATCTCGCTGGTGGGCCGGTCGACGTGCTGGATCATCACGCAGACCGCCACCTTCGGTGTCGGAGCCGGTGCGAAGCCGACGAACCAGGCGTAAGGAGCGACCTCGCTCCCGTCGGGGTTCTTCAGGCCGCTCTGGGCGGTGCCGGTCTTGCCCGCCACCTGGATGCCCGGGATGGCCGCCGGGCTCGCGGTGCCGCTCTGGACCGTCGCGACCATCATCTTGGTGACCTGGGTGGCCGTGGAGGAGGAGGTCGCCTGCGAGAGCTGCTCGGAGGTGGCGGACTGGAGGGTCTCGAAGCTCGTGGGCGACTGCAGTGAGTCGACGAGGTAGGGCTTCATCACGACGCCATGGTTGGCGATGCCGGCGGTCACCATCGCCATCTGCAGGGGAGTGGCGGTGACCGATCCCTGGCCGAAGCCGGTCAGCGCCGTGCTCGGCGGGTCGAGGCCGGCGGGGTACTGAGAGATCGCCTGACCGGGCAGGTCGTCGAGGTAGTGCTGGTTGAAGCCGTAGCCCTCGGCCTGCTTGTGCATCCCGGTCGCCCCGACCTTCACCGCGAGCGGGGCGAAGGCGGTGTTGCAGGAGTACATCATCGCGGTCGTGAGCGTGATCCGGGAGGCGCAGCCCGAGACCTCGTTGTGCACCACGCTGTGCGACTGGGGCAGTGTGTACGCCGGCCCGGCGGGCACCAGCGAGGTGGCG
>DATBBE010000125.1:0-23660 GCA_036271155.1 Nocardioides sp. | reverse complement strand
GCTGGCGCGGCTTCCCGAGCCAGGCCTGGGCGACCAGCCCCGCGCCGTGTGGCAGGTGACGACCGCACCGCAGGGCTACGAGGGGGAGGGCTTCCCCGTGCGCCGCGCCTTCGCCGGCATCGACCTGAGCCTGCTCGACCCGTTCATCATGATGGACCAGATGGGTGAGGTGGAGTACGCGCCGGGCGAGGCCAAGGGCACGCCCTGGCACCCCCACCGCGGTTTCGAGACCGTCACGTACATCATCGACGGGGTCTTCGACCATCAGGACTCCCACGGCGGCGGCGGCTCGATCACCAACGGCGACACCCAGTGGATGACCGCCGGCGCCGGCATCCTCCACATCGAGAGCCCGCCGGAGTGGCTCGTGCAGGAGGGCGGCCTCTTCCACGGCATCCAGCTGTGGGTGAACCTCCCGCGCGAGGAGAAGATGGTCTCCCCGAGGTACCAGGACATCCGGTCCGCGCAGGTCGCCCTGCTGACGTCTTACGACGCGGGGGCGCTGGTGCGGGTCATCGCGGGCGAGGTCGCCGCGCAAGCCGGCCCGGGGTCGACCCACACCCCGATGGCGCTCGTCCACGCGACCGTGGAGCCCGGCGCACGCCTCGACCTGCCGTGGAGCACCGAGTTCAATTCCCTGGTCTACGTGCTCAACGGTCACGGCACCATCGGCACCGACGCGCGTCCGGTCCACACCGGCCAGACCGCGGTGCTCGGAGCCGGCGACTACCTCACCATCACCGCCGACGGCAGCCAGGAGAGCCGGTCACCGAAGCTCGACGTGATCGTGGTCGGCGGCAAGCCCATCGGCCAGACGATCGCCTGGGCCGGGCCGTTCGTGATGAACACCAAGTCCGAGGTGCTCCGGGCCTACGAGGACTTCCAGAAGGGCAGCTTCGGCCACATCCCCGGCTGACCCGGGAGAGCGCACGTCGTGGGGTGAGTGACGGGACTTGAACCCGCGACATCCGCGACCACAACGCGGCGCTCTACCAGCTGAGCTACACCCACCATGCGGCCCCCGCATCACCTGGGGCCGAGCAGAGAGTGTAGGGCAATCAGGCCCCTGAGCTCCCATCGGGGTGGTCGCCGCCGAGACGGGTCAGGGACCCGCCGTGCTCCACCGCGAGTGCCTTCGCGTCGGAGCTGTCGGGGCCGGGCGGGGCGACGAAGATCGCGGCGCGGTAGTAGCGCAGCTCCTCGATGCTCTCGAGGATGTCGGCGAGTGCGCGATGGTTGCCGCGCTTGGCCGGAGCGGCGAAGTAGGCCCGTGGGTACCACCGCCGCGACAGCTCCTTGATCGAGGAGACATCGACGATGCGGTAGTGCAGGAAGTCGTCGAGGGTCGGCATGTCGCGGGAGATGAACGCGCGATCCGTGGCGACCGTGTTGCCGGCGAGCGGAGGGCGGGATCCCTCGGTGCAGTGCGTCCGCACGTAGGCGAGCACCTGCTCCTCCGCCTCCTGCAGCGTGATGCCGTCGTCGAGCTCGGTGATCAGCCCGGACTTCTCGTGCATCGACCGCACGAAGTCGTCCATCTGCTCCATCGCCTCGGCGGGTGGCTTGATGACCAGGTCGATGCCTTCGCCGAGCGGGTTGAGCTCGAAGTCGGTGACCACGCAGGCGATCTCGATCAGTGCGTCCGCGACGTAGTCCAGCCCCGTCATCTCACAGTCGATCCAGACCAGGCGCTCGTTCACATCACAGGACCCTACCCAAACGAGGGGGAGTTGCCGGGCGAGTCGCTCAGCCTCCGCTCAGGAGCATTTCGTAGGCTGGGGGATCGTGAAGCGATCCCTCGGTCTCTTGGCGCGCCTGATCGTCGGCGTGATCGACATCGTGGCGGGACTGGCCAAGTTCCCTGACCCGGCCGGCAACGTCCGGCAGGTCCGCGCCTTCAAGATCCTCCCCGAGTCGATCGTCCCGGCTGTCGGTCACGCACTCCCGACGGTGGAGATCCTGATCGGCGCGGCGTTGCTCCTCGGTCTTCTCACGCGGGGGTTCGCGGTGCTGGCCGGGCTCTTCTTCCTGGCGTTCATCATCGGGATCTCCGCAGCGTGGGCGCGCGGGCTGGAGATCAACTGTGGGTGCTTCGGCAGTCACGGAGTGCCTGCGGACCCGCACCGGCAGTACGCCGTCGACATCGCTCGAGACATAGGGCTGCTGATCTGCTGCGCCTGGTTGATCGCCTGGCCGCGGACGCGCTTTGCCCTGGACAACCTGTTGTTTCCGCTCCACGAGAGGCTCGCCGATGGCGAACAAGACAAGTCAGAAGTCGAAGTCTGAGCGCGCCCAGGCGCTGATGCGAGAGCAGCAGCGCCGGGAACGCACGCGGAACATCATGGTCATCGGCGCCGTCGCGGTGGCCGTCCTGATCATCGCCGGCGTGCTGATCTTCGTGCAGAGCAACAGCGACAAGACGGGCAAGGCGCTGACCTCGAACGGTACGCCGCAGAACCTCTCGGGCCCCTACGACGTCGTCGTCGGGAAGTCCTCGGCGCCCACGACGATCAAGCTGTACGAGGACCTGCAGTGCCCCATCTGCAAGCAGTTCGAAGCGCTGACGGGGACGCAGACCCAGGCCGCGATCGCTGCGGGGAAGGTCAAGGTGGACTACCACATGGTGGCGTTCCTCGACCGATCGTCGTCGACCAACTACTCCAGCAGGGCGCTGAACGCCGCGATGGCGGTGCTCAGCACCGCCGGTCCGGACGCCTTCATGAAGTTCCGCACCCTCGCGTTCGACAACCAGCCGGCAGAGGGCTCGGCCGGTGAGCCCGACTCCACGCTGATCAGCTGGGCGGTGCAGGCAGGTGCGGACGAGAACAAGGTCACGCCTCTGATCAACGGGAACGTCTACCACCAGTGGGTGCTGAACGCCACCGACCAGATGTCGAAGGACGGCGTGACCGGGACCCCGACCGCCTACGTCAACGGGAAGAAGTACACCTCGCCGTCGGATGCTGCCAACGCGGTCGCTGACGCCACCAAGTAGCCAGGCGGTGCAGGTCGAACGCGTCCAGCGCTGGGTCGCCTCCGCGCTGGTGCTGACCGTGTGCACCCTGTTCGCGACCGGGACGGCCATCTTGTCGGGGACCGTCGACCGGGCCGGAGCACGCCCGGGGCTGTTGACCATCTCCTGCGTGGTCGGCCTGATGGCGATGACCGGCGTACGTGTCATCAACCGCAAGCCGCTGCTGACCGCGTGGCTGCTGGTGGGCTTCCTGCCGGCGGCCGTCGTCGGTTCGTACTACTGGCTCACGGGCTGAGACACTCGCCTCGTGGATGTGTCCTCGTTCATCGCCGGACTTCCCAAGGCCGAGCTCCATGTGCACCACGTGGGCTCGGCCTCACCCTCGATCGTCTCGGAGCTGGCCATGCGCCATCCCGGCGTCGTGCCGGTGGACCCCGACGAGCTGACCCGGTTCTTCGAGTTCCGGGACTTCGCCCACTTCATCGAGGTCTACCTCGCCGTCGTCTCCCTGGTCCGCACCGACGACGACATCAGATATCTCACCTACGAGGTGGCCCGCGAGCTGGCCACCAGCCAGCAGGTGCGGTACGCCGAGCTGACGTGTACGCCGTACACCTCCGTCCTGCCCGACGAGCCCGACCACGGCATCCCGATCGAGGCCTACACCGAGGCTCTCGAGGACGCGCGGATCGCCGCCGAGCGGGACTTCGGGATCGTGCTGCGCTGGATCTACGACATCCCCGGCGAGAGCGGGATGCCGGCCGCGGACGCGACCCTGTCCTTCGCCACGAACAACCGGGTCGACGCACTGGTCGGCTTCGGGCTCGGCGGACCGGAGCTGGGCGTCTCGCGGCCGCAGTTCAAGCCGCACTTCGACGCGGCCCGCCGGGTCGGCCTGCACAGCGTGCCGCACGCCGGCGAGACCACCGGCCCCGAGACCGTGTGGGACGCCCTCCGGGTCCTCGGCGCGGAGCGGATCGGCCACGGCACCACCGCCGTCCAGGACCCTGCGCTCCTCTCCTACCTGTCGCGGGTCGGCGTGCCCCTCGAGGTGTGTCCGTCGTCCAACGTCGCCACCCACGCCGTGACCAGCCTGGAGGAGCACCCGATCCGCGCCTTCCGCGATGCGGGTGTGACGATCACGGTCAACTCCGACGACCCCTCGATGTTCGGCACCACCCTGAACGGCGAGTACGAGATCGCGGCCCGGCTGCTCGACCTCGACGCCGCCGGGGTCGCGGACCTGGCTCGCGCGGGCGTGCGCGCGTCGTTCGCCGAGCCGGAGCTCAAGGGCCGGCTGCTGGCCGAGATCGAGACCTACGCCAGCGCCTGAGTGGGGACATGCATATGGCCCGGCGATCTCATACGTCGCCGGGCCAGCACCATTGGACCGTGGGGCGCGGCGAGATCGTCGGACCTGAACCGGCGTGTCGTGTCCTCGTCGTACGGCCCTAGGCTGGCGGTATGGAGTCGCCCAGCGCTCGGGACGACGAGACGACCGAGTGGCTGCGGGTGCTCGACAAGGCCTCGCTCGACCACGAGTCCGGACTGGCTCGGCTGCACGAACGGCTGCTGCGGATCGCCCGGTCAGAGGTCCGGCGCCGGGCCACGTCGATCGGGGGACCGGAGGCCGACGATCTCGCCCATCAGTCGGCGGCCGACGCGATGCTGGCGATCCTGGCCAAGCTCGACACGTTCCGCGGTGAGAGCCGCTTCACCACCTGGGCCTACCGGTTCGTGATCCTCGAGGTGTCCAGCAAGCTGGGTCGGCACTACTGGCGCGGAGCGCCACAGTCGCTGGACGAGGAGCAGTGGGACACCCTTCCGGACCGGCTCGGCGTCGACCCGCACGAGTACGCCGAGGCGCGGCGGGTCGCAGCAGCCGTGCGGGCGGCCGTGGACGAGACCCTCACCGAGCACCAGCGGGCGGTCTTCGTGGACGTCGTGCTGAGGGGCATCCCCCTCGACGCCTTGTGCGCCAGGGACGGAGTCAGCCGCAACGCCGTGTACAAGACCGTGTTCGACGCCCGACGTAAGATCCGGGCCGCCTTGGTCGCCAACGGTTACCTCGATGTGACCGTGAGGAGAGGGGAGTCGTCATGAGCGGCATGGACCGCCTGGCCAGGTTCCTCGACACCGACCCGCGCGACGTCGGCTGCGACGAGGCGATGGAGCTGCTCCATGTGTACGCCGAGCTGGCGGCGGACGACCCCGAGGCCGCCGCCGAGCGGCTCCCCGGCGTCGCCGTCCACCTCGCGGCCTGCGGGCCGTGCCGGGACGACCTGGTCGGCCTGCTCGCCGCCGTCTCAGACGAGGGCTGACGCGAGCAGGCCGACCTCAGGCAGCGTCCCTGCTCAGAGCGCGACGATGCCCTCTCCGCCGACGGCGTTCGGCACGACGACCGAGCCGGTCGGCGTCAGCGAGCCGTCCTGGTGCACCCGGAAGGCGTCGACCGTGCCGGTCGCGCCGGTCTGGGCGTACAGGTAGTCGCCGTCGCGGCTCACCGTCGCGTCGACGGTGCCGCCGTCGGTGGCGGTGTTCCCCTGGGCCGAGAGCTGTCCGGCCGGGCCCACGCGGTACCTCGAGAGGGTGCCGCTGCCGGCGTTCGAGGCGTAGACGTGGTCACCGGAGGCGATCAGCCAGCAGGTCGCCGCCTGTGCGGTGAGCTTCGTGTCGCGCGCCGTGAGGGTGCCGTTGCTCGCGACGTGGAAGGTGGCCACGGCGCTCGGGCCAGCCTCCGTGACCGCCAGGCGTCCGTGCTCGAAGTCGAAGCCGAACGGAACCGTCCCGGGCAGGTCGGTCTCGACCGGGGCTGCCAGGCTTCCCGGAGCCACCCGGAAGACCAGGATGCTGTTGCCACCGTTCTTCGTCGTGACGATCAGCTGGCGGCCGTCGGGGGTGAACCCGATCTGGCCCGGGGTGCTGGTGAACTCCGGGGTCTGCGTCGGGTCGAGGCCGAGGCCGCGGTGCCAGGCAGGCACCCGGGTGAGCCGACCGTGGCTGAGGGCGAAGCCCTGCACCGAGCCGCCGTCGCGCGCGTTGAGCACGAACACGCGACCGTGGTCGGCGGTCACGCTGACCGGGAAGCTCCCACCGCTGCCGATGACCTGCTCGCGGGTCAGGTGGTCGCCGTTCACGGCGAACACGGTGAGCGAGTCGCTCCCGGCGTTGACCGCGAACAGCAGGTGTGAGGAGCTGTCGTAGGTCAGCGACCCCTCGGACGCGAGATGGTCGACCTGCGAGCCGGCGAGAACGCCGCCGTCACCGCCGGTCGGGTAGGACCCCACCTGGACCAGGCCGCCCGAGGCGGTGCGGTCGTAGGCGGTGATCGTGTTGCCGCTCGGGTTGTCGTTCTGGACGAAGACGGCGTGCGGGGCCGGGGCGGCCTGCGCCGCCGACGGCGCGCCGACCAAGCCGGTTGCTGCAGCGGCCACCGAGGTGGCGGCGACGGCGAGGCGAGAGAGCGTGGACATGTGGGACTCCTTCGGGTGTCACGGGTGTGTGTCACCGAGTGGGCGCCCGTACGCCGAGCTCTCTTACCCCCCACCGACCTCCGTTGAGACTCTCGTAATAACTCCCGCCTCAGCCGGCGGTGGCGACGGTGGCCACGACCAGGAGGTACTCCCAGTCGACGCTGCCCTCCGGCGAGCGGAACCGCTCCACGAGCCCCGCGAGCGCCTCGTCGAGCTCGGCGGTGCGGACGGGGTCGTCCTCCAGGCCGCGGTACGCCGCGATCGTCGGACCGTAGTTCTTCTTGAAGTACTCCCGGAAGGCGACCGGGTCGGCCATGCCCTCCGCGCGGAGCAGCTGCTGACTGGCCCGGAGGTCGGTCACCCGGTCGCCCAGAAGCTCGCGCACGTGGGACAGGTCGCCCCACAGCGGCGGCGGCTGGGCTCCCGGCGGCGGCGGTGCGACGTAGGGCTTCATGGCGGCGAACATCTGCCCGATGAACCCCGAAGGTGTCCACGAGATCAGCGCGATCCGCCCTCCGGGGCGGCACACCCGCACCAGCTCGTCGGCGGAGGCCTGGTGGTGGGGTGCGAACATCACGCCGACGCACGAGGTGACCGCGTCGAAGCTGTCGTCGTCGAAGGGCAGGTGCTCGGCGTCCGCGGTCTGCCACTCGAGACTCACGCCGGCCGCCTCGGCGTCCTCGCGGCCCTGGTCGAGCAGCTCGGGCGTGAGGTCGGTGGCCACGACGTGAGCGCCTGCGGCGGCGGCCGGGATCGCGACGTTGCCCGAGCCGGCGGCGACGTCGAGGACGTGGTCCCCGGGACCGAGGTGCGCCGCCTCGACGAGCACCGGCCCCAGGTCGGGGATGATCTCGGTCGCGACGGCGTGGTAGTCGCCGAGCGCCCACATGGCGCGGTGGCGCGCCTTGAGGGCGTTGTCCGCATCCGTGTCGGCAGTCGTGCTCGTCGTACTGGTGGTCGTGCTGGTGCTGGTCATGGAGTCCCCCTGCATGGATCTTTCGTGGTCGCTCCGGACGCTACGAGTGAGGGATCGTCCGCCACATCGGTGCATCCACCCATCTGTGGTGCGGTGCGGGGCGGCCGGCGACTGGGTGGTGTCACCCGGAAGCCAGGAGGCGGCTGACCGCTCCGGCGCGAGCCGACTTCCCGCGGAGGCCGAGCTTCGCGTAGGTGTTCTGCAGGTGGCGCTCGACAGTGCGCACACTGAGCGTCAGCTCGGTCGCGATGGCGGCGTTGTCGAGCCCCTCGGTGGCGAGGGTGAGCACCTCGAGCTCGCGCTCCGAGAGCACCTCCCTTGGGTCGAGCCCCGCCGGCTTCGTCGGTACGGCGTCCTCGGCCAGGAACTCGGTGATCTCACGCAGCAGGACCGGCCAGGCCGGCTCGTCCTCGAGCACGATGTGGTTGTCGCTCTCCAGCGCCACCAGCCGGGCCTCGGGAATCTCGGCGGCCAGGAAGCGGGAGTAGACGAACGGGTTCATCCGGTCGCCGATCGAGTGCAGCACCAGGGTCGGCAGGTCGAGCCCCGCCAGCCGGGCGGACACGTCCTCGCGCCGGCGCTGCCGGCGCGAGAGCAGGGCGACCTCGGCCGTGGCCGCTCGTCGCTGCAGCTCGTCGAGCCAGCCCATCTGCTCCTCGGTGGCACCGGGGATCATCAGGTAGGTGAAGACCCTCCGGAACTCCGGTGTCGGCCGCTCCCAGCCGACCCGGATCAGGCTGTCGAAGGTCTCGTCGAGCAACACGTCCTGCTCGGAGGTCCGCACGGAGTCGACGCCGGCGTAGCTGCCGTAGAACAGCAGCCGCCCCACCCGCTCCGGGTGGCGCGCGGTGTACTCGATCGCCACCGGTCCGCCCTGCGCCATGGCGAGCAGCGCGAACCTGTCGAGCCCGGCGTCGTCGACGACGGACTCCAGATCGGCCAGGCGCAGCTCGAGCGAGTGGTCGGTGACGTCGCGGTCCGACAGGCCGTGCCCGCGCTCGTCGAACCGGTAGACCGTGGCGACCTTCCCGAGCTCGGTCAGGTAGTGCCGCCAGACGGGGCTCTCCCAGTCGTACTGCAGATGACTGAGCCAGCACGCGTCGATCACCAGCGGCGGCCCGGAGCCGTGGACGGCGTAGGCGATCGTCACGCCGTCCACCGAGCGGCAGAACCGGAGGTCCTGTCGGGGCGTCAGCCGCGTCGACCCTGGCATGGCGCGATCCTAGTGGCGTGCAGTCGCGCGCCCCGCGGTCCGGGCACGTCGAGAGGACCGCGGGACGCGCGCCCCCGGGCGGGAACCCCAGGGACGGGCACACCGTATGGACCACGGGACCCTGGTGTCGATGCACCGTTCGGGCCAGGGGTCGGCTATCCGGGCGAGCCCGCTCGGGTCACCCGGACCAGGACACCTGTCAGGAACGCCGCACCCGTCTCGTCAACCTCACGAACGAACCAGAACGCGTGAGGAGAGACATCATGAGCACAGCGCGAGAGGCGCTCCGCCGCGACTTCGACGGCGACATCATCGAGCCAGGACACCCGGACTACGAGACGGCTCGTCGGTCCGTGCTGGTGGTCGGCAGCCCCGCCTGGGTGCTGCGTCCGGCCAGCGTGGCGGCGGTGCAGGCAGGCGTCAGGTTCGCCATGACCGAGGGCCTCAGGCTCTCGGTGCGCGGCGGCGGGCACAGCTTCCCCGGTTTCGGCACCAACGACGGCGGCGTCGTGATCGACCTCGGTGCGCTGGCCGACGTGGAGGTCGTCGACGACCAGCGTCACGTCGTACGCGTCGGAGGCGGCGCGACCTGGGGCCGAGTCGCCGAGGCCCTTGCCCCGCACGGCCTGGCGATCTCCTCGGGAGACACCAGGAGCGTGGGCGTGGGCGGCCTGACGCTCAGCGGTGGCATCGGCTGGAAGGTCAGGAAGTACGGCCTCGCGCTGGACAACGTCGTCGCGGCGGAGGTGGTCACCGCCGGCGGTGACGTCGTCCGGGCGTCGTCGGAGAAGAACGCCGACCTGTTCTGGGCGCTGCGGGGTGGTGGCGGCAACTTCGGCATCGTCACCGCCTTCGAGTTCGTGGCACACCCGAGCACGGACGTCTTCTTCGGGAAGATCACCTTCCCCGCGGCCGAGGCAGCCACCGTGCTCCAGGGCTGGGGGGACTACTTCCGCACGGCCCCCGAGGAGCTCACGTCCAACGTCGTGTTCGCCAACCCGTTCCTCGGCGGTCCCGAGGCACCCGTGGAGATCCAGCTCGCCTTCGACGGCGACGACCCGGAGCTCGCGGCGGCCGCGATCGACCCCATCCGTCACCTCGGCACGGTGCTCGAGGACGACGTGAGGCTGATGGCGTACGCCGACATCCTCGAGGAGGGCATGATCCCCCCGCCCGGCATCGGGTTCCTGGCCCGGAGCGGGTTCGCGGACGGAGAGTCGGTGCCCGCTCTGCTCGCGACCCTGGCCGAGGTGGGAGCGGCGGAGCGGTCGCCGATCATCGCCCTGCGCAGCGTCGGCGGGGCAGTGGCACGAGTCCCCGAGGACGCCACGGCGTACCCCCATCGCCGGGCCCAGGTGATGTTCGTGACGACGTTCGCCGGCCCTCAGCCGGTCATCGACGCTTCCGGCGCGGCCATGGACGCGATCTGGACGAGGCTGGCACCCTTCGCACGCGGCGCGTACGCCAACTTCCTCACGTCCGCGTCGGAGGAGGACGTCGCGGCGGTCTACCCCGCCCCGACCTACCGGCGGCTCGCCGAGGTCAAGCGGGAGTACGACCCCGAGAACCTCTTCTCGGGCAACCACAACGTCCGGCCGGCCCCTCAGGCGGCGTCAGACCTGGCGAGCTGACGGGTGCCGGTGTGGTCGACGAGGTAGAGGACGCCGAAGGGGTCGCGCCACAGGTAGACACCCGGCACCGGTTGGACGACCGTCCACCTGCCGTGGGTCTTGATGCGGTGGTGGAAGGTGCGCATCGGTCCGTAGTTGCCGATGCGCGACTGACCGGCCCCTCTTGCTTCCTCGCCGTGTCGGTAGGCGATCGTGTGGTCGATCTGGTCGGGATCCAGACCGGAGGCGTAGGGGAAGGTGTCGGCCGGCGTCATCAGATGCACGGCCTGTCGATGTCGTTCCGGGATCTCATAGGCGTCGACCGGAGCCTGGCCCTCGATGTCGAGCACCGGGGTCACGGTGACCCTGGCCGCCTGGGCGAGGTGACGGCCGATCCACTGCTCGGTCAACGCGCCGGCCCGCTCGACGCGGGCGATGCCGTCGGTGTCCGGACCGGCGTAGACGTGGACCAGGACCTGCAGGGCCGGGAGCAGCCGCGACCAGTCGATCTCGGGCTTTGGACCCGTGGCGGGGGGTTCGGTGGGTTCATCAGACGTGCGGTCTGCCCACGCGGCGTAGGCCCGATAGAGCTCGGCGGCGACGTCGGGCCGGCAGAGGATCAGCAACGCGGTCACCCGGCGCTGGTCGAGAGTGGTGGTGTCCCCGAGGTCGGCCAGGATCGCGGCGATCCGGTCCAGGGTGGCGTCGAGGATCCGCACCGTGCCGAACGGGGCCCGGATGAGGAAGCCGCGGATCCCGTGGTCGCTCTGGGTGCCCTGGGTGTCGGGATCGGGGCGAGTCGGCCGCGCGAACTGGGCCCGGGCTGCCTGCTCCTCGCGCGCGACGGTCGCCTCGACGTCGGCTGCGGCCACAACGCCCTCCACCAGCCGCTCGAACCTGGTCCACGAGAGCCGGCCGTCGGCGTACTCCGCCACTCGGGAGTCGACGTACGCCGCTTGGTCCTCTGTCAGGTCACGGGTCTTGCGCGCCACCAGCCGGGCGTGGTGAACGCGGACCTTCCCGGCCTGCACCCGTGCCCACAAGCCCGGGAGTCGGTGGGCGATGTCGAGGGCGTCGGCCATCAACCTGGCGGCGCTGATCGCCGACAACCCCAGCCGGGCACCCAGCGCAGCCGCGGCGAACTCTGACACGTGTGGCGTGCCCGAGCCGCCCAGCCGGCGCGGCCTCTGCCGGCCCGGCCGGCTCGCCTCCTCGGGGTCGAGCCGCTCACCGTCACACACGTAGGCGTACTCCATCGTGACCCGGAGCATCTGGAGCTCACAGCGGTTGCGGACGACGGCCAGCTCACCGGCGGCGTCGAGGAGCTGCTCCTCCGACAACCCGGCCACCTCGTCGCCGCCCATCATCTCCATATGCCCATCCCAGCATGACCCACCGACAGTCCACCTAGACCTACGTCCCGGCGCCGTCCGGTCGGTCTCGTGCCCCGGGCAGCAGCACCGTGACGGTCATCGCCTCGTCGTGCTCGCAGTCGACGGGCACCCGCCTGCCGGTGCTCTGGTGCAGGCCGGCGTGGCACAGACGGAGCTCCCCGCCGGCGGTCTCGACCAGCTTCGCGACCAGGGCCAGCCCGAGCCCCGAGCCCGGACGACTGCGCGCCTCTGGGGCGCGCGCGAACCGCTCGGTCGCCGTGGCCAGGAGGTCTGCGGGCATGCCCGGACCGCTGTCGCGCACCACGAGTCGGACCCACGGGCCGGCCGGGCCCGGCGCGGCCGTGTCCAGCGAGATGCCGACCGGGGTGGCCCCGTGCACCTCGGCGTTGTCGAGGATGTTGTCCACGGTCCGCTCCAGCCGGACGGCGTCGAGATCGACCAGGCAGCGCCCGGAGGTGGTGAGGCTGACGGCGCCGACAGCGGCGTACGGGCTTCCGGCGGGGGCGAGGGTGGTCCGCAGCGACGTGACCTTCCCCAGGAGCGCGGACAGGTCGGTCGGCAGATCGGTCGAACCTGGGGCGCCCTGACCCTCCGCGCCGAGCGTGAGGAGCTCGTCCGCGAGGGTGGTCAGCCGGGTCAGGTCCTGGCGGATCTCCTCCAGTGCGCGCTCGTGCTCGGCGACGGTGCGGGGCCGCCGCAAGGTCAGCTGCACCCGGCTGGTGAGCCTGGTCAGCGGGGTCCGGAGCTCGTGGCTGGCGTCGTTGGTGAACCGACGCTCCCGGTCCAGGGCGCGGGTCAGGGCGTCGAGCATGTCGTTGAGGGTGTCCCCGAGGCGGGTGATCTCGTCATCGCGCTCGGCAGGGACGTCGAGGCGCAGCGTGGTCGCACCGGCGGCGATGTCGGACGCCTGGCCGCGGTAGGTCTCCACCGGGCGCAAGGCCGCACGGGCGAGCCGGTCGCCCACGAGGGCGGTGAGCACGAGCACCGCGAGGCCGCTGACGGTGAGCTGGCCGACCAGCTCGCGCAGGGCCTCGTCGTGCTGCTCCTTGTCGAGCGCGACGACGAGGACGGCGGGGGAGCGTGGGTCACTTCCACTCGGGTGCAGGGGTCGGGCGTAGAGGCGGAGCGCCTCGTCGTCCGGGTCGATGAACAGCCGGCCGGTGTTGCGGAACAGTGGCCGCCGGGTCGCCTGCTCGACGTCGCCTTCGCTGAGGGTCGTCGTGGCACCGAGCCGGCCGTCGTGGCTGAGCACGTCGCCACCGGCGTCCAGGACCTGGAACCCGTCGATGGTGGCGAGGTCGACGTCGTTGGCCGGCAGGGAGCCGGAGGAGCTCACATGGGGTGAGATGGCGACGCCCGCGCGACGGAGGCTGGTGTCGAGGTTGCGGTCGAGGGAGTGCTGGACCCTCCAGTAGACGAACGCCGCGGCGCCGGTGAGGAGCACGAGCATGGTGGCGACGAAGCCCGCGACCAGGCGTCGCCGCAGCGGGATGCGCGAGACCCGTCGCCGGAGCCGGTTCACGGCTGTCCGGAGGCGGCCGGCGGTGTGGTCGGCGGTGTGGTCGACGGTGTGGTCGGCGGTGTGGTCGGTGGGGCCTCGAGGCGGTAGCCCACGCCGCGCATCGTGGTGATGGTGTCGGCGCCGAAGGGGCGGTCGATCTTCGCCCGGAGCGCGGCGATGTGGACGTCGATGACGTTGCTGCGCAGATCCGTCTCGCCGTCCCAGACCTCGTTGAGGATGGCGAACCGGCTCACGACCTTGCCCGCCCTGCTCATCAGCAGGTGGAGGATGTCGAACTCGCGGGCCGAGAGGTCGATCTCGGTGCCGCCGCGCGCGACCCGGTGGGCGACGGGGTCGAGGGTGAGCTCACCGACGTGCACCGGCGGCTCGTCGGGGTCGATGCGGCTACGGCGGTACAGAGCGCGCAGGCGCGAGAGCAGCTCCTCCAGCTCGTAGGGCTTCCTCAGGTAGTCGTCGGCGCCGCCCTCGAGGCCCGCGACCAGGTCGCGGGTGGTGCTGCGGGCGGTGAGCATCAGGACCGGGGTGTTGACGCCCAGGGACCGCAGCCGTCTGCACAGCGTCACGCCGTCCATGGTCGGCAGCATCCAGTCGACGAGGAGGACGTCGTACGCCGCGGTGCTCGCCGTACCGGCGTCCGTATCGGCGTCAGTCGCAGCCCGGAACGCGTCGCCGCCGTCGTGGCGGACGTCCACGGTCCAGCCGGCCTCGGTCAGGGACTGCTCGAGGACTTCGGCGAGGCGGGCGTCGTCCTCGGCGAGCAGGACACGCAACGGACCACCTATTTCTGCCGACCGACCGCCGTCTCAGGCGCGCCAAGGGTAGCCGTAGCGGTGGAGCAGGGGCCACGTGCTCGATGTCACCAGCCTGCGGTCGCGCCGGCTCATCGCGGTCTTCCACTCTTCGTCGACCCGGATCCGCACCGAGCCGACCTCGAAGCGGCTCGGATTGCCGGCGACGATGTGGTTGGGCTGGAGGTGCACCGTGCTGGCGTTCTCGAACGGAGGGCGGCCGGAGACCCCCATCATCGAGAGCAACCGGTCCATGGCCCCGACGGGATCTGCGCAGAAGTCCTCGTAGCGCAGCCGCTGCCAGTGGTCGGCAGCCACCTGACGATGCAGCGCCTCGGTGCCGAGGGCGTTGGCGAGCCAGCGGCGTACCGTCGCGGGCAGCTTGCGGGTGCCCATCGTGCGGGTCTGGTCGCCCACCGAGAAGGCCTTGGCGCGATGCCACGAGTGGGTGACCGCTCTGGGGTCGCGCAGCATGTGGACCACGTAGTGGTCCACCTCCAGGATCTGGGCCATGACGGCCGCGTCCAACGGTCGCTTGGAGGTGTCGACCACCACGTGCGCGCCGTTCGCCTCCGCGAGGTCGCGCACCACCATGGCGGTCACGTGCCGGATCAGGCTGAAGGCGGGCCAGTCACGCTGGCCGGCAGCGCCACGCAGGACCCGCAGGCGGTTGCGGGTCTCGTCGAGCTCCTGCTGCGCGGCCACGATGGCCTCGACGGTCGGTACCGTGCCGTCGGGTCCGGGCGTGGAGAGCACGTGCTCGACGATCGGCGCCCAGACCGGACACAGGAGCGGCTTCTCGCCGCACCCGCATGGGCGCCCCTCGAGTACGCCGCGCTCCCACAGCCAACGGATCTCGCCCGCGCTGGCGCATCCCGGCACCTCGCCGAGGATGCTCGCCAGCACGGTGGTGCCGCTGCGTCCAGCGCCTACCACGGACAGGACAGAGACCTGCCCGGTCGATGCCTCCACGTCGCCCCCCATGAACCTTCCCCCCGAGGCTCGGACCGAGAGGTCCGCTCCTGCTGCCTCGCGACGTTAGAGACGGAACATGAAGCGAGGATGAAGGCTTCACCCCTCCGGGAGGTCTCGCGGGAGAACGGACGGGACGGTCGCCGGCGATCCGCATTCCGCACGCGAAGTCGTCCGCCTAGGTAAGTCGAGAGCCGACCCCGGCCTCACCCCTCTGGGTGTGGCGAGATTCTGGCCCTTCCCCACCGAGGCGCAGACCGGAGTCTGTTCCCCGATTTGGGGTATTCATGGAGTACGACAGCCACTGGATGCTGAAGCGGACACGGGCTCATCCGATGCGCAGTGCACGAGGATCGGGAGCCCGCAATCGCATTGAGGGAGATTCGACTGATGATGCGGAGCAGGCGTTTTCTGGTACTCGCGGCGGCCGGAGCGACGGGGTGCGGCCTGCTGCTCTGGGTGCCGGCCGCCGTCGCCAACGTGGGGCCGTGTGCGTCCAAGGACAACACGACCACGAAGGTCCACAGTCTCAAGGCGAACTGCATCCTGACCTCAACGCTGCAGGTCGAAGACGGTTGGACGATCGACGGCAACCACCACACGATCACCCTCGCCTCAGGCTTCACCGGTCCGGTGATCCAGAACTCGAGCGGGACGAACGGTCAGCCGGCCGTCATGAGGGTCGAACACGTGACCATCGGGGCGGCCGGTGCCACGGCCGGCATCCTGTTCGACGGTGCGAAGGGTCGCGTCCACGACGTTGCCATCCAGGGGTCCGCCGGGAATGACTACGGGGTCGAGGTCGAGAACACCGGAACTGCGGTCTTCCAGTCGACAGATCTGGTGAAGATCGACGACGCAACGACGATCAGCGGCTACCAGCAGGCCGGCGTCTACGTGAACGGGAACCTGAGGTTCACCCTCTTCCGTTCCACGATCGGAGCCTCGGCCCCCGTGAGCGGGCAGGCCGTGACAGGGGTTCTCGCCGAGGCGGGGGCCCACGGTGCTGTCAAGGAGAGTCACATCAGCCTCAGCGACACCGAGCCCGCCGTCCCGCCGGACACCTTCGGCGCTGGGGTGCGGCTCGAAGACACCGGCCACATGGAGGTCAAGCGCAATGTCTTCGCCGGGAGCGATGCCGACTTCGGAGTCAGCATCAGAAGCACCAGTCCGAATCGCCGCTGGTCGGCGATCGTCGACTGCAACCTGTTCCGGCGCAACGACATCTCGGCCACCGACACCTACGGTGTCGGGGTCGGTCGATGGGCGGGAGGAAGGGAGCGTGTCGTCCTGACCAACTCGACGTTCCAAGGCAACTGGCGGCACCGGACCGGGGCCGTCTCCGGGACGAGCGTCACGGCCGGACCGGTCAACACGTTGCACAAGAAGACGAACAAGTGCTTCCCGAAGGCGCCGCCGACCGACGTGCTTGCGGCCGGCGGCGACAGCCGGAGCAAGGTGACGTGGCACGCGGCGGTCACCAGGCGTTGGCTCCCCGTGACGGCGTACAAGGTCACCGCGAAGGCGGCAGGGCACAGGCCGGTCTCGAGGACGGTTGGTCCCACTGCGAGATCCACTGTGCTGAAGGGGCTGAAGAACAAGCTGGTCTACACCGTCGCCGTCTCCGCTCGGACCAACGGCCTGCCTGCCACCGGCCGCGACAAGCTCTACCCGACGCGGATCACGCTGAGGGCCAAGCCCCGTGCGGTCGCCGCGGGACGGAAGGTGGCGCTCAGCGGCACGTTGTCGAGCATCGACCGGAAGCTGCACCTCGCGAACCGGAAGGTGATCATCTGGTCCAGGCCAAAGGGTCACACGTGGAAAAAGATCGCCACGGTGAGGACAAGGTCCGGCGGTGTTTTCTCGCTCCGAGTCAAGCCGCACAAGAAGACGAGCTACCGCGCCGTCTACTCCGGTCGTCCCGACCTTGGGAGCAGCCACAGGACCACGGTTCACGTGCGGCATTAGGGCTCCCGGCTCGCGGGTGGCGCCCCCGGCAGGACTCGAACCTGCGACCTAGAGATTAGAAGGCTCTTGCTCTGTCCAGCTGAGCTACAGGGGCCGGACACCATTGTGAGGCATGGGGCGGGTCGGTTGGGATGCGGCGGGGGCGGCTGGGTACGGGTCGGCATGACCACCTACGGCTACACCCTGATGACAGAGCAGTCAGGGCCTCGGGAGCTCGTCGGGCACGCGGCCGCCGCTGAGGCGGCCGGCTTCGACTTCGAGGTCATGAGCGACCACTACTTCCCATGGCTCGACGAGATGGGGCATGCGCCGTACGCCTGGAGCGTGCTGGGTGCGGTCAGCCAGGTGACGGAACGGGTCGAGCTGATGACCTACGTGACCTGCCCGATCATGCGCTACCACCCGGCCGTGGTGGCGCAGAAGGCCGCGACGGTCGACCTGCTGAGCGATGGCCGCTTCACCCTCGGCATCGGCGCGGGCGAGAACCTCAACGAGCACGTCGTCGGCGACGGCTGGCCGCCGGCGAACGTGCGCCACGAGATGCTCGAGGAGGCGCTGACGATCATCCAGGCGCTCTTCGCCGGTGGCTACGTGAACTACAGCGGCCAGCACTTCCGGGTCGACTCGGCCAAGCTCTGGGACCTCCCGTCGAAGCCCCTGCCGGTCGCGGTGGCCGTCTCGGGGGAGCAGTCGGTCACGACGTTCGCCCCGCTCGCGGACCACCTGATCGCGGTGGAGCCGAAGGCGGACCTCGTGAGCCTGTGGGACGAGCAGAAGGCGACGCCGAACACTCGCAAGATCGGCCAGCTGCCGGTGTGTTGGGGTGAGGATGAGGAAGCCTGCGTCCGGCGCGCCCACGAGCTGTTCCGCTGGTTCGGCGGCGGCTGGAAGGTGAACGCCGAGCTGCCGAGTACGGCGGGCTTCGCGGGCGCCTCGCAGTTCGTCACCGAGGACGACGTCGCCGCATCGATCCCCTGCGGCCCGGACATCGAGGCCATCGTGAAGGCGGTCCGTGAGTTCGAGGATGCCGGGTTCACCGACGTGGCGCTCGTGCAGATCGGGGACGAGTCCCAGCGCGACTTCCTCGCCGTCGCCGAGAAGGACCTGCTGCCCGCGTTGCGCGGGTGAAGGGCCTGCTCAACGAGCGGAGCGGGCGGCTGCCATCCAGGACTCGACGTCGGCCGAGGTGCGCGGGAGTGACCCGGAGAGGTTCCTCGACCCGTCGGCGGTGACCAGGATGTCGTCCTCGATCCGGATGCCGATGCCGCGCATCTCCTCCGGCACGAGCAGGTCGTCGGCCTGGAAGTACAGCCCCGGCTCCACGGTGAGGACCATGCCCTCGACGAGATCACCCTTCGGGTAGATGTCCAACGACGCCTGACCGCAGTCGTGCACGTCCATGCCGAGCATGTGGCTGACGCCGTGCAGCGTCCACCGGGAGTAGACCTTCGACTCGGGGTCGAGTGCCTCCTCGGCCGAGACGGGAAGCAGCTTGAGCGACTCCAGGCCGTGGGCCAGCACGTCCATCGCCGCATGGTGAGCGGCGAGGAACGCGGCTCCCGGCCTGACGGCCTGGATGCCGGCCTCCTGCGCGGCGTACACGAGGTCGTAGAGCTCGCGCTGGAGCGGGGTGAAGGTGCCGTCGATCGGCAGGGTGCGTGTGACGTCGGCGGTGTAGAGGTTGTGGCCCTCGACGCCCATGTCGAGGAGCACCATCTCGCCCGGCACGATCGGTCCGCTGTTGTCGATCCAGTGCAGCGTGGTCGCGTGCGAGCCGCCACCCACGATCGAGTCGTAGCCGATGTCGTTGCCCATGGCCCGCGCGCGCCGGAAGAAGGTGCCCTCGATCCAGCGCTCGCCGAACTCGACGGCTCGGTCCATCTCGCCGGCGGCGTCGGTGAAGCCCTGCGTGGTGATGTCGCACGCGGTCTGGAGCTCGGCGACCTCCCAGTCGTCCTTGACCAGGCGCATCTCCGAGGCGACCCGCCCGAGCTCGCTGTCGCGGCTCTCGTCGGGCGCGACCTGCTGGTCGACCGTCTCGGAGACCCCGCGGTGGACGCGGGTCTTGCCCGACTTGGCCAGCACGCCGGCGAGCTCGTCGATGTGGCGCCCCTCGAGGCCCAGGGAGTCCGACATCTCCTTCAGCGACGGCCGGCGACCGACCCAGAGCTCGCCGTACTGCCGGTCGCGGAAGAACTCGTCGGTGGTGCGCTCCGAGCGCGGACGCGCGTACAGCACGGACTCGCCGTCGTCGATCACGAGCACGGCGTCACTGGTCTGGTTGCCGCAGTAGTAGGTGTGGGCCGTGTCGCTGCGGAAGCGGTAGTCGGTGTCGTAGGAGCGCACCTTGAACGTGCCGGCCGGCAGCACCAGCCGCTCGCCGGGGAAGGTCTCGCCCAGCCGCTGCCTGCGGTTGGCGGCGTACGGCGCGATGGGATGCGCGGGCAGGTCCAGCTCTCGGTCTCCCCAGCCCTGCCGCATGAACTCGGAGTACGCCGCGGGGACGCCCGGATCGTGTGCCTCCGTGTGGAGCTCGGCATCGGCCGGAGTCGTCTCCGCATCGGTCGCTGAGGGCTGCTGTGTCTGGTCGCTCACGCCGGCCAGACTACGCCGGTCACGCTCGCGAGAGCCAAGGGGAACGGCCCATTTCGCTACGCTTCCGCCATGTCGGGTCCCGCGCGCGGCACCACCGTCTTCACCGTCGTGGTGACGGTGTCGGTGCTGCTGTGCGCAGTCCCGATGGCCTTCGTCATCGGGGCGTCGAGCGCTCCGCGAGTGACGCTGCTGGCCGTGCTGCTGGCGGCAGTCCCCGTGGGACCGATCATCGCCTGCCTGCTCTGGCTCGACCGCTACGAGCCCGAGCCGCGTCGGCTCCTGGTGGGCGGGCTGCTCTGGGGGGTGTTCGTCGCGACGGCGGTCGCACTGCTGCTCGAGGGCGTCGGGGGCTTCGTCGGCGGCATCTCCGACAAGCGCATGCTCGAGATCGGCGCCCCGGTCGCGGAGGAGGCGAGCAAGGGCTTGTTCCTCCTGCTCCTGCTCTGGTGGCGGCGTGCCGAGCTCGACGGCGTCCTCGACGGCATCGTGTACGCCGGGATGGTCGGGGTCGGCTTCGCGTTCACCGAGAACATCCTCTACCTCGCCAGCGCCTACGACGGCTCTAGTGAGCTCGGCCCGGGAGGCGTGCACACGCTGACCGGGACCTTCGTGCTCCGCTGCCTGGTCAGCCCGTTCGCCCATCCGCTGTTCACCGCGTGCACCGGCATCGGCGTGGGGATCGCGGTCAGCTCTCGGCGCCGCGCGACGCGCATCCTCGCGCCCGTCGTGGGGTACGCGTGCGCCGTGCTCGCCCACGCCGTCTGGAACACCTCGACGGTCTACGGTCCCGGGAACTTCGTGTCGATCTACCTGATCCTGATGGCGCCCCTGTTCCTCGCGGCCGTCGCACTGGCCGTGTGGGTGCGCCGGTCCGAGGGCCGGATGCTCGCCGGAGCCCTGGCCGATGCGGCCCGGCGAGGCCTGCTCCCCGCCACCGACATCGCGTGGGTCGTCGACCTGACCGCCCGCCGTCGTAGCAGGGCCTACGCTCGAGACACGGGCGGGGCCACCGGTGAGCGGGCGATGCTGGAGTACCAGCAGGCGGTCATCGAGCTGGGCTTCCTGCACAGTCGCTACCTGCGCGGCGTACCCCCGCCGGACTTCGCCGCTCGGGGACACGACTACGTTTCCCGCATCATTGCGCTTCGTCCCTCGATCGCGTTTCCCGGACAGGTGGTACCCATCCGATGACCGTCAGCTCGACCGGCTCGCAGATGCTCGCCGCGCTCGTGCGGCTTCGGGCGGCGCTCCAGGTCGCCGCGTTGCCGCTGGAGCTCCCGAGCATCGGCGAGCACCGCGGTGCGCGCGACGAGATGGTCCACCAGCTCGAGGACTACGTGATCCCGCGGATCGTCACCCTCGAGGCGCCGCTGCTCGCGGTGGTGGGCGGGTCGACAGGGGCCGGCAAGTCGACCCTGGTCAACTCCCTGGTCGGGTCGGTGGTGACGGAGTCCGGTGTGCTCCGCCCGACCACCCGCTCGCCCGTGCTCGTCCACAACCCGGCCGACGCCGACTGGTTCGGGGCCGACCGGCTGCTGCCCGACCTCGAGCGGGTCCATCACCCGACCCACGACCCGCACGCGCTCCAGCTCGTCGCCATGGACGTCGTCCCACGGGGCCTGGCGATCCTCGACGCTCCCGACGTCGACTCCGTCGAGGAGAGCAACCGGCGGCTGGCAGCGCAGCTCCTCGCCGCCGCTGATCTCTGGCTGTTCGTCACCTCGGCGGCGCGGTACGCCGACCAGGTGCCGTGGGACTTCCTGCGCCAGGCCGCCGAGCGCTCCGCGGCCGTGGCCATCGTCCTGGACCGCACCCCGCCGGACGCCGTCGAGACCGTCTCCAGCCATCTGGCGCGGATGCTCGCTGCCCGCGGCCTGAAGGACTCACCGCTGTTCACCGTCCAGGAGGCGGATCTCAACGGCGAGGGCCTGCTCGCGCCACGCTACGTCTCACAGATCCGCGGTTGGCTCTCCGAGCTCGGCGGTGATGCCGACGCCCGCGCGGCCATGGTCCAGCAGACGCTCGACGGTGCCGTGCGCTCGCTGACCCGTCGCGCGCACTTCGTGGCGGACGGCTGCGTCCTGCAGGCCGAGGCGGCCGGCCGCCTCCGCGAGGGCGCCGACGCGGCGTACGACGAGGAGATCCGCAAGCTGCTCGAGGCCACGGCCGACGGCACGCTGCTGCGCGGTGAGGTGCTGGTGCGCTGGCAGGAGTTCGTCGGCACCGGCGAGCTGCTGAGATCGCTCGAGGCGAAGGTCGGCCGGCTCCGCGACCGCATGGTGAGCGCGATCAAGGGCAAGCCACAGCAGGCCGAGCGGGTGAACGTCGCGGTCGAGTCGAGCCTGGAGACGCTGATCCTCGAGCACGGCGAGGCGGCTGCCGAGCGGGCGGAGGCGGCCTGGCAGGGTCTCGCGCCGGGGCAGGCGCTGCTCGCCGACGTCGGCGAGGATCTCGGCCGCGCCTCGCGCGGTCTGCGCCGCCAGGCCGAGCGCGCCGTGCGCGAATGGCAGCAGGACGTGCTCGAGATGGTCCGCACCGAGGGTGCCGACAAGCGCACGACCGCCCGGTTCCTCGCCTACGGCGTGAACGGGCTGTCCGTGGCGCTGATGGTCGTGGTGTTCGCCAGCACCGCCGGGATCACCGGTGCGGAGGTGGGCATCGCCGGCGGCAGCGCGCTGCTCGGCCAGAAGCTGCTCGAGGCGGTCTTCGGCGACCAGGCGCTTCGCACCCTCGCCGAGCAGGCGCGCCTGCAGCTCGAGACCCGCGTGCGCGCCCTGCTCGACGAAGAGCGCCACCGGTACCTCGACCTGCTCGCCAGCCTCGGGATCGACCCGGAGGCGGCCGAGCAGCTGCGCAACGCCGCACGGGCCGTCGACGACCTCCGCTACGCGAGCATGGAACGTTCAGGCACCCACTCCCTGTAGTTCCGGGCAGTTCCCTGTAGGTCCCCGTAGAAGGTGCTTCGCGCTTCACCTGCGCGATCCCGTGGACCTCCTCCTCTAGGCTCAGAAGTGACATTCGTGCACTTCAGAGGGAGCAGAGTGACCTCCTTGTTGGACGGAGCCAAGAGGCTGGTGTCTCGTGGCTCGGATCTGGGCGACCGGATCGAGGCGCTCGGGCGGGCCGGTGAGTCTGCGCGAGGGCGTCTCGACGACCGGGTGGTCGACGACGCCCAGGCCACCGCCGAGCGGGTCGCACGGCGGCTCGGCCTGACCGCCGACCACACGGTCGTGGCGATCGCGGGCGCGACCGGGTCCGGCAAGTCCTCGACGTTCAACGCCCTCGCGGGAGTCGAGCTCTCCTCGGTCGGCGTACGCCGCCCGACGACGTCGTGGGCCACGGCGTGTGTGTGGGGCAAGGAGGGCGCCGGCGAGCTGCTGGACTACCTCGACATCCCGCCGCGCCACCAGGTCATGCGCGACTCGCTGCTCGACCTCGGCAAGGAGGACCAGGCGCTCCAGGGCGTCGTCCTGCTGGACCTCCCCGACCACGACTCCACCGAGGTCTCGCACCACCTCGAGGTCGACCGCCTCATCGAGCTCACCGACCTGATGGTCTGGGTGCTCGACCCCCAGAAGTACGCCGACGCGGCCCTCCACCACCGCTACCTCGCCCCCCTGGCCACCCATCAGGACGTGATGCTGGTGGTCCTCAACCACATCGACGAGGTGCCCGAGGACCGGCGCCAGGCCATGCTCGACGACGTACGCCGGCTCGTCGACGCCGACGGGCTCGACCGGGTCCCCGTGCTCGGCACGAGCGCGCGCACGGGCCAGGGCATCGACGAGCTCCGCGCCGAGATCGCCGAGCGCGTGCGAGCCAAGAAGGTCACCCGGTCACGTCTCGAGGCCGACGTCCGGAGTGCGGCCGGCCGGCTGCGCGAGGCGAGCGGCACGAGCGGCCATCCGGACCTGGGTCGTGAGCGGATCGCGGCTCTCGAGGACGCCTTCGCCGAGGCTGCCGGCGTGCCGACCGTCGTGGAGGCCGTGGAGTCGGCGACCCGGATGCGCGGGAGTCGGGCCACCGGCTGGCCAGTGACCTCGTGGCTGTCCAAGCTGCGGCCCGACCCGCTCAAGCGCCTCCACCTCGACCTGGGCAAGGACGGCGCTGCCCTGACCGGGCGCGGACGTACCTCCGTGCCGAGCGCCACGCACGTCCAGCGCGCTCGGGTGGAC
>DATBBE010000124.1:0-9755 GCA_036271155.1 Nocardioides sp. | reverse complement strand
ATGGTGGCCATCGACGCGACGGTCGCATGGGCGTAGAGGTCGCCGACGGCCACCTCCGGGAAGCGTTCGCGCAGCCTGCCGATCACCTGGGCGGCGGTCAGCGAGCCACCGCCGAAGTCGAAGAAGTCGTCGCCGGCCCCGGCGACCTCGGCGCCCAGCACGTCGTACCAGATCTCCGCGACGAAGCCCTGCGTGCCGGAGAGACGGACGGCCGCGTGTGGCGCCTGGGGCAGGGGCCACGGGAGCGCGTCACGGTCGACCTTGCCCGAGGTCCGGGTCGGCAGCTCCTCGACCGTCGCGAGCCGCGGCACGAGCGCCGCGGGCAGCCGATGCCGCAAGATCTCGAGGGCGGCGGTCTGGTCGTAGAACTCTCCGGTGGCCACGTACCCGACCAGGAGCCTGTTGCCCGACTTCGTGGACCTGACCGCAGCCGCGGCGGCCAGCACACCCGGAAGGCGGAGCAGCTGGTCGTCCAGCTCACCCAGCTCGATGCGGCGGCCACCGAGCTTCACCTGGTCGTCGGAGCGGCCGGCGAACACCAGCCCCTCGGGATCGTTGCGGACGACATCGCCGGAGCGGTACGCCCGGTCCCAGCCTAGGGACGGCATCGGGGCGTACTTCTCGGCGTCCTGGACCGGGTCGAGGTAGCGGGCCAGGCCGACGCCACCGATGATCAGCTCGCCGCTTCCACCCGGCGGCACCGGCTCGCCGTCCGCGTCGACCACGGCGAGGTCCCAACCGTCGAGGGGCAGCCCGATCCGCACGGGGGCCGTGCCGTCCAGCAGCGCGCCGCAGGCGACCACGGTCGCCTCGGTGGGGCCGTAGGTGTTCCAGACCTCGCGCCCGGGCCGCTGGAGCCGGGCCGCCAGCTCGGCAGGACAGGCCTCTCCGCCCATGATCAGGAGCCGGACGGCGTCCAGCGACTCGCCGGGCCAGAGCGCCACCAGGGTCGGCACGGTCGAGACGACCGTCACGGCGTTCGCCACCAGCCATGGTCCGACGTCGACGCCGGAGCGCACGAGCGAGCGCGGCGCCGGGACCAGGCAGGCACCGTGCGCCCAGGCGAGCCACATCTCCTCACAGCTCGCGTCGAACGCGACGGAGAGGCCCGCCATCACCCGGTCGCCGGTCCCGATCGGCGCGTCGCGCAGGAAGAGCCGGGACTCCGCGTCCACGAACGCCGCTGCGCTGCGGTGGGTGACGGCCACGCCCTTGGGGGTGCCGGTCGAGCCGGACGTGAAGATCACCCAGGCGTCGTCCTCGGGCACTGGCGGAGCCGGCGTGCTGGCCGGGCGGCCGATGCGTCCGGCCGCCAGCGACACGGTGAGATCGTTTCCAACCACCGCGGACACGGCCGACTCGGCGAAGACGACCCGGGCCCGCTCGTCGGGGTCGTCTGCGTCCACGGGCACGTACGCCGCACAGGCGTGCAGCACGCCCAGGATCCCGACGTAGAGGTCGGAGGTGCCCGACCGGATGCGGACGCCCACTCTGTCTCCTGGCCCCACGCCGAGCCGGGCCAGGCTCTCCGCCAGGTCGTGGGCGGCCTCGCCGAGCTCGGCGTACGTCAGCGTCTCGGACCCCGTGTCGATCGCCAGGGCGTCGGGGTACGCCGCGGCGACGCCGCCGAACACGTCGACCAGCGTGCGGGGCGCAGCGGCCCGCCCGGCGGCCGTCAGCGTCGGCAGCAGCCCGGGCGGGGACGTCACCCGCCGATCGTGTCGCACCCGGGTGAACGGCGGGTGTCGTGTCTCGTGGCCGCCGACGGTCGGATAGTGCGGATCAGGAGGCCGGAAGAAGCCCCGCCAGATCCCGGCCGCTTGATCCGTACCATCGGACGGTCGGGCAGAGTTGGTGCGTGACCATCGCGCCGTACCGCCTCAGTGAGGACCCCGCCGAGCTGGACATGGACCGCGTCGTGCAGTGGCTCAGTGTCGACTCGTACTGGGCCCACGGCAGACCTCGCGACATGGTCGAGCGATCGTTCGCCGCGTCGTACCCATGCGGCGTCTACAGCGAGGAGCACGGGCAGGTCGCGGTGGCTCGGCTGGTGTCGGACGCCGCGACGTTCGCGTGGTACTGCGACGTGTACGTCGATGCGGCGCATCGCGGTCGTGGTCTCGGTGACGCCCTCACCCGGTGGGCCGTGACGTGGGCAGAGCAACGCGACGTGCACCGGCTCCTGCTCGGCACCCGAGACGCCCACGAGGTCTACCGCCGAGCCGGCTTCCGGCCGCTCCGGCACCCCACGGTGTTCATGGAGATCGACCGGCGACCCCAGCGGCTCGGCGACTGACCGGGCGAGCTCACTCCTCCTCGGTCTCCTCCCCGTGGGTGCCCGGCCGGGGCGCCCACGGCAGCTCCTTGGCGGGGCGCACGACGATCAGCCGGTCACCGCGCGCCAGCTGGGTGACCGTCGGGTCGAAGTAGCGATAGACCTGCTCGTCACGGACCACGGAGATCACCTGGTCGGGCAGCGACTGCGGCTGCATGCCGACCTCCGAGACCAGCAGGTCGCGCTCGGCGACCTCGAGCCCCTCGCCGTAGGTCAGCAGGTCCTCCATCACCGTGCCCAGCGTCGGAGAGAGCGACGAGAGGCCCAGCAGGCGGCCCACGGCGTCGGAGGAGGTGATCACGGAGTTCGCGCCGGACTGCTTCATCAGGGGCGCGTTCTCGTGCTCGCGGACCGAGGCGACGATGTAGGCGTTGGCGTTCAGCTGGCGCACCGTCAGGGTGGAGAGCACGTTGGAGTCGTCACGGTCGGTGGTGATGATCACCTGCGTGGCCTGCTCCACGCCCGCCCGCTGCAGGACGCCGCTCCTGGTCGCGTCTCCGGTGACCACCGCGAGCCCGTCCGCGTGGGCGTCCGAGACCGCGGCCCCGCCCTTGTCGACCACCACGATCTCCTCACGCGAGACGCCGTTGTTGACCAGGGTCTCGGCGGCACTGCGGCCCTTGGTGCCATAGCCGACGATCACGACGTGGTCGCTCATGCGTTTCCTCCAGCGCGAGATGCGGAGCAGCCGCCGGCCCTGGGTGGCCGCGACCTCGAGGGTGGTCCCGATCAGGAGGACCAGGAAGGCGATGCGAAGGGGCGTGATCACGAAGGCGTTGACCAGGCGGGCGCCTTCCGTGACCGGGGCGATGTCGCCGTACCCCGTGGTGCTGAGCGTGACGGTCGTGTAGTAGATCGAGTCGACCAGGTTGATGCCGTACGCCGGCGGGTCGTTGCTGTCGCGGTAGCCGCCGCGGTCGAGGTAGACCAGCAGCACGGTGACCGCGATGATCCCGACTCCCAGCGCCAGCCGCTGGGCCAGCGCCCACCAGATGGAGTTGCCGCGGTCGGGGAGCACGACGTACCCGTGGCGGGACTGTTCGTGACGCTCCTGGTCGTCGGGCACCTGAGGACCCTAGTGCTTCTGAGAGCCTCAGGTCGCGCGCTCGACACGCTCCGGGAACACCGTCTCGAAGGCCGCGTTCAGCGCCGCGCCCACCAGGACGGCGATCGAGAGGATGTAGAGCCACAGCAGCACCCCGATCGGCGCCGCGAGCGGGCCGTAGATCGACCTCGAGTCGGAAGCCGTGACGGTCAGGAACGCTCGGAGCAGGAAGCTGCCGAGCAGCCATACGGCCAGGGCGAACGCCGCTCCGGGAAGGTTGATCCGCCAGCGCGTCCGGACCGGGATCGAGACGTGGTAGAGCGTGGCCAGGAAGCAGATGCACACGACCACGACGACCGGCCAGTAGAACCCCATCAGGACGTGCGCGCGATGGGGAAGCCACTCACGCACCAGACGTGGTCCGGCCACGACCAGAGGAAGCGCCAGGACGCCGGTGACGATCGCCAGCAGGTAGAGGCTGAACGAGAGGGCCCGGGTCTTGACGATCCCGCGGTGCCCACCGAGCCCGTGCATGATCGTGATGGTGTCGACGAACACGTGCATGGCGCGTGAGCCGGACCACAGGGCCAGCACGAAGCCCACCGAGATGACGTCGAACCGGCCGCCCTTGAGCACGTCGTCGATCGTCGGCTGGATCACCCGGTCTACCGCCGAGTCGGTGAGGAAGCGCGAGGCGAGGTCGAGGATCGCGTTGCGGACGTGGTCGACCTGGTCGGGGCTGAACGACTGGGTGACATAGCCGATGGCCCCGGCCAGAGCGAAGATCAGCGGCGGCACCGAGAGCACGGTGAAGAAGGCAGCCTCAGCGGCCAGGCCGGTCACGCGGTACCGCATCGAGGACCCGACGGTGGTCACGACGAGCCGCCAGCTGGTCTGGCGCACCGTCGCCACCCAGGGGGGCCAGGTGAAGCCGGAGTCGCCCGCGGCGTCGGGATCCACGGGCTGCGACGGCTCGGAGCCCGGCATGGTGTCTACGTTAACGACATGAGCAGACGTCTTCGGGAAGCCACGAACCAGCCGCCACCGCTCACCGGCCACAACGTCGTGACCTCCGACGTCGCCCTCGTCGAGGCCGTGACCCGGCACGCAGGTGGGGCGGTCGTGGACGACCTCACGGCTCTGGGTGAGGCCGCCGGCACCGCGGAGGCCCGGGAGCACGGCCGCCTGGCCAACCGACACGCGCCCGAGCTGGCGGCGTACGACCGGTACGGCAGCCGGGTGGACGAGGTGGTGTTCCACCCGTCGTGGCACTGGCTGATGGAGCGCGCCGTGGGATACGGGCTGCAGGCGGCTCCTTGGGCCCAGCAGGCGGAGGGCTCGACGACCGCCCACGTACGCCGCGCCGCCGGGTTCATGGCGTGGTCGCACACCGACCCCGCCCATGCGTGCCCGATCTCCATGACGTACGCCGCGGTCCCGGCCTTGCGCGCCGATCCTGGCTACTCCGCCCTGGCCGAGCAGTGGGTCCCGGCGCTGGCCGCGACGGCGTACGACCCGGGCGTCCGGCCGGTCGCGGCCAAGCGAGGTGCGCTCGCAGGGATGGGCATGACCGAGAAGCAGGGCGGGTCCGACGTCCGGGCCAACCTCACCGAGGCGCACGCGACCCGGACCGAGGGCGAGTACACCCTCCACGGTCACAAGTGGTTCACCTCGGCGCCGATGAACGACGTGTTCCTGGTGCTGGCCCAGGCACCCGGTGGGCTCACCTGCTTCGTCGTGCCGCGCGCCCTCCCCGACGGCACCCGCAACCCGCTCGACATCACGCGCCTGAAGGACAAGCTCGGGAACCGCGCGAACGCCTCCGCGGAGCTGGAGCTCGACGGCACCCTCGGGCAGCGGCTCGGCGACGAGGGGCGCGGGGTGCGGACCATCCTCGAGATGGTGGCCGCGACCCGCCTCGACTGCGTCCTCGGCTCGACCGCGCTGATGCGGCACACCCTGAACGAAGCCGCCTGGCACGTCGCGCACCGGACGGCGTTCGGGGGGCTGCTGGCCGACAAGCCGCTGATGCAGAACGTCATCGCCGACCTCCAGGTCGAGACCGAGGCCGCCACCGTCCTCGCCGTACGGCTCGCAGCTGCGGTCGATGCGGCCGCCGACCCGCACGAGGCCGCCCTGCGTCGGATCGCGCTGCCGCTGGCGAAGTTCTGGGTCTGCAAGCGCACCCCGGGCTTCGTCGCCGAGGCGCTCGAATGCCTCGGCGGCAACGGCTACGTCGAGGAGTCAGGGCTGCCGCTGCGCTACCGCGAGGCCCCGTTGAACTCGGTGTGGGAGGGGTCGGGCAACGTCAACGCGCTCGACGTCCTCCGCGCCCTCGGACGCGAGCCCGAGGCCCTGAACGCCTGGGTCACCGAGGTGGGGCATGCCCGCGGGGGCGACCAGCGCCTCGACCGTGCGGTCGACGACACCCTCGCCCTCCTCGGCGACACCGGGTCGCTCGAGGTGGGCGCGCGCCGGCTCGCCGGGCGGATGGCCGCCTGTCTCCAGGGCGCCCTGCTGGTGCGCTTCGCCCCCGCCGAGGTGGCCGACGCCTTCTGCGGCTCGCGGCTCGGCACGTCGTACGACGGAACCTTCGGCGCCCTCACCTCGTCGGTCTCCGACCTCCGCCCGATCGTGGAACGGGCGACGCCCACGGTCAGGCGAGGTTGAGGCCTGGGTAGAGGGGGTGGGCGTCGAGCAGCTCGGCGCTGGCGGCGTGGACGCGGTCGGCGACCCCGTCGCCCAGGACGTACGACGCCTGGGAGGGCGTCCCGGCCTTCGTGGTGCCCGGCTGGGTGTTCGACAGCACCTCGACCATCAGCTCGGCGACCTTGTCGAACTCGGCGGCTCCGAAGCCGCGCGTGGTCAGGGCGGGCGTCCCGAGCCGGATGCCCGAGGTGTACCACGCGCCGTTCGGGTCGGCGGGCACGGAGTTGCGGTTGGTCACGACGCCGGAGTCGAGCAGGGCCGACTCGGCCTGACGGCCGGTCAGCCCGAAGGAAGAGACGTCCAGCAGCACGATGTGGTTGTCGGTGCCACCGGTGACCAGGGTCGCGCCCCGCTTCAGGAACCCCTCGGCGAGCGACTTGGCGTTGTCGGCGATCGACTGGGCGTAGCCCTGGAACGCGGGCTGCCGCGCCTCGGCGAGCGCGACCGCCTTGGCGGCCATGATGTGGGAGAGCGGCCCGCCGAGCACCATCGGGCAGCCGCGGTCGACGTCGGGCGCGAACTCCTCCTGCGCCAGCACCATGCCGCCCCGCGGACCGCGCAGCGACTTGTGGGTCGTCGTGGTCACGACATGGGCGTGGGGCACGGGGTCCTCGTCGCCGGTGAACACCTTGCCGGCCACCAGCCCGGCGAAGTGAGCCATGTCGACCATCAGGGTCGCCCCGACCTCGTCGGCGATCTCGCGCATCTTCGCGAAGTTCACCCGCCGCGGGTACGCCGAGTAGCCGGCGACGAGCACCAGCGGCTTGAACTCACGGGCCTTGGCCCGCACGACGTCGTAGTCGAGAAGCCCGGTCTCGGGATCGGTGCCGTACTGCTGCTGGTGGAACATCTTGCCGCTGATGTTGGGTCGGAAGCCGTGCGTGAGGTGGCCACCGGCGTCGAGGGCCATCCCGAGCAGCCGTTGGTTGCCGAGGTCGTGACGCAGGCTCTCCCAGTCGGTCTCGCTCAGCTCGTTGACGTTCTTGGACCCGAGCCGCTCGAGGGCGGGGGTCTCGACATGGTGGGCCAGGATCGACCAGAACGCCACGAGGTTGGCGTCGATGCCCGAGTGCGGCTGCACGTAGGCGTACGGCGCACCGAACAGCTCGCGCGCGTGCTCGGCGGCGACCGACTCCACGGTGTCGACGTTCCGGCAGCCAGCGTAGAAACGATGCCCGATGGTGCCCTCGGCGTACTTGTCGGAGAGCCACGTGCCCATCGTGAGCAGCACCGCGGGCGAGGCGTAGTTCTCGCTCGCGATCAGCTTCAGCGAGGCACGTTGGTCGGCGAGCTCCTGCCGCGTGGCGGCCGCGATCCTGGGCTCGACGCTGGCGATCATCTCGAGCACGGCGTCGTACGCCGCGGAGGCGGTCTTGGCCAGGGTGTCAGGGGTCGCGGAGGTCGGTGCGTCGCTCATGCGGGTCAATCTAGCGATCGTGGCTCGATCGTCGCTTCGGTGGCCGCCGTACGGCCGATGCGGTGCAATGTCTGCATGGACAGCCCCTTCGCGGCCCTGCACGACCGAACGCTCCCCCTGCTCCTGCCCAACGCGTGGGACGTGCCCTCGGCTCTCGCCTTCCTCGCCGCCGGACACCCTGCGATCGGTACGACGAGCCAGGGAGTCGCCTCGAGCCTGGGCCACCCGGACGCCTCCCGCGCCACCCGCCAGGCGAACCTCGCTCTCGCCGGAGCGCTCGTCCGCCTGCCGGTGCCGGTCAGCGTCGACATCGAGGACGGCTACGACGACGACCCCGCCGCGGTGGCGGCGTACGTCGCGGAGCTGGCCGCGCTCGGGGTCGCGGGGGTCAACCTCGAGGACAGCGGCGAGGGACGGCTCCTCGACCCGGCCGTCCATGCGGCGAAGGTCGCCGCGGTGAAGGAGCGGGCGCCGGCCGTCTTCGTCAACGCGCGCGTCGACACGTACTGGTTCCACGAGGACGAGACGGTCGCGGGGACGCTCGCACGGGCCACGGCGTACGTCGAGGCCGGGGCCGACGGCGTGTTCGTGCCGGGCCTGTCCGACGCCGACTCCATCCGCGAGATCACCGGGGCGCTGTCGGTCCCCCTCAACGTGCTGCCGGTGCCGGGGCTCGCCCTCGACGACCTCGCCCGCCTCGGGGTCCGCCGGGTCAGCACCGGCTCGCTCCCCTACCGGTCCGCGCTGGCCGCCGCCGTCTCCGCAGCGGAGGCCGTGCGCGACGGCCGGCCACTGCCGGAGTCGGTGCCGTACCACGACCTCCAGGCCCGCCTCACGGCGTACGTCGAGATCCCTGGCTGAAGCGGGCCGAGGTGCGCCGCCACGGACGTCACGCCGTCCGGTCTAGGCTCGCTGGACACCGACCGGGCCGACCGAAGGACGCACCATGAGCGAGCTCTCCCCCGACGCCATCGCCTCCGCCCGGCTCGCGGAGTCCGGAAAGGTCTGGACCTCCGACCTGTCGGTCAGCGAGTTCGCGCTCCTCGACGCGGCGGGATATCGGCCGCTGGAGTTCGTGATGGGGAGCTCGGTGTACCACATCGGCTGGCAGCAGCAGAACCTCCGCCAGTCGGTCGAGCTGCAGGTGCTCTCGCAGGCGATGTACACGGCGCGCTACAACGCGATGGGTCGGATGCTCGCCGAGGCGACCCAGGTCGGGGCCGACGGCGTGGTGGGCACCCGGCTGACCTTCCGCCAGCACGGCGTGAGCGCCGAGCACATCGAGTTCATCGCGGTCGGCACCGCCATCATCAGCAAGGACAACCCCGGCGCGCTGCGCCGACCCGACGGGGCGCCCTTCACCAGCCATCTCAACGTCCAGGACTTCTACACCCTGCTCAAGACCGGTCACGCCCCCGTCGAGTTCGTGATGGGCGTGTGCGTCTGGCACGTCGCGGCCCAAGGTTTCATGCAGACGCTGCGCCAGATGGGGCAGAACATCGAGATGCCCCAGTGGACCCAGGGCTACTACGACGCTCGTGAGACCGCACTCTCGCGGATGCAGGCCGAGGCGGAGCGAGTCCAGGCCACCGGAGTCACCGGCGTGGAGTGGAAGGCGAGCGAGTGGATGTGGGGCACCCACACCCTGGAGTTCTTCACCTCCGGCACCGCCGTACGCAGGACCGGCGAGCCCGACGGCTTCGACCCCGGCTTCGTGCTGCCCCTGCGATGACCGGGAGATGACGGTCGGTGACGGTCCGGTGACCGGTCTGCCCGAGGGGTACGTCGACCCCACCGATCCCGAGGCCGTCGCGGCGGTGGTGCTCTCGACCGTGCAGACGGGAGGTCTTGGCGCGGTCACCGACCTCGTCGGCCGGCTGCCCGGCGTACGCGTCACGGCAGCGGTGTCGAAGGGGTTCCTGCGGGCGGGCGTCCCGGCGGCCTACTGGCTCGGGCCCGACTACTGCTGGTCGTGCACCGACCCACCCACCCTGCTCCACGCTGTCAACGGCGTCGTCCTGCACCGCGAGGTCGTGGAGCGAGGCGAGGCTCCCGCACTGCTCGGGCGGCTGGTCCCCGAGCTGGTACGCCGCAGCGGCGAGCTGCTGGACGCCTCGGCGGTGCTCAGCGCGGCACGAGATTTGGCAGCGGGCGGCCTCACCTAGCCGTCTCACATCACGGACTGCCGTCTCATAACTCGGGATTCCAGTTTGTGAAAGCCCGGTCCACCCCCTGAGACTGGTCTCATG
>DATBBE010000123.1:0-5100 GCA_036271155.1 Nocardioides sp. | reverse complement strand
CTCCGGCACCTCGGCGAGGACCGCGAGGCGGGCCCGCACGTCCTCGCCGCGCTTGGTGTCGTGAGTGGACGTCGTCGTCATCGCCTGCGGCCACTCGCGCTGGCGCGTCGCCATCGCCTCGTGGAACTGCTCAGGGGTCAGCGACCACTCGCTCGGGTCGCCGCCCACCTCGGTCAGGGAGCTGAGCCGCGAGGTCCGGTAGAACGCACAGTCCTCCACGCCCTTGGCCATCACCGCGCCCGTGGTCTGCTGGAAGCGCGCCGCCGCCCTCTGGGTGGGATCGCTCAGCACCGGCTCGAGGACGTCGAGGGTCGCCGCGAGGTCAGGGCGCCGTCGCCGAGCCTCGGCGAAGGCGACGACGAGCTGGTCGCGCGCCTCGGGGAGGTAGGACCGGTAGACCGGGAAGCAGGCAGCCAGCTCGGCGACCGCGTCGACGAGCGCGGTGTCACCGCCATCTCGGGCGTCGCCCACCACCTCGCGCACCACCCTGCGGATCTCCGAGCCGAGGATCCCGTCGGCCACGGCCCGCTTCGTGTCGTGGATCAGGTCGTGCCAGTCCAGGGGGGTGCCGCGTAGGCGGGTCTCCAGCTCGGTCAGGGGCCCTTGCCCGGCGTGGTCGGTGAGGACCCGGTCGACCAGGCCGAGCACGTCGTACCCCGTGGTGCCGGCCGTCGCCCACGACGTGGGGAGGGTCTCGCCGGGCTCGAGGATCTTCTCGACCAGGACATACGCGCCGCCGGTCAGCTCGCGCAGGTCGTCGAGGTACGCCGCGGGGTCGCGCAGGCCGTCGGGATGGTCGACGCGCAGGCCGTCCACGAGACGCTCGTCGAACCAGCGCCGGATCTCCGCGTGCGACTCCTCGAAGACCCGCCGCTCCTCGACCCGGATGCCCGCCAGCGTGTTGACCGCGAAGAACCGCCGGTAGTTCAGCCCGCTGTCGGCCAGGCGCCACGAGACCAGCGCGTAGTGCTGCTCGGCCAACGTCGTGGTGCCGGGAGCGAGCGGGAACTCGTGGTCGTGGTAGCGGACGAGGCCCTCGGCCTCGTCGACCTCGACCGCGCCACTGTCGTCGTCGCCCACCACCGGGATGCGGACCTTGCCACCCCCGGCCTCCCAGTCGACGTCGAAGGCCGCGGCGTACGTCGAGGAGCGCCCGCGCAGCAGGAGATCCCACCACCAGGAGCTCTGACGCGGCGTCGCGACGCCGACGTGGTTGGGCACGATGTCGACGAGCACCCCCATCCCGAGGCGACGCGCCTCGGCCGCCACCTCCACCAGCCCCTCAGCCCCGCCACGGGCCGGGTCGACCAGCGCGTGGTCGACGACGTCGTAGCCGTGGTCGCTCCCGGGCTCCGCCTTCAGCAGCGGCGAGAGGTAGATCCAGTCGACGCCCAGGTCGTGGAGGTAGGGCAGGGTCGCCGCGGCGTCCTGCAGCGTGAACCTGGCGTTGAGCTGGAGGCGGTAGGTGCTGGTCGGGGCGAGCATGGTCAGCTCGAGCTCTTGCTGCTCTGCTCCTGTGCCGCCACCGAAGCCGCGGCGGAGCTGTCGGGCGCGACCGTCGGAACGGTGTGCTCGCGGAGCACCAGCACGCTGCGGGCCGCGACCTTGGAGCTCACGCCGGCCCGGATCGGCCCCTTGCGACGGCGCACCGACCCGGTGTCGATGACGACGTCCCACGCCGCGGCGTACTCCTCGGGCGGCAGCGTCACGGGGACGTCGTCTCCGGCGGCGTTGAAGTACAGCAGGAAGTGGTCGTCGGAGACGTCCTGGCCACGGGCATCGGCGCCGGCGATGCCGTGGCCGTTGAGGTACATCCCGATCGAGCGCGCGTCGGGTGCGGTCCAGTCGCCGTCCGCCATCGGGTGGCCGTCGAGGTGAAGCCAGACGATGTCGTTGAGCCGCTCGCCCTCGCCGGTGCTGGTGCGCACCGAGGTGCCGCTGAAGAACCGACGGCGTCGGAACGTCGGGTGGTCTCGGCGCAGCCGCGCGACCTCGGCGGTGAACTCCACCAGCGGTGCGTCCACCTCGTCCCAGTGCATCCAGGACAGCTCGCTGTCCTGGGCGTAGGTGTTGTTGTTGCCCTGCTGCGTGCGCCCTGCCTCGTCGCCGTGCAGGAGCATCGGCACGCCCTGGCTGAGCAGCAGGGTGGTCAGGAAGTTGCGCTGCTGACGCGCGCGGGCGGCCAGGATCTCGGGGTCGTCGGTCGGCCCCTCGGCGCCGAGGTTCCACGAGCGGTTGTGGCTCTCGCCGTCGTTGTTGTCCTCACCGTTGGCCTCGTTGTGCTTGTCGTTGTAGGACACGAGGTCGCGCAAGGTGAAGCCGTCGTGGGCGGTGACGAAGTTGATCGAGGCGACCGGGCGCCGCCCGGACTGCTCGTAGAGGTCGCTGGAGCCGGCCAGCCGGCTCGCGAACTCGCCCAGCGACGGCTCACCACGCCAGAAGTCGCGGACGGTGTCGCGGTACTTCCCGTTCCACTCCGTCCACTGCGGTGGGAAGCCGCCGACCTGGTAGCCACCGGGGCCGACGTCCCAGGGCTCGGCGATCAGCTTCACCTGGCTGACGACCGGGTCCTGCTGCACCAGCTCGAAGAACGTCGAGAGCCGGTCGACGTCGTAGAACTCGCGCGCCAGCGCCGACGCGAGGTCGAAGCGGAAGCCGTCGACGTGCATCTCGGTCACCCAGTAGCGCAGGGAGTCCATGATCAGCTGCAAGGAGTGAGGGTGCCGGACGTTGAGGCTGTTGCCGGTGCCGGTGTAGTCCATGTAGTAGCGCAGGTCGTCCTCGACGAGCCGGTAGTACGCCGGGTTGTCCAGGCCCTTGAAGCTCAGGGTCGGGCCGAGGTGGTTGCCCTCGGCGGTGTGGTTGTAGACCACGTCGAGGATGACCTCGATGCCGGCGGCGTGCATCGACCGCACCATCGACTTGAACTCCTGCACCTGCTGGCCGAGCTGGCCGGCCGCGGCGTAGTCGGCCTGCGGGGCCAGGAAGCCCAGGGTGTTGTAGCCCCAGTAGTTGCGCAGGCCCTTGTCGAGCAGCGTGCTGTCCTGCACGAACTGGTGCACCGGCATCAGCTCGATCGCGGTCACGCCGAGCCGGGTGAGGTGCTGGATCACGGCCGGGTTGGCCAGCCCGGCGTACGTGCCCCGCTCGTCCTTCGGGACGTCGGGGTGCAGCTCGGTCAGACCCTTCACGTGCGCCTCGTAGATCAGGGTCTCGGCGTACGGCGTGTTCGGCCGCCGGTCGCCCTCCCACTCGAAGAACGGGTTGATGACGACGCCGAGCATCATGTGCGCCCCGGAGTCGTCGTCGTTCTGCGAGTCCGGGTCACCGAAGTCGTAGCCGAACAGCGACGGGTCCCAGTCGATGTCTCCCGCAGTCGCCTTGGCGTAGGGGTCCAGGAGGAGCTTGGCCGGGTTGCACCGCAGCCCCTTCGTGGGGTCGTACTCCCCGTGGACGCGGTAGCCGTAGCGCTGCCCCGGCTGCACCGAGGGCAGGTAGCAGTGCCACACGAACGCATCGACCTCGGTCAGCGCCACGCGGGTCTCGGCGCGCTGGTCGTCGAAGAGGCACAGCTCGACCTGCTCGGCCACCTCGCTGAAGACAGCGAAGTTGGTGCCGACGCCGTCGAACGTCGCGCCCAGCGGGTACGCCGTACCCGGCCAGACCTCCATGTGTGCCTCCCGAATCACCTGCGTCACGTGCCGCCGGAGCGATCCCACCACACCGGCTCCGGAGACCGGGCATCCGTCACCCCTCCGGATGCTGGCCGCCTGCTCAGAAGTCCTGGGGCTGGGTGAAGAAGCCGTGGGGGTCGTAGGTCGAGCGGGCCTGCGCCAGGTTGCCGGCGTTCGCGCCGAAGTAGGCCTCCTGGTAGTCGGAGATCGAGGCGTCGGAGTAGTTGACGTAGGCGCCGGTGCCCCAGCCGGGCGTCATCGCGCTGCGGAAGCCGCGCACGTACGCCGTCGCCGCCGTCGCGGGCCCCGAGTCGTACGTCGCGGTGTACTGCACGGTGGCCAGGGCGCCGCGATGCCCGAACGCGGTGTCGGTCGCGCCGACGTCGTTCACGGCACCGCCGAGGGCGTCGATGGAGATGCCGGCCTCCTTCAGACCACTGTTTTGCGCTGCCTGGACCTGGTCGAGCAGCGCGCCCATGTCCACGTGGGTGCCGGTGACGATGTGGGACGTTGCTGCGAACGCCTCGCGGTCGAGAGAGCCGCCAGGGCCGGTGTGGCACGCACTGACCGGGATCGAGGAGCAGCCGGCGTACGTCAGCATCGTGTCGAGGTAGCTCGCGGAGCTGCGTGAGTCGGTGGTCGGCGTCGGCACCTGTGAGAGCAGGGGCTTCAAGGCGGCGTCCATCGAGGACGCCGAGCCGGTCCAGGTCGCCGACATGAACAGCGCGGGGCCACTCGGATGGGTCTGGCCGCCGAGCAGCTTGAGGGTCGCCCACAGCCTGCGGTCGGCGCTGGGGATCGTCTCGAGCCACCGCGGCACCACCTCGGCCGCCGCCGAGAACGGCCAGGCGACGTACGCACGCGTGATCGTGGGCGCCTCGAAGGTCTCGAACCCGAACCCGATGACGACGCCGAGGTGCCCGCCTCCGCCGCCACGCAGGGCCCAGAACAGGTCGGGGTCCTCGGCCTGGCTCGTGGTCAGGACCGAGCCGTTCGCCGCGACGACCTCCATCGAGACCAGCGAGTCGCAGGTGAGGCCGTAGGCGCGGGTCAGGACGCCGACGCCCCCGCCCTGGGTCAGGCCGGCGATGCCGACGGTCGGACAGGAGCCGCCGGGGATCCCACGGCCGTGGGTGCCCAGCGCGTCGTACACCTGGACCAGGGAGGCTCCGGACCCGACCAGCACCTTCGTGCCGTCCCACTCGACCTGGTCGAGCGGGCGGACGTCGACGACCAGGGCGCCGTCGCCCGCCGACCAGCCGGGGTAGCTGTGTCCCCCGGACCGGATCGCTACCCGCACGCCGTGGTCCTGCGCGAACGAGAAGGCCGTGGCGACGTCCTGTGCGCCGGCCACGGAGAGGACCGCGAGCGGGCGCGCGCCGTCGTAGCGCGGGTTCTGGGTGAGCCGCACGGTGTCGTACGTCGA
>DATBBE010000122.1:0-8937 GCA_036271155.1 Nocardioides sp. | reverse complement strand
CAGCTGCCGCGGGTCGCCTCGTCGTTGCTCGACGTGATGTGGCGCCAGGTGCGCGGTGAGCGGGGCCGCGAGCGGGGGCGCGAGGCGTTCGACGACGACATGCTGTCCTCGCAGGCCTTCGTCGACTTCGCCCTGTCGTGGTGGCCCCCCTTGAGCGCGCCGGAGGTTCTGGCCTGGCTGCGCGACCCCGAGTTCCTGGCCCGGGTCGGCGAGGGGGTTGTGACGGCCGAGGAGCAGCGGCTGCTCGTGGAGTCCTGGCAGGCCGACGACCTCTCGGTCGGCGACATCCCCCTGGTCGACGAGCTCCGCTACGCCCTGGGCGACGTACCCGACCGTGCCCGCGAGGAGGACCACGAGCTCGACGACTTCCTGGGGGGCGACCTGCAGGAGCTCACCAGCGCGGTCGAGCGCGAGTACGGCTCCGGCAGCGGGCCGTGGATGCCGCCGACCCATCGGATCGAGGACGACGCCTACGCCCACGTGCTCGTCGACGAGGCGCAGGACCTCACCCCCATGCAGTGGCGGATGGTCGGCCGCCGCGGCCGGGCCGCCACCTGGACCATCGTGGGCGACGCCGCACAGTCCTCGTGGCCGGTGCCGGCCGAGTCGGCGGCGGCCCGGGCCGCAGCGCTCGAGGGCAAGGAGCTGCACGAGTTCCACCTCTCGACCAACTACCGCAACTCCTCGGAGATCTACGAGTACGCCGCGGCGTACGCCGGCCGGGTCGGGCTCGACGCGGACCTTCCGACGGCGGTCCGGTCGACCGGTGTCGCGCCGCGCGAGGTGCCGGCCGCCGCCGACCTCGCCGGCACGGTCCGCGAGCAGCTGACGGAGATCGCCGGCCAGGTCGCCGGCACGATCGGCATCGTCGTGCCGGTCGCGCGGCGGGTCGAGGTCTCGGGATGGCTGGCGTCGTGGCCGGAGTTCGCCGCCGACTCACCGCATGCGACGAACCCCGCCGCCGCCGGTGACGACCGCGTCGTGGTGCTCACCGGCCTCGACACCAAGGGGCTGGAGTTCGACGGCATCGTCGTGGTCGACCCCGACGCCATCGAGGCCGAGTCGCCGACCGGCCGCTCCACCCTGTACGTCGTCCTCACCCGCGCCACCCAGCTGCTGACCCTCGTGCGCTGACCAGGCACAAGTTGACGCCGTACGACGCTGACCAGGCAGAAGTTGCGCCAGATGGCCCGCCGAACCGGCACAAGTTGTGCCGGGTCGGCGTACCTGGGGGTGAACTTCTGACAGGTCAGCGCTCAGGCGGCGACGGGGTCGGCCTCGGCCAGCTCGCGCTCGACGGCCTCCTGATGGGCATGGACGTCGTGGCGTGAGGGCAGGAGCAGGCTGGCGAGGGCCGCGAGGGCGTAGCCGGCCGCGGACACCCAGCAGGCCGCGGTCAGGCCGGACCGGAGCGAGCCCACGTCGTACGACGTGCCGACGATGCCGAAGAACACCGTGCCGGTGATGGCCACCCCGAGAGCGGCACCGACCTGCTGCACCGTGCCGTAGGCACCCGACGCCGCGCCGGCCTCGGCAGTCGGGATCGTCGCCAGGGCGACATCGACCAGGGGTACGACGAGCAGCCCGAGCCCGATGCCGGACAGGACCAGGGCCGGGACGAGGTCCCAGGTCGAGAGCCCGCCGCCCTGGCCGCGCACGACCGCCAGCACCCACACCGTGGCGGCCGACTGGAGCGCGGCGCCGGTGACCATGACGACCTTGCCCAGCTTCACACCGAGCGGCACCGAGATGCCCGTGCCGACGAAGGCCCCGAGACTGAACGGCAGCAGGGTCAGACCCGCGTGCACCGCCGACCAGCCCAGCCCGGTCTGGACATAGACGGTCAGCACCAGCGCGAACCCGGCCAGCGCACCCTGGAAGGCCCCCTGGGTCACCAGCCCAGCGGAGAAGCCGCGGTCGTTGAACAACCGCATCGGCAGCAGCGCCGAGCCCGTGGAGCGCTCGCGTCGGACCTGCTGGACGACGAACGCCCCCAGCACCAGCAGGCCACCCACCGCCAGCACCCAGATCCAGGCGGCCCAGCCCTGCTGACGGCCCTCGACCAGGGCGTAGACGACGCCGAGCAGGCCGGACGTCGCCAGCACGAGCCCGAGCGGGTCGAGCCGGAGCGGGCGCTCCGAACGGGTGTCGGGGACCCAGCGCAGCGCGAGCACCACCAGGGCCACGCCGACCGGCAGGTTGATCAAGAAGATGCTGCGCCACCCCATGCCGAGGGCGTCGCCGCTGACCAACGACCCGCCCAGCACCGGCCCGATCACAGCAGACATGCCGGACACGGCGCCGATCACGCCGAGCATCGCGGCCCGCTCACGTGGCCGGTAGAGCGCCTGGAGCGAGGACAGCACCTGCGGCACCATCATCGCGGCGAACCCACCCTGGACGACGCGGGCGGCGAGCAGGACGCCGATCGTCGGGGCGGCGCACGCCAGCGCAGAGCCGAGGGTGAAGCCGAGGACGCCGGTCACGAACAGCCGCCGACGGCCGAACATGTCACCGAGCCGTCCGCCGGTGATCATGAGCACGGCGAAGGCGAGCAGGTAGCCACCCACCACCCACTCGAGCTGTGCCCCGGTGGCGCCGAGGTCGGCGCGGATGGAGGGCAGCGCGACGTTCACGATCGTGGCATCGAGGAGGTCCATGAACGACGCGAAGATCAGCACCCCCATCGCGAGCCCCCGTGTGCTGGTGTTCATCTGTGTCTCCTGGTTCTTGGTAGTCTTGGTCGTGAGAGATCCCGATCAGGGACACTCCCATTACGGAATAACTCCGATATGGAGAGATTAGCGAGGGTGATCGGACTTGTCCACCCGGAACCAGCTCAGCGGCCAGCTCGCGCTGGTGATGCAGGAGGTCATCGCCTCGGCGGTGCTCACCAACGAGCGCATCGCGCGCACCATCGGGCTCAACGTCGTCGACTTCCAGACGTACGGCGTGCTCCTGCGCAACGACGGCCCGATGACGCCGGGGCAGGTCTCCCAGGCCACCGAGCTGCCCTCCAGCACGACGACCCGCGTGCTCGACCGCCTCGAGGGGAAGGGCATGGTCGAGCGCCGCCCCGATCCGGACGACCGGCGGAAGGTCTGGGTCCACGCGCTGCCGTTCACGGACGACCGCGTCAACGCGGCGTACGCCGAGATCGTGGCGCAGATGGACCAGGCACATACCGGCTTCACGGTCGCGGAGCTGGAGACGGTGCTCCGCTACCTGAGCACGATCAAGAACATCCGCTGAGCGTCGGTAGGGTCGAGCGCCATGACCGCCGACCTCCCCGCGAGCACTGCCCGGGACGCCATCGCCGCGCTGCAGGAGCACGAGGCATGGGCGATCATCCGGCGGTCGACGCGGGCCGGTGACCGCGAGACGGTCGGGCTCGTCGGAGGTCGCCGTCACGTCGTCGAGTCGCTGCTCGACATCCCGTTGGAGGACGGCGTCCCGCACAGCGGACAGATCGCCGACCGCCTCGTCGCCGTGCCGTTCCGACAGGTGCGCGAGCGCGGGTTCGAGGCCCACGACGACGGCACCCCCCTCGTGGTCGTCGATGTCGAGACGGAGCTCGAGTACACGGTCGCCGAGGTGATCGAGGCCATCGACGACACCGGCGTCGACTTCGCCGACCGCGGCGGCTTCGACATCGACGACGCGACGTACGCCGACCTGGTCGCGGCGATCATCCGCGACGAGATCGGCCAGGGCGAAGGGGCCAACCTCGTCATCGGCCGGCAGTACCACGCGCAGGTCGCCGACTGGGACGCCGCCCGGGCCCTGACCGTCTTCCGGCGACTGCTGGAGCGCGAGCACGGTGCCTACTGGACGTTCGTCTTCTTCACCGGCGACCGCTACCTGATCGGAGCCAGCCCGGAGCGGCACGTGTCCGTGCACGGTGACGACGTCCGGATGAACCCCATCAGCGGCACCTTCCGGCTCGGCGGCGACGACGTCCGTCGCGACCTGCTGGCGTTCCTGCGCGACGAGAAGGAGATCTACGAGCTCTTCATGGTCGTCGACGAGGAGCTGAAGATGATGTGCGACATCTGCGACAAGGGCGGCCAGGTGCTCGGGCCGTTCCTCAAGCCGATGAGCCGCCTGGTCCACACCGAGTACTTCCTGGCCGGTCGCACCAGCCGAGACCCGCGCGAGGTGCTGCGCGACACGATGTACGCCGCGACGGTCACCGGCAGCCCCGTGCAGAACGCGTGCCGCCTGATCAAGCAGTACGAGTCGGAGGGTCGCGGCTACTACGGCGCCGCGCTCGCGATCCTGGGCCGCGACGCCGACGGTAGGACCGTCGTCGACAGCCCGATCGTGATCCGCACCGCCGACGTCGGACTCGACGGCCGGCTGACTGTCACCGCCGGCGCGACACTGGTGCGCGACTCCGAGCCGGCGTACGAGGTGGCGGAGACCCATGCCAAGGCCGGCGGCATCCTCTCCGCCTTCGGCCTCGTGCCACCCGCACCGGTGCCCGACATCGACGTGGCCGAGCTCGTCCACGACGAGGACGTCCTGCTCGAGCTGTTCGCGCGCAACCAGCGTCTCTCGTCGTTCTGGCTGACCGACCAGTCCGGCGCACGCCCCGACCCTGTGCTCGACGGGAAGCGCGTCGCGATCCTCGACGGTGAGGACGACTTCGTGAACATGCTCCGTCACCTGCTCGGCGTGGCCGGCATGTCCAGCGTCGTGGTTCCCCACGCGGCGTACGCCGATGGCTCGCTGGACGACGCAGACCTCGTCGTCGTCGGGCCCGGACCCGGCGATCCGCGCGACGATGACGACCCGAAGATCGCGACGTTCCGACGCGCCGTGGACCGCGTCCTGGCCCAGCGCCGGCCGCTCCTCGCGGTGTGTCTGGGCCACCAGGTGCTGTGCGACCGGCTCGGCATCCCGCTCGCCTACAAGGACATCGTCTTCCAGGGCACCCAGGACGAGGTCGTGCTCGACGGACGACGTGAGCGCGTGGGCTTCTACAACACCTTCGTCGGCCGGGTCCGCGATGACACGGTGCTTCCCGACGGGGTCTCGGTGGACACCGACCCGGCCACCGGCGACGTCCATCTCGTCCGTGGGCCACACTTCCGCGGCATCCAGTTCCATGCGGAGTCGATCCTCACCCAGCACGGCTCGGACCTGATCCACCGCCTCGCCGCCGACCTCCTGGCCTGACCGCGATCACGCCGACTCGGCGTGGGGGGCGTCAGGATCTCGTCAAGACCCGTGAGTACGCCGCCCGGGCGTCGCAGGCTGGAGGCGTGAGTCTCCATGCCCATGCTCGCGCGCAAGCCCGCGGCCTGCACCCACGCGGCGTACGCCCGCATCCGGGGTCCGCGCCGCCGATGGACATCCCGTGGGCACGTCTCGGCGCCGTCCGGGTCGGGATCGTGCTGTGGGGCGGGCTGTTGGCGCTGGACATCGGCCGCGTCACCGCGGCGCCGGCGTACGCCGAGCTGGGCGCGGTGGCGATCCTGGTTGCGGCGGCCTCGTTGAGGACCCGCAGGACGACCGGTGTCTGCGCGGCGGTGGTCGGCTGGCTTCTGGTGAACGGCTTCGTCGAGCACCACGACGGCGTGCTCGGCTTCGACCTCACCCACGACCTCGCTGTGCTCACGTTGCTGACCGGACTGGCGCTCGCCGCCACGCACACCCGGCGATGACCGCCACCCTGCCCCTCACCCGGCGGGCCAGGGACTGGCTGGCCAACGAGGGCGAGGTCGACCACGCCGACAGCGGCAAACCCTGGTGGAAGGTGATGTGCCTGACGGGCGTCGACTACTTCTCGACGCTCGGCTACCAGCCCGGGATCGCCGCGCTGGCCGCCGGTCTGCTGTCGCCGATCGCGACGCTCGTCCTGGTCGCGCTCACGCTGCTCGGGGCGCTCCCGGTCTACCGGCGGGTCGCCGAGGAGAGTCCGCACGGCGAGGGCTCGATCGCGATGCTGGAGCGGCTGCTTCCCTTCTGGAAGGGCAAGCTCTTCGTGCTCGCCCTGCTCGGGTTCGCCGCGACCGACTTCATCATCACCATGACCCTCTCGGCCGCGGACGCGAGCGCCCACCTGATCGAGAACCCGAACCTGCGCCCCTACCTCCTCGGCCATCAGGTGCTGATCACGTTGGTGCTGCTGGCGCTCCTGGGCGCGGTGTTCCTGCGCGGCTTCACCGAGGCGATCGGGGTCGCGGTGGCGCTGGTCGCGGTCTACCTCGTCCTGAACGTCGTCGTCATCGGAGTGGCGCTGTGGCACGTCGGCACCCATCCGCAGCTCGTCCCCGACTGGGGCAGCGCCCTGACCGCACAGCACGGGAACCCGGTGGCGATGGTCGCGGTGGCGCTGATCGTATTCCCGAAGCTGGCGCTCGGCCTGTCCGGTTTCGAGACCGGGGTCGCGGTGATGCCGCACGTGTCCGGCGATCCCGGCGACACCGAGGCGAAGCCCACCGGCCGGATCCGTGGCGCGCGCCGGCTGCTCACCACGGCCGCCGTACTGATGAGCGTGTTCCTGGTGACCAGCTCGTTCGCGACCACGCTCCTCATCCCGGAGGGCCAGTTCAAGGCCGGCGGCCACGCCAACGGACGCGCGCTGGCCTACCTCGCCCACGGCTACCTCGGCAACGCCTTCGGCACGGTGTACGACGCCTCCACGATCGCGATCCTCTGGTTCGCCGGCGCCTCCGCGATGGCCGGGATGCTGAACCTCATCCCTCGGTACCTTCCCCGATACGGGATGTCTCCGGAGTGGGCCGGTGCCGTGCGCCCGCTGGTCCTGATCCTGACCGGGACGGCGTTCCTGATCACCTGGCTGTTCCACGCCAGTGTTGACGGGCAGGGCGGCGCCTACGCCACCGGCGTCCTCGTCCTGATCACCAGCGCCGCCGTCGCCGTGACGCTGGCCGCGCGCCGGGCTCGCCAGCGCTGGCGCACCGTCGGCTTCGCCGTGGTCGCGCTCGTGTTCGTCTACACCACCCTCGACAACATGGTCGAGCGGCCGGACGGCCTGAAGATCGGCGCCTGCTTCGTGCTGGCGATCGTGCTGGTGTCGATCGCCTCGCGGATCAAGCGGGTCTTCGAGCTCCGGGCGACCGAGATCGACTTCGACGCGACCAGCCAGGTGTTCCTGCGTGACTGCGCGCGGCGCACGATCCGGCTCGTTGCCCACAAGACGCAGGACCGGGCCGCCGACGAGTACGTCGACAAGGTGCGCCAGCTGCGGCGCGACCACGACCTCCCTTCGGACCCCGACGTGATCTTCGTCGAGGTGACGGTCGTGGACCCGAGCGACTTCGAGGGGCGGCTCCACGTGCGCGGCGAGGTGCTCCACCATCGCTACCGCGTCATGAGCGTCACCGCGTCCTCGGTCCCCAACGCCCTGGCCGCGCTGGCACTCCGGATACGTGACGACACGGGAGTCATCCCGCACGTCTACTTCGAGTGGACCGAGGGCAACCCGATCCAGCAGCTGCTGCGCTTCCTGCTCTTCGGCTCCGGCGAGGTGGCTCCGGTCACCCGCGAGGTGCTCCGTCGCGCGGAGCCGGTCCCGGAACGCCGTCCACACGTCCACGTGGGGTGAGGTGGTCGCCCTCGTCCGCCACACTGGTGTCCCGAACGCGTGATCCGCACCCCAGGTCGCGCCCCGAGCACGCACCTCGCTGCGTTGGCGCCGCTCGGAAGACGCCCGGTATGCCATCGCAACGCCGCCTTGCGATCCACGTACTCGGAACACGACCTATGGCACGGCCCCCGCGTCCGGGACACTGGGTCCGTGGACAGCCCTGAGGCCGGGCGCCTGAGCCGACGGCGGTTGCTGATCGGCTGGGCGCTCACCGTCGCCGGACTGCCGGCCCTGACGATCCTCCTGGTGCAGGTCGGGTCCGGTACGTCGAGCATCTCGCTGGCCACGATGCTCTACCTCAGCCTGGCCGTCCTGGTCGCCCTGGTGGGCGGTCGTTGGGCCGGGCTGACCGCCGCGGTGGCGGGAGCCCTGCTCCTCAACTTCTACTTCCTGCCCCCTCTGCGCACCCTCGACGTCGCCTCGGGCAACGACCTGGCTGCGCTGGTGGTCTTCGCGGTCACGGCGGTGGCCGTCGCGGCGGTCGTCGACGCCGCCGCCCGGCGGCGGGCCGAGGCGCGTGCCGCCGGTCGTGAGGCGGCGACCCTGGCGATGCTGAACCGTCAGGTGCTCGGCGGCGCCTACGACGTACCCCGGCTCCTCGATCTCGCCCGTCGGACCTTCGGCGCGGACGACGCCGCGCTGGTCACCGAGGAGCCGGCGGCGTCGTCCGGCTCGGTCGTGGTACCGGCGGGAGCGGGCGGCTGGCTGGTGCTCTCCGGGACCTCGCTGGGGTCCCGCGAGCGATCGGTCGCCGCGGCGTTCGCGTCCCACGTCGGCGTGCTGCGCGAGCGCGAGGAGCTGGCCCGCCAGTCGGTGGCGGCCCAGCAGCTGGAGGCCGGCAACCGCACCCGCACCGCCCTGTTGGCAGCGGTCTCCCACGACCTCCGCACCCCGTTGGCAGGGCTGCGCTCGGCGACCGAGACCCTGCAGACGCACGACCAGCGGCTCGACGAAGGCGAGCGTCACGAGCTGCTGGATGCCATGGAGTCCTCGATCTCACGCCTCACCACGATGGTCAGCGACCTGCTGGACATGAGCCGGCTGGAGACCGGGGCCGTGACGCCGATCGCCGGCGACGTCCCCCTCGGCGAGGTCGTCCGACGTGCCCTCGTCGGCCTGGAGGGCGTCGAGCGGGTGCAGGTCGCCGACCTCCCCACGGCGTACGTCGATCCCGGGCTGCTCGAGCGCGTCGTCGCCAACCGGGCCGCCAACGCCCTTCGCTACAGCGACTCGGTCGAGGTCGTCGGGGACGCCCGCGCGGCTCGGGTCGAGCTGCGCGTCGTGGACCACGGGCCGGGGGTGGAGGCGTCCGACCGGGC
>DATBBE010000121.1:0-3342 GCA_036271155.1 Nocardioides sp. | reverse complement strand
AGGTCGGGCCGCAGCGCCGCGTCCGTGCCGTCAGCCAGGTGGACCTGCTCGAAGAAGTCGCAGCGGTCGACGAGCCCGGCCACCTCCACGGCCCGACGCAGGTGCAGCTCACCCCATCGACCGCGCACCTGGGGGCGCCGGAGCGCGGTCGACAGGGTCTGCGTCTCGCGACGCAGGCTGTCGGTGGTCAGCCGCATGTCGAGCACCTGCTGGTGGAGCTGCCCCTGCCAGGTCGCCCGGGCGTGCTCGAGATCGTGCAGCTGGTCGCTGAGGCGGTCGAGACCCTGCATGACCTCCGCGTGTGGCAGGGCCTGCTCGACCATGCCCTGCCCCACGCCCTCGACGTACGCCGGTCGGGAGCGCACCCAGAGCACGCCACCCAGCCCGCCCAGGCCGAGCCCGATCGCCAGCCCGACCAGCCCGACCAGCAGCAGCGACATCGCGTTCATGTCGGCGACGATGCCAGGGACCACCGACAACTCTGGCTACCGTGAACCCCATGAGTCCCAGGAAGCACACGCGCAGGTATCGATGGACGGCCGTCATCGGGTCGGTGGCGAGCTGCGCGCTGCTCTCCGGATGCTTCGGCTCGGGCGACTCGCAGCCCACGGCTGCGCACCACACCCGACACCACTCGCGGGCGACCGAGCCGACCCAGCCGACCGACCCCACGTCGACCGTGGGGACCTCGCCGCCTCCGACCACCGCACCGGCGTCGTCCTCGTTGCTGAGGTTCAGCCCCCCGTCGAACGGCAAGCACTCGCACGCCTGCCTGGCCCTGCATGCCGGTGACGACCCTGCGGAGTTCCTCTACTACCCGGTGCTGGTCAAGGCGACCAGCGCCGTCGACCTCGACTCGGTCACCACCGTGCACACCGACGGCGTCGTGGTGGCGGGCTCGTGGGTGGCTCCTGCTCCGCAGACGCCGAGCACGGGCACGCTCCCGGGATGGCCCCCGGCGAAGATCTTCACGCAGAGCAGCAGCGTGCAGTGGAGCCAGCGGGTGTCCGCGGCCGGAGCGGCCCTGGACCCGGCGCAGGGCTGGTACAACGTCTTCCTGCGGATCCAGGTGGACCCGACCCCCGGTGACTCGACGATGTCGGGCGTGCAGCTCACCTACCACGACGCGAGCGGCAGCCACACCGACACGTGGGTCGACCACGTGACCTTCTCGATGTCCTGCTGAGCGGTCCGGTGCAGCTAGTCGGTGAGGTCGACGATCACCGGCGCGTGGTCGGAGGCGCCCTGGCCGGCTCGCCCGTCCCGGTCGATGCTCGCGCCCGTCACCTGCGCTGCCAGCTCCGGCGTCGCGAGCACGAAGTCGATCTTGAGCCCGCGGTCTCGCTCGAAGCGCTGCCGGTAGTAGTCCCAGTACGTGTAGCCGGGCGCGTACTGGCGGGTCACCTCGGCGTACCCGTCGTCGAGGAAGCCCTGGAAGGCGGCGCGTTCGGCCGGCGTGACGTGCGTGCTGTTGGTGAACTGCGCCGGGTCGAAGACGTCGTCGTCGGTCGGGCAGATGTTCCAGTCTCCGACCAGGGCGGTCCGGGTGTCATCGAGCCACGGCCGGGCTGCCTCGCGCAGCCGCGCGAGCCAGTCGAGCTTGTAGACGTAGTGCGGGTCGTCGGGCTTGCGGCCGTTGGGGACATACAGCGACCAGATCCGTACGCCGCCGCACGTCGCCGCGATCGCCCGGGCCTCAGCTGTCAGGGGCTCACCCCATCCCGGCATCCCGTCGAACCCGATCGTCACGTCGTCGAGCCCCACGCGGCTGATCACCGCGACGCCGTTCCACTGGTTCACGCCGGCGGCGGCCACCTCGTAGCCGGCCGCCTGGAGCCCCATCAGCGGCAGCTGGTCCTCGCGCGCCTTGGTCTCCTGGACGGCGAGCACGTCGATCTCGTGGCGCTGCAGGAAGGCCTCGACCCGGTCGATTCGGGAGCGGAGGGAGTTGACGTTCCAGGTGGCGATGCGCACGCCCCAACCCTAGGGCTCCCTGGACAGGCTCCTGCTGGACGGACAGGGTGAGGAACATGCGACGCACTCTCGGATCCCTCGCCCTCGCCCCTCTCTTGGCTCTCTCACTCGCCGGCGCACTGGCCGGGCAGGTCTCGGCGAGCCCGCCGAGCCGTGCCGGGCACCAGCCGCGCTGGCACCAGATGCGGGTGGGGTCCGACCAGGAGCTGCGCGGGCTCGACGCGATCAGTGAGCGCACGGCCTGGGTCAGCGGTGACGCCGGAGGCGTGTGGCTGACGACCGACAGCGGGCACCACTGGAAGAACGTCGCCCCGCCGCACTCCTCGAAGCTGCTGTTCCGCGACGTCGAGGCCACCGACGCGCGCCACGCGCTCCTGCTCGCGATCGGCCCCAAGCAGGCCAGTCGTATCTACCGCACCACGAACGGCGGCCGCTCGTGGACGAAGACCTTCGTCAACCACGACAAGCACGCCTTCTACGACTGCATGGCGATGTGGCCAGGGGGCCGGAGCGGGCTGGCCGTGAGCGACCCCGTGCACGGCAAGTTCCGGGTGATCCGGACGACGAACAGCGGCCGCACCTGGAAGGTCCTGCCCCGGGCCGGCATGCCGAAGGCGCCCGGTGAGTTCGGCTTCGCCGCCTCCGGCACCTGCCTGGTGACCGCTGGGCACCAGCGGGCGTGGATCGCATCGGGCGGGGCGGCCAGCCGGGTCTTCCGCACGACCAACCGGGGCAACACCTGGACGGCCGCGAGCTCGATGATCCCGGCCTCGGCCGCGGGCGGCACCTTCGGGCTGTCGTTCCGCAACAAGCGGCACGGGCTCGCGGTCGGCGGCGACTTCACCAAGCCGAAGGGTGGCGCCAAGGCATCGGCGTACTCCGCCAACGGTGGCCGCTCGTGGCGGAGCGGTGGTGATCTCGGTGGCTACCGCTCGGGCGTCGACTGGATGAGTGGATCGCCGCGAGTCGCGATCGCGGTGGGCACCAGCGGCAGCGACATCACTCGCGACGCCGGTCGCAGCTGGACGACGTTCGGTCAGGGCTATGACTCGGTGCAGTGCGTGAAGGGCGGGGTGTGCTGGTCCTCCGGCTCGCACGGGCGCGTGGGCAGGCTCGTCCGCGGACATCACGGATAGCACGTCCCGCAGCGAAGCGCTGGCTTTCGCGCTGGTCGGGGCTGGGCCGATGGTCCTAGGACCACCGTCCGATGGCGACTCCGACCGGGACTCGGTGACTCTGGGTGACAACGGAGCACGAACCCAAGGAGCACACCATGAAGCGCATCACGATCCTCGCCGCCGCCGGCGCTCTCGTCGCCACCCCGGCGCTGGGGGCCTGGGCGGCGTTCGCGGCGTCCGACGACAACCC
>DATBBE010000120.1:0-10016 GCA_036271155.1 Nocardioides sp. | reverse complement strand
GAGGATCGCGACGATCTCGGTGCCGACGACCCGGCCGGGCAGCACGGAGTAGGAGATCGACCCCAGCAGGATCCAGGCCTGGATCATCCAGGCGATGTTCAGCGGCGCGAGGAGCAGGGCGCCGAGGTGGTCGGTGGTCGGGCTGATCGGGTGAGGTCCGGCCTCCTCGCGCGAGATGAGCTCGCGCCCGCCACCCGAGGCGATCGCCGAGGCCATGTTGAGTACGAGGATGCCGGCCATCGCCGACGGCACCAGCAGCAGGATGTCGAAGGCGTGCGGGCCGGTCGCTGCCCCGGGCATGAACGCCGGGACGGCCGCGACGCCCAGGGTGACGACCACGAAGACCAGCGACAGGACCCGGGCCAGATGGCGGCGGCGTACGGCCTGGGAGCGGAACTGGAACAGGATCACCACGTCGCCGACGGCACGCCGGGCCGCAGCGACGTGACCGGCCTTGGCGTACGTCGGGGCAGGCTCAGTCGAGGAGAGCGCGGTAGGCACGTGCCCCCTCCTCGCCGGACATCCCGGCCGCGTCGACCGCGGCGACCCGCGAGCCGCCGCGCAGGACCAGGGCGGTGCCGCAGGTCTGGACCGCGAGCTCGCGGAGGTGGGTCGAGAGCAGGATCGTGGCGCCACGGGCGCGGGCGTCGGCGATCACCTCGAACGTCGCCTCGACGCCGATCGGGTCGACGCCGTCGAAGGGCTCGTCGAGGAGCAGGACCTGGGGGTCGTGCATCGCCGCGAGGACGACGGAGAGGCGCCGGCCCATGCCGTGGGAGAAGCCGCCGGTCACGCGGTTCATGACGTCGCCCAGCTCGAACTTCTCGAGGAGGTCGCGGCCACGTTCCTCCCAGCCGGTGAGCCGGCGGAGGCGGGCGCTGAGCTGGAGGTGCTCCCACGGCGTCGCGCGGGGGACGAGCCCTCCCACGTCGGGGCAGTAGCCCGTGAGCTGCTTGACGGTCAGGGTGTCCTTGCGGATGTCGAACCCGGCGACGGTCACCGAGCCGGCGGTCGGCGGCACGACGCCGGCCAGGACGCGCATGGTCGTCGACTTGCCGGCTCCGTTGCGCCCGAGCAGCGCGGTCGCCTGGCCGGCGTACGCCGCGAGGTCGATGCCGGCGACGGCTTCGACCTCGCCGAAGCGCACGTGCAGGCTGCGCACGTCGACGACGGGGGGTTGGGTCACGCAGAGAATCCTCTCAACGGATCCGCCTTCCCACGGGGCAAATGGCAAAACCGGACCATCGTCACCACCGACCGGCTCGGAGCCCGCCCGTCAACGCCCCCCGTCAACGCAGGGAGTGACGGTGGCCCACGCGGCGGAACAGGAGAGTGCCGGCGACGAGGAGCAGGGCCGCCGGGACGAGGGACGACGCGCGAGGGAGGTGGTCGGTGGCCACCGCCCCCAGCACCGCCCCGACGAAGAAGGTGGCGATGAGACCGACGTAGAGGCCCACCTGGCGACGCTCACCGTCACCGTGGAGGAGGCTGGTGACCGCCTCCGTGGTGCGCATCAGGTTGCCGGTCATCGCGATCGGCACGAACGCGCTCGACCTGACGGTGCGGAACGACGCGAGCTGCAGGGCGGACGCGAAGCCGACGCTGGTCGTGATGGTCCAGTTCGGTGCCCCGACCGGGAGCAGCGCGACCAGGAAGAGGATCAGGACCTGCAGACCCAGCACGAGCGGTCGTGGGTCGCGCGCCCGTAGCCCGGAGGCACGACGGCTCACGACCTGTGCGGCCGCGATGCCGACGATGAACGCGAGCAGCGGCCAGAGATGGTCGAGCGCGGCGCTGACGTCCGGCTGCGCGAGGTCGACCCCCAGCAGGATCACGTTCCCGCTCTGGGCGTTGGCGAAGACGCCACCGTGACCGACGTAGGTGAACGCGTCGAGGTAGCCGTTGGCCAGGATCAGCAGTACGGCGGTGTCGACCGGGATGTCGCGGACATCCTCGGCAAGCTCGTCGACCAACGTGCGCTCTCCGCTCAGCCGGGGAAGCTCTGCAGGGCCTCGACCGCCTTGCCCAGGAAGGTCTTCTCGCCGACCGTGTTGATCTTGAAGAACATCGCCTGGCTCCCGCCCGCGGAGACCGCGGTGACCGCCAGCTCGCCGCCGACCGCCAGGATGCTGATGCCCAGGCTCACCCGGTTGCCGCCGAAGGCGCTGTAGCGCTCGTAGACGCGCACCACCATCCGGGCGTCACCCAGCCTCTGGTCGGAGCCGTCCTCGATGTTCGCGCTGACGCTGCCGTGCAGGATCTGCTGGTCGAGGTAACCGACCAGGGCCTCGACGTCGCCGTGCAGCTGGGTCTGGAACTGCGCCATGGGGTCACGCTAGTGGTGCACGCGACCAGACGCTCCGCACGGCCCGTGCTCTACGCTTCCGCGCGTGAGTGGATCGGGGGTGGACCCGGCGCGGGTGGCGGCGCTCAAGGAGCGCGAGGACGCCGCCTTCGTGGCGATGCGTCCCCGCAGCCAGGAGCTGTGGGCCGACGGGCAGGCCGTGATGCCGAACGGCGTACCGATGAGCTGGCTGCGCACGTCCTACGACCACCCGCCGCTGTTCATCGAGTCGGCCACCGGATCGCGGCTGCGCGACGTCGACGGCCACGAGTACGCCGACTTCAACATCGCCGACATGTCCATGTTCACCGGCTATGGCCCGCCACCTGTGGTCGAGGCGGTGAGCCGGCAGGTCGCGCGGGGCACGCAGTACCTCCTCCCGACCGAGGACTCGATCTGGGTGGCGGGCGAGCTGGCTCGGCGCTACGGCCTTCCGCTGTGGCAGTTCACCTTGGCCGCGACGAGCGCGAACACCGAGGTGATCCGGATCGCCCGGTTCTCGACCGGCCGCGAGAAGGTCCTGTTCTTCGACGGGAAGTACCACGGCCACTTCGACGACGTGCTGGTCGAGGTCGACGACGGCCGCCTGGTGGCCGAGGAGGCCGGCCTCCCGCACGACGTCACGACGCGGACCCTCGTCGTACCGTTCAACGACCTCGACGCCCTGGAGCGTGCGCTCGCGAGCGGCGAGGTGGCCGTGGTGATCACGGAGCCGGCCCTCACCAACAACGTGGGGCTCCTGATGCCGGACGACGGCTTCCACGACGGCCTGCGCGAGGTGACCCGGGCCACCGGCACGCTGCTGGCCTACGACGAGACCCACACGCAGGTGGTCGGGCCCGGAGGGCTCACCCGGCTGTGGGGCCTCACGCCCGACTTCGTGACCGTCGGCAAGTCGATCGCCGCCGGCATCCCCCTGGGTGCCTACGGGATGAGCCACGAGGTGGCGGCCGTGCTCCAACGCCCCGGCGGCCGCGACGACGACAAGCCGCAGGTCGCCGTCGGCGGCACGCTGTTCGGCAACCCGGTCTCCATGGCCGCCGCGCGGGCCACCATGGGTGAGGTGTTGACCGACGAGGCCTATGCACACACCCAACGCCTGGGCGAGCGGCTGGCCGACGGGCTGTCCGAGATCGTGGCCGGGGCGGGGCACGAGTGGACGACGCACCGGTTCTGGCCGCGCAGCGGGTTGTCGTTCAGCCCCGCTCTCCCGCGCACGGCGAGCGAGGCGATGCAGACCCTCGACGTACCGCTGCGCCGCCTGATGCGCATCTACCTCGCGAACCGCGGGGTCTGGGACGCCATCGTCGGCGCCGGACCCACCTGCTCGGTGGCCGCCACCGACGCGGACGTCGCGGCGTACCTCACCGCCTTCGCCGACCTCATGGGCGAGCTGGCCTGACGTCGCGCCGCGGCGCGTCGTTCGCCCCAGGCTGGTCGTGGCCGCCAGCGGCTCACGGGCGAGCCGAGTGCTCATGCTGACCACCTTCGACCTCGACGAGTACGTCTTTGGGGCGATCCAGGCCGGCGCCAGCGGGTTCCTGCTCAAGGACCTCGCGGCGCATCAGGTCGTCGCCGCCGTACGCACCGTCAGCACGGGCGACGCCCTGGCGCCCTGGTCGCCCGCGGGATGAGCAACGGCGAGATCGCCGAGAAGCTCACGCTCGGCGAGACCACGGTGAAGACCCACGTCGGGCGGTTGCTGACGAAGCTCGGCGTGCGCGATCGCGTCCAGTTGGTCGTCGTCGCCTACGAGGCCGGCGTCGTCAGGCCGGGTCGGCCGCCGGCACCATGACAGCATCGCCCGCGTCTGCACTAGATACGGTGACCCGCATGCGTGCGGTGCTGGTGAAGGCGTTCGGTACGCCGCCGGAGCTCACGCGCACTGCGGATCCGGCGTGCCCACCCGACGGGGTCGTCGTCGCCGTCGAGGCGACCGGTCTGTGCCGCAGTGACTGGCACGGCTGGGTAGGGCACGACCCCGAGATCGAGCTGCCCCATGTGCCGGGCCACGAGCTGGCCGGCGCGGTCGTCGAGGTCGGCTCGCAGGTGACCCGGTGGCGGGTCGGCGAGCGGGTGACGACCCCGTTCGTCCTCGCCTGCGGTCAGTGCCGGACCTGCGCTCGGGGCGACGCGCAGATCTGCGAGCGGCAGCTCCAACCCGGGTTCACCCAGTGGGGATCCTTCGCCGACCTCGTGGCGCTCCCGCGGGCGGACCACAACCTGGTGCGGGTTCCCGACGAGGTGACGGCGGACGTCGCAGCGGGCCTGGGCTGTCGCTTCGCCACCGCCTACCGCGCCGTCGCTCTCGTGGCTCGGGTGGAGCCGGGCGAGTGGGTGGCCGTGCACGGGTGCGGCGGTGTCGGGCTGTCGGCCGTGATGGTCGCGGTGGCGCTCGGAGGCCGGGTCCTGGCCGTGGACCCCGACCCCGCGTCCCTGACCCTGGCCGCCGAGCTCGGCGCCACCCCGGTGGTGGCCGGCCCTGCGGTCGACGTCGCGGCCTCCATCGCCGACCTCACCGAGGGAGGGGCCGATGTGTCGCTCGACGCCTTCGGCAGCTCCTCCGTCCTCGCCGACTCGATCGCCGCGTTGCGTCCGGGCGGCCGGCACGTGCAGGTCGGCCTGCTGGGCGGGGCCGATGCTCACCCGCGGGTCGACGTCGGCCGGGTGATCGGTCGCGAGCTGAGGCTCCTGGGCAGCCACGGCATGGCCGCCTCGGACTATCCCGAGATGCTGGCTCGGATCGTCGACGGCACCCTCGACCCCGCCCGGCTCCTGCGCGACCGCATCGGGCTGGGGGAGGCGGGAGCCCGGCTCGCCGCACTCGGAGACCCTGGCGGGGGCGTGGGAGGCGTGACGATCATCAGGCCCGACCTGGGCTGACCGCCGGGGACGGCAGGTCACGCGTGTGGTCTCGCTTGCCGTCGGGCCTGCTGACACCGTCGCTTCCGGCACGTTAGGTTGACGCGCCGACCGTCACTCTGGAGTGTCCATGGACCAGCCCCTGCGGGTGCTCGTGAGCGCCGGCGCCTCCGGCATCGGAGCGTCGGTCGTCGAACGCTTCCGAGCCGACGGTGCCCGCGTGAGCATCTGCGACCGCGACGAGATCGCCGTGACCGCGGCCACCCGGAGCGACCCGGAGCTGCTGGCCGTCGTCGGCGACGTCGCCGACGCCGACGACACCGCACGCTGGGTCGCGGAGGTCGTCGAGCGCTGGGGTGGTGTCGACGTCCTGGTCAACAACGCGGGCATCGCCGGGCCCACCGCTCGCGTCGAGGAGATCGACCCCGTGGCCTGGCGCGAGTGCCTGGCCGTCAACCTGGACAGCCATTTCCTGATGGCCCGGCTCGTCGTCCCGCACATGAAGAGGCAGGGGTCGGGCGCCATCGTGACCATCTCCTCCACGGCGGGGCTGTTCGGCTACGGCATGCGCACGCCGTACGCCGCCTCCAAGTGGGCGGTCATCGGCCTCACCAAGTCCTTGGCCGTCGAGCTCGGCCCGTTCGGCATCCGCGCGAACGTCGTGGCCCCCGGCTCCGTCGAGGGTCCCCGCATGGGTCGGGTCATCGAGGCGGAGGCGGCCCAGCGCGGGGTCACGGCCGATGTCGTGGAGCGGGAGTACGTCGAGAGCCAGTCGATCCCGCGCTTCGTGAAGCCCTCGGAGATCGCCGACATGTGTGCGTTCCTGGCCTCACCGCGCGCCTCGATGGTCAACGGCCAGGTGATCGCGGTCGACGGTCACACGGAGACCTTCCACATCGCGACCCGGTGATCAGGGACCGCCAGGCAACTCGCAGACAAGGCGGTGGATGCGGACCACCCCGTGGTCCGCATCCACCGCGTAGCGTCTGACCCTGGGCCTCAGGGTGCACTGATAGCGAGGCTGCCTTGGAAGCAGACACGTCCCAAGACGTTGCCCGGCGTCGGCATCGGGCATGGGTCCATCGTGGTGTAGACGCCGTGGACACGTTGGTCGTGACGCCAACCCGCGATCACGACGCCTCTCAGCACCGCCGTGGCGGGGTCGACCGTGTCGTTCTCGGTGATCCGAAGCCTGGCGATGAAGGAGTGCCGGTGGCCGAAGAACCCGTAGAGGGCGTCGGCGTGCCAGAACCCGGGGTCGGACAGGTCGTCGTTGAGTACCGTTCCGACGTACGTGCCGTTCCCAACGGCCCCACCCACCACTCCCCTCATCAAGACGCCGGCGAGCGAGGGCGGGTTCGCGGGCTGAGTCACGATCCACTTGGTGAAGGTGACATGGGCGGTGCTGTGAGGGGTGCCGTGGGGGGCGCCGTGGTGATGGCCGAGTGTCGATGCGCTGCCCGGGCTGACCGCCACCCAGCTCGACGCCAGGATGGTGGCGATCAAGGCAGCGACGAGTCGGAGCCGTCGGTTGACCAGCCGTCGCGCGCTCATGAGGTGGTCTCGGCGGCCGCAGGGGTCAGACTGTAGGTGCCGTCCCAGTGCCATTCGGTGCCGTCGAAGGAGACGACGGTCTCCGCCTGGAGCGCCGCGAAGGCGCCGGTGCCGCCGCTGAGGGTGACGGATCCGGTGTTGGTCTCCATGCTCAGGACGACGTGGCCAGAGACGTGTTCGGCCTGCGCCGTCACGATCGTGATGTCGCTCTCGATCCCCGTCTCGCCTGCGGCCGAGGCGTACACCACCTTCGACCCCACGGGGATGGCGTCGAGGTTGGAGGACGTGATGGTGCAGAAGGAGCCTGCGAGGCCCGTGTACTCCGAGCATTCCTTGGCCACATGGAGCTCTCCGCTCCTGGGCCCTGGCGTTTCATTCATGTCGCGCTCCTCTTCATGGCCGTGCGCCGACCTCCCACGATCCGACGAGCGCGCCTCACCATCAACCGTGCGAATGCATGGGATTACGACGGAGGGGTCCGGGCCAGATGTGCCGCGAGCTCCGTGCGCGAGGAGACCCCGAGCTTCCGATAGATCTTCGAGAGATTCCACGAGACCGTGTTCGGGCTCAGGTGCAGGTCGGCCGCTACCTCCCTGTTGCGAAGCCCCGCTGCCACTCGGTGCGCGATGAGCGTCTCGGTCTCGGAGAGCTCGTGGTCGGAGGCGGTGCGACCACCGATCCGCCTGAGCTCGGAGCGGGCCTTGGCGGCCCACATGGCCGCACCGAGCTGCTCGAAGCCATCGACCGCCTGGCGGAGGGTGTCCCGCGCTGCGCGCTTCTGCTGAGCTCGGCGCAGGGTCGTCCCGAGCCCCAGCAGGGTCCGGGCGGACTCGAAGGGGTTCACACCTTGGGGCGGGTCCGGCGCGACGGCTGCACGCTCGAAGCACCGGATCGCTCCAGCGTTGTCGCCGCGGGCAGCGAGGATGTGTCCGCGGCTGCGGTCGGCCAGCATCTGCAGTGGAGCGTCGGCGGCGGCCGCGAGCTCATCGAGCTGAGCCAGCAGGCGCTCAGCGCCGGAAAGGTCCTGTGTGCCGACCATGGCCTCGATCGCCACGGACCCGGCCAGCTCGGCCTGCACCTCGTTGAGCTCGGTGCGACCGGCACACAGAGGTCCGACGTGGCGCAGGCTCTCCGCTGGGTCATCGCAGGCCAGCTCGAGCGAGCCCAGGGCGCGACTGAGGCGATGTACGGCGCCGGTGAAGCCCGACTCCTCAGCCTGCTGACGGAGGGCGGGGATCTCCCTGCGGGCCGTTTCCGGCCGTCCTCGGTAGGCATCGAGCTCGGCCAGGAGCATGCCGCACAACGACTCGATCGACTCGTCGGCCACCTGACCGGCGAGGGCGATCGCCTCCTCGCACAGGTGCTGCACTGTCGGCCAGGCGCCGGCTGCCAGTTCCATGCGAGCCATGAACAGCAGATGCTCGGTCAGGTCGAGCCCGTCCCTGGTTCGGGCTGCTCCGACCAGCGGCACGAAGAGTGCTCGCGCCTCCACGTGGCGATCGCAGCGGGCGAGCAGGCGCGCCAGAGTGCCGCGCGCGCCGAGATCACGGCCCACTTCCAGCTCGATCTCGACCGCCCGGTCGAGAAGGTCGCGCCGCAGGCGGCCGGTGCGCCAGAAGGTGAGCTCGGCGACCCCGGCGAGACTGCTGGCCAGGACGTGGGCATCGCCGGACCGCTCGGCCAGCTCGAGTCCAGACTCGGCGTACGCAGTGCTTTCGCGCCGATAGCCTCCGGCGCTGACCTGCCAGGCGAGCTCGCCCAGCAGTCGCGCCCGCTCGCCCAGCTCCAGACCGGGTTCGCCGAGGGCCAACAGGTAGAGGTTCTCAGCTATCCGAAAGCCCTCGATCGACCCACGTACGTCGGCCAGGTCGCCGAGTGCGTGTGCCCTCACGGGACCCGGCTGGGCGCTGTCGATGACGGACTGTAGGTAGAAGGTCGCCAGGGCGGGATCGCCCGCCGTGCGACAGTGCTTGGCTGCCTCGATCCGGCGGCGGTTCATCTGCTCCACGGCCCGCGGTGGCGTCAGGGCTACTGCACGTCGGCCGAACTCCGCCGCTGCCTGCACTGCTCCGCGCGTGGATGCGTGCGTTGCCGCGCTGTCCAACGAGGAGGCAACCTCGTCGTCAGGTCCGCTCGCCGCGATGGCGAGATGACGCGCCCGCTCCTCGAGCCCGACATCGAGGGCAGCGAGGCGCTCGTGCAGCCGCCTTCTCCGTGGCAGAGGCATCGTCGTGTAGCAAGCGGATGCCAACAGCGGATGGGCGAACCGGATGCGGTCACCTTCGAGAACGACGATGCCGCGTGTGCCGGCCAGCTCGATGTCGGTGAGGGCCGTGGTCGAGAGCGGCTCGAGGAGTGTCAGCGTGGGCGCTGCCAGAGCCGCCACGGCTACGAGGATCTCGAGGGTGCTCGGCCCCAGTCGCTGCAGTCGCTCGCTCACCAGTCGGGTGACGCTGGGCGGCAACACGATCGGACCGTCGGTCAGCTCGACGTCGCCCTCCGCGACGGCGCGCCCGAGCTCGAGGGCCAGGAACGGGTTCCCGCCCGCGGCGCGATGCAGCACGACGAGTTGTGGTCGCGACAGGTGGAGCTCGAGCCGATCCTTGAGCAACCGGTGGGTGTCGTCGAGAGGCAGTGCGCGAACCGTGAGGTCGTGCCGGTCGGGTAGCGCCCCGATCAGGTCGCTGGGTGCGTCGTGCACGTTCCCGCGCACGGTGAGCAGGATCTTCGCGGGTTCGTGCTCGAGCCGACGCAGCATGAAGGACAGCACCTCCGCCGACGCCTCGTCCAGCCACTGCACGTCGTCGACAGCGATCAGCATCGGGCGCTCACGGACCAGCTCGCGTACGGCCGAAAGCAAGGCGAGGCCCAGGACACGGGCATCGGGAGGAGGGCCGCTGGGCTCCCGGAGCAGGAGTGCGGTCTCGATGGCCCGGCGCTGCACCGTGGGCATCACCTCCAGAGTCACGCCGAGCACCGGTGTGAACAGGTCACCCATCGCCGCGAATGCGAGGTGCGCCTCCGGTCGCGCAGCGCGCGCTGTCAGAACGACGAAGCCCGCGGCACCCGCGAGGCGAACGGCCTCGGTCCACAGAGCAGTCTTGCCAATGCCGGCGTCGCCCACCAAGCACAACGAACGCGGGCCAACCGGTGCCTCCTCGAGGAATGCCTCAAGGGCCAGGATCTGGTCACGCCTGCCGACGAATCCAGCGTTCATGGCACTCCCCCGGTACGGCCGGAGACCTGATCCCGCGGC
>DATBBE010000119.1:0-23773 GCA_036271155.1 Nocardioides sp. | reverse complement strand
ACGGCCCTGTTCATCCAGACCGGATGGATCGCGCTGATCGGCCAGCACGTCTTCCACGTCTCTCCGGCGACGCACGGCTACGGCTTCGTCTCGGTCATCGGTGCGTGGACCAACAAGGACGGCACCCCGATGCACTCCAGTGCCGGGATCGTCGGCCCGATGATCACCTATCTCCTGCCTCTGCTGATCGGCTACACCGGCGGCCGGATGACCTACGACAACAACATCCGCGGTGGAGTCGTCGGTGCCATCGCCACATTCGGCGCCATCGCCGGCGGCAGCGTCCCGATGTTCATGGGTGCCATGGTGATGGGCCCGCTGGGTGGCTGGAGCATGAAGAAGCTCGACGCGCTCTGGTCGCACAAGATCCGCCCCGGCTTCGAGATGCTCGTCAACAACTTCTCGGCGGGCATCTGGGGGATGATCCTCGCGCTGATCGGGTTCGGCGCCGCCGCGCGCTTCGTCGACTGGTTCAGCACGATCGCGTCCAATGTCGTCGAGACACTGGTCCACCACCACCTTCTGCCCCTCACCTCGATCTTCATCGAGCCGGCCAAGATCCTGTTCCTGAACAACGCGGTCAACCACGGCGTGCTCACGCCGTTGGGTCTCGACCAGTCGCAGCAGCACGGCAAGTCGGTGCTGTTCCTGCTGGAGGCCAACCCCGGCCCCGGCCTCGGGGTCCTCCTGGCGTTCTGGATGTTCGGCAAGGGTGCGGCCAAGGCGTCGGCCCCGGGAGCGATCATCATCCAGTTCATCGGCGGCATCCACGAGATCTACTTCCCCTACGTGCTGATGAAGCCGAAGCTGGTGCTCGCCTGCATCCTCGGCGGCATGACCGGCGTCGCCACGAACGTTCTGTTCAACTCCGGCCTGCGCTCTCCTGCCTCACCGGGGTCGATCATCGCCATCTGGATCGCGGCACCACCCGGAAGCCTGTTCGGCGTGACGCTCTCGGTGATCCTTGCCGCGACGGTCTCCTGCCTGGTCGCGTCGTTCCTGCTGAAGATCGACCGGAACGAGGAGGTCGACCTGATGGCCGCGACGGCGCAGATGGAGGCCAACAAGGGCAAGAAGTCGTCCGTCGCCGCGATGCTGACCGGTGCGACCGCACGGGCCGGCGGGATCCACTCGATCGTGTTCGCCTGCGATGCGGGCATGGGCTCCTCCGCCATGGGTGCGTCGGTGCTCCGCAAGAAGATCCAGACGGCCGGTCACGACGGCGTCACGGTCGTGAACAAGGCGATCTCGGATCTCACCGACACCTTCGACCTCGTGGTCAGCCATCAGGACCTGGCGGATCGCACGTCCGCGAAGACGCCGTCCGCGGTGCACGTCGCTGTCGACAACTTCATGGCCAGCCCCCGTTACGACGAGATCGTCGAGCTCATCGGCGAGGCGAACGGCAACGGGTCCGACGCGTTGTCGGCACCGGACGTCGCGTCGGACGCAGCGGGCTCCTCCGGCGAGGTGCTCGCGGCGAGCTCGATCCGACTCGGGGGACGGGCGAGGTCCCGCGACGACGCGATCGACGAGGCCGGCCGGCTGCTGGTGGACGCCGGCGCCGTCGACCAGAGCTACGTCGCGTCCATGCACGACCGCGAGACCTCGGTCTCGACGTTCATGGGCAACGGCCTGGCGATCCCGCACGGCACCAACGAGGCCAAGGGCGCGATCCGGCGTACCGCTCTGTCGTTCGTCCGCTACGACGAGCCGGTCGACTGGAACGGCAAGCCCGCGGAGTTCGTCGTGGGGGTGGCGGGTGCCGGCGACGACCACCTGGCGCTGCTCTCGCGGATCGCCGGGATCTTCACCGACTCCGAGCAGGTGGCCGCCCTGCGAGCGGCCGCCACGCCCGACGAGGTGAGGGCCATCCTCGACGCCGTCAAGGTCTGAGCGAGGACGTTCCGCTCCGGCGTCAGCCGGGGCGGAACGCCCGCGGCGAGCGCCCCAGCGAGCTTGCTCTCAAGGCGGCCTTCACCTCACCGGGAGCGTGAGGGCGGCGCAGGCGACCGCCCAGAGCACGCTGGTGAACGTACCGATGATGAAGCGCTCGGCCACCCCGGTGTCCTCCTGGTTGCGCAGCTCCGGGTAGCGACCGAGCCCCTTGACCGCGAGCACCACCGCCAGCCCCGGCGCCCACCCGGCCACGAGTGCGGCGTACACGCCGAGCCGCTCCAGCGCGCCGATCCAGGCGCCACCTCGCAGGACGGTGCTCGCCCGGCTCACACCCTCGGGGTCTTCGACGAAGGAGAACACCTGGGTGGTGACCAGCCCACCACCGGCCACGGCCAGCACGCCGGCGAGCACCCGGAGGAGCTTCTCGAGGTCGTGGTCAGCGGGGGTGGGCCAGCCCAGCAGCAGCGCGAGGGCGAGCAGGACCACGGACGCTGCCGAGGCGAGGCGGGGCGCCCTCCCGGTCACGAGGGCGACGACCGACGCCGACGCTGCCAGCGCCACCAGGATCACGACCGTGCTGTCGTGGCCGGTCATCGGTCGTCTCCCAGCGCGGCGCGGGTGAGGAACTCCACCAGCTCGCGGGCCCGCCGGCCCTCCGCGATGCCGGCTGCGGCAGCCCGTTGGCTGACTGCCGACTGGCTGATGCCGATGCGCGTGCCCGCCTCTTCGTACGTCAGCCCCTGGTCGACCAGGTCGGCCACCTCCCAGCCCCGCGGCGTACGCCGGGAGAGCAGCGCCGCCCACAGCCAGATCGCGGACTCGAGGGCGCGCACCTCGTCACGTGCGCCGACCGCGCGGACCCGCCAGGGGCTGGACTTGGCGGAGGTCACGGCCTCTCGGGCGTGGAGGTACGCCGGTCCGCGGCCGGCGCGGGCCTGCGCCGGCAGAGGGGTCTCGACCGCGCCGATCCCGATGCCGATGTTCCACTCTCCGGCCCGGATCAGCCGCTCGAGGGCCACCACCACGGCGGCCGGGTCGTCGAGCAGGCCCTGGAACTCGTCGCCCACGGTGCGCTCGAAGTCCAGCCTGGCCCGCACCCCGGCCAGCGCCGTGAGAGCGGCCGGGACCTGGTCGGGGCCCACCCGGCTCCCGTCCTGGTCGACGGTCAGCACCACGACATCCATGAGGTTTCCTCCTGACAATGACTCAAGATTAGAGAATAACCTAATACGTAGTCAACATCAGGGAATAGTCTCACCTGCGGCCGATGATCGCGACCACGGGGGGAGCGAGCTGATCGACCACCGAGACCCGGAACCCGCCCTCGGTGAGCGCGGCGGACGCCTTGCGCACGATGTTGGGCACGAGCTCGGGCTGGGTCGTCTCGTAGTAGAGGAACACCGCGCCACCTGGCAGCACCCGCTCGTGGAGGAGAGCCACCTCGTCGGCGCACGAGCGCACCCAGAACAGGTTGACGTTGAAGGCGAAGACCTTGTGCAGCCGCTTGACCGGGACCCGCAGCGTGGCCAGGTCGATCTGACGGACGGTCAGGCGCCCGGCGTCGACGTACTTCTGGTTGCGCCGGCGGGTGCGGTCGACACCGGACTCGGAGCGGTCGATGGCGAACAGCTTGCCGCTGGTGAGTCGCTGGCAGATCAGCTCGGCGCCGTACCCCGGGCCGCAGCCGATCTCGAGGATGTTGTCGCCGGGCTGTGGATCCATCAGCTCGACTGCCCAGATCAACCGCGGTGGGACCTGCTGGACTGGCATGGCCTCAGCCTGCCAGATCCCGCGCGCCGCTCGCGTGCGTGTACGCCGGGTGTTCCGTGCCGCACGACTAGGTTGGCCCCGTGACCATCAAGGTGGGCGTGCTGGGGGCCCGGGGCAGGGTCGGCTCGGAGGTGTGTCGCGCGGTCGAGCGCGCGGACGACCTGAAGCTCATGGCCGCGCTCGGCTCGACCGACCAGCTGGACTCCCTGGCGCTGGCCGACGTGGTCGTCGACTTCACCCATCCCGACGTCGTGATGGACAACCTGCGCTGGTGCATCGGCCGCGGCCTGCACTGCGTCGTCGGCACGACCGGCTTCGACCAGGGGCGCCTCGACGAGCTGCGCGGGCTCCTCGCCGGCGCTGCCTCGGTCGGCGTGGTCGTCGCGCCCAACTTCTCGATCGGTGCGGTGCTGATGATGCGTTTCGCCGCGGCTGCGGCGCCCTACTACGAGTCGGCCGAGATCATCGAGCTGCACCATCCGGACAAGGCGGACGCTCCCAGCGGCACCTCCCGGCGTACGGCGGAGCTGATCGCGGCGGCGCGGCTCGAGGCCGGCCTGGGCCCGGTGCCGGATGCGACCACGACGGGCAACGAGCGGGCTCGCGGCGCCGAGGTCGCAGGCATCCACGTGCACTCGGTGCGGGCCCGCGGACTCGTCGCCCACCAGGAGGTGCTGCTCGGCGCGCAGGGGGAGACCCTGACCATCCGGCACGACTCGATGGACCGCGCCTCGTTCGTGCCGGGAGTGCTGGTGGCCGTTCACGCCGTCGCGGAGCGGCCCGGTCTGACCCTGGGTCTCGAGCATCTGCTCGACCTCGGCTGATCAGCGCACGTCGGGCCTAGGTGCCGGGGAAGACCAGCCGGAACAGAGCGGCCGTGACCGCGGCCACGAACACGACGACGAGGAACGGCGCCCGCAGGAGCAGGGCGACCACGGCGGCCGCGAGTCCCGCGGCGCGGGCGTCGATGGTGAGCCGGGTCCCGTCGGCGAACACCTGGACGGCGACCAGCGCCGCCAGGAGCGCGACCGGGATCAGGTCCGCCACCCGCTCCACGACCGGATGGTCCAGCACTCGCGCGGGCAGTGAGACTCCGGCCAGCTTGAGCAGGTAGCACCCCAGGCCGGCACCCAGGATCGCGAACCAGATCATGGTCCGGGCAGCTCTGTCGGGTCGCCCGCCGAGCGGGTGAGGACGCCGGCCAGCAGCGCGACGCCCCCGGCGACCAGCACGGGTACGCCGGCGGCGGTGACCGGGACGACGCCGAGGGCGATCGCGGCGGCGCAGACGGCGATCACGCGGTTGCGCGGATCGGTCAAGCGCGGCCACAGCAACGCCAGGAATGCTCCGCCGACGGCCGCGTCGAGACCATAGGTGCGGGGGTCACCGATCAGGTTGCCGGCCAGCGCGCCGACCAGGGTGAACAGGTTCCAGAGCACGAAGACCGCGACGCCGGTCGCGACGAACCCGGTGCGGGCCAGGTCGCGCGACTCTCGCAGCACCGACATCGCGGTCGACTCGTCGATCACGAGGTGGGCGGTGGTGGGTCTGCGCCAGCCTCGGAACTGCAGCAGCGGAGCGAGCTTGAGGCCGTACAACGTGTTGCGGGTGCCGAGCATCAACGCGGTCAGCGCTCCGGAGAGCGGCGCCCCACCCGCGGCCACCACGCCGACGAAGGCGAACTGGGACGCTCCGGTGAACATGACCAGCGACAGCGCACAGGTCTGCAGCACCGAGAGTCCGGACGCGACCGATACGGCGCCGAAGGACACGCCGTACAGGCCCGTGGCGGCGCCCACGCCGAGGCTGTCGCGGACGACGGCGCTGCGCTGCGTCGTAGGCGGCTCACGGCTCGCGGGATCGGCCACGGGCCGACCCTAGTGCCGGGCCAGGTCGGGTCAGCGGCGGCGGGTCACCCGCACGGGACGAGGCCGCGCCTCAGGGCTGTGCACGAGCAGGTAGGCCAGCGCCAGGCCGAGCAGGCCGCCGGCGACGGCACCACCCGAGACGGCCATCGGCAGTGGGGTCACATGGGCAATCCAGGCACCGGCCAGGATGCCGAAGCAGAGACTGATCGCGCCGAGGACGAGTCTGTGGAGCAACGGCAGTGGTCCGAACATGCTTCGCACCCCTCTGGGGTCGTGGGCTGGTCGTCGGACATCCATCGTGGACCTCGAACGGACGAAAACCAAGGACGATCCGTCGGCCTGTGGATTGGTCGCCGCCGTCCGGATACTTCGCAGCAGTTGGCACCGTTCGAACGGCGTGTCGAGGTGCCGAATGCTGCGAAGTATCGGGCGGGGCGGTCAGGAGAGGGCGGTGTGGAGTCGCACCTGCTTGACCTGGGTGGTGCCGGTGCCGTCCAGGTCGAGGGTGCGGTGGGCTGAGTCGGTGCCCCAGCCGGCGTCGGTCAAGAAGGTGCGCAGGGCGTCGTCGTCGGCCACGAGCCAGATGACGGCGCGCTCGAAGCGGTCGGCGACCATCGTGTCGACCGCGGCCTGGAGCAGGCGCGAGCCATGTCCCTTGCCGCGCTCGTCGGCGTCGACCGTGAGCTCCATGAGCTCTCCGTCGGTGCCGGGGTCGCAGTCCGGGTCGGTGGCCGGCGTCGTGATGGCGAACCCGACCACGCGGTTGCGCTCGAGTGCGACCAGCGCTCGATGACGCGCATCCCCGGGCCGCTGCAGCGCGTCTCGCCACAGCTGGGCGAAGTCGGCCTCGCGGAGGTCGCCCGCGGCCGGTACCAACCCGGCGTACGACGCGGCCCACGCGCGCGCCTGGACCGCCGCGATGGCGTCGGCGTCGTCGGCCCAGGCGACGCGGACGGAGACGTCGGCGGACGGGGTGCTCACCGGGCCATCGTCGCAGCGACCTAGGTGTTACACCACCCCGGCAGGGCTGCGAAAAAGTGTCATATCGGTGGTACGGTGAAGGCGTGTACGGCAACGACTTCAGCACCGACCCGCAGACCGCCCCCCAGGCCGCTGAAGGTCCCGCCGAGGAGGCGTTCGCGGCCCTGCTCGCCGGCGAGGGCCGGGTCGAGCCGCGCGACGCGATGCCCGAGCCCTACCGCAAGAGCCTGGTCCGGCAGATCGCGCAGCATGCCCACTCCGAGATCATCGGGATGCAGCCCGAGGGCAACTGGATCAGCCGCGCACCCAGCCTGCGCCGCAAGGCGATCCTGATGGCCAAGGTGCAGGACGAGGCCGGCCACGGGCTCTATCTGTACGCCGCCGCCGAGACGCTCGGAGTCGAGCGGGGAGACCTGATCGACCAGCTCCACTCCGGCCGCCAGAAGTACTCCTCGATCTTCAACTACCCGACGCTGACCTGGGCGGACGTCGGGGCGATCGGCTGGCTCGTCGACGGCGCCGCGATCACCAACCAGGTGCCGCTGTGCCGGTGCTCCTACGGCCCCTACGCGCGCGCCATGGTGCGGGTCTGCAAGGAGGAGTCGTTCCACCAGCGGCAGGGCTTCGAGATCCTGCACACGCTCTCCCACGGCACCGCCGCACAGAAGGCCATGGCCCAGGACGCCGTCAACCGCTACTGGTGGCCGTCGCTGATGATGTTCGGTCCGCCCGACGACGACTCGCCGAACTCCGCGCAGTCGATGGCGTGGGGCATCAAGCGCTTCAGCAACGACGAGCTGCGACAGAGGTTCGTCGACATGACCGTGCCGCAGTCCGAGGCGCTCGGCCTGACCCTGCCCGACCCCGACCTCTCCTGGAACGAGGAGCGCGGTCACTACGAGTACGGCGAGATCGACTTCACCGAGCTGTTCGAGGTCATCAAGGGCAACGGTCCCTGCAATGCCGAGCGGATGGCTCACAAGCGTGGAGCCCATGCCGAGGGAGCCTGGGTCCGCGAGGCAGCAGAGGCGTACGCCGACAAGCAGCAGCAGCGCGCCGAGTCCGTGGCATGACCACGCGCAACTGGCCCCTTTGGGAGGTCTTCGTCCGCGCGCGCCGAGGCCTCTCGCACGTGCACGCCGGCTCGCTCCACGCACCCGACGCCGAGATGGCGCTGCGCAACGCCCGCGACCTCTACACCCGTCGTGGCGAGGGAGTGTCGATCTGGGTGGTGAAGGCGTCCGACATCGAGGCGTCGACGCCCGACGAGCGGGACGCGTTCTTCGACCCGGCGGCCGACAAGATCTACCGACACCCGACGTTCTACGACGTGCCCGAGGGCGTCGAGCACCTATGACGGACCGTCCGCTTCTCGAGTACACCCTCGGTCTGGCCGACGACGCCCTCGTCTCCGCCCAGCGGATGGGCTGGTGGATCAGCCGCGCCCCCGAGCTCGAGGAGGACGTCGCCCTGGCGAACATCGGGCTCGACCAGCTGGGCCAGGCCCGCACCCTGCTGACGTACGCCGGCGAGCTCGAGCAGCTCGGCCGCACCGAGGACGACCTCGCCTACCTCCGCGACGACCGGGAGTTCCGCAACGTCCAGCTCGTCGAGCGGCCGATGACCGACTTCGGCGTCGCGATGGCGCGCCTGCTGGTCTTCTCGACCTATCAGCTCCATCTCTACCGGGCGCTCGCGACCGACGGCGACGAGAGGCTCGCCGCGGTCGCCGCCAAGGCCGTCAAGGAGGTCGCCTACCACGTCGACCACGCCGCCCAGTGGGTGCGTCGGCTCGGTGACGGCACCGACGAGTCCCATGCCCGGATGCAGTCGGCGCTCGACGCGGAGTGGCCCTTCGTCGACGAGCTCTTCTCGCCGCTTGACCCCGCCCTGGCCGGACGGGTCGCCGACCCCGCTGCCCTTCGCGACCCCGTGCTGAGCGACGTACGTCGGGTGGTCGCCGAGGCGACCCTGGTGCTGCCCGACGTGCCGCCGGCGCTCGGCGGAGGCCGCCAGGGTCTGCACACCGAGCACCTCGGCTTCCTGCTCGCCGAGATGCAGCACCTCCACCGCTCACATCCGGGGGCGACCTGGTGACCTCCACGACCACCCCGAGCACCACCCCGACGCGCCGCGCCCGCGACCTCGCGGCAACGGTGCTCGACCCCGAGCTGCCGATGGTCACCATCGAGGATCTCGGGATCCTGCGCGACGTCACCGAGGACGACCAGGGTCGCGTCCACGTGACGATCACCCCGACGTACTCCGGCTGCCCGGCCATGGAGACCATCCGTGACGACCTCGTCGAGACACTCACGCTGGCGGGCTACCAACACGTCGACGTGGAGTTCGTGCTGAGCCCGGCCTGGTCCACCGACGACCTCACCGAGACCGGCCGCGACCGGCTGGCCCGTGCTGGGATCGCGCCGCCCGGGCCCGTCCGCGGCGTCGACGGGCCGGTGCCGATCGGCCTGTCCGTGCGGTGCCCGCAGTGCGGCAGCCTCGACACCCGCGAGTCGAGCAGGTTCGGCTCCACGGCCTGCAAGAGCCTGTGGGTCTGTCGCTCCTGCCGGGAGCCCTTCGACCACTTCAAGGCTCTCTGACCATGGCCCAGCCACAGTTCCACCCGCTCCGGGTGGCCGCCGTCGAGCCCCTCACCGACGACGCGGTCGCGATCTCGTTCGCGGTGCCTCCGGAGCTGGCGGAGGAGTACGCCTTCGCGCACGGCCAGCACCTCACGATCCGCGGCGAGGACGGCGAGCGCCGTAGCTTCTCGATCTGCACCACCCCGCGGTCCGGCATTCTCACGATCGGGGTGAAGAAGCTGCCCGGGGGCGCCTTCTCCGAAGGCGTCGTCGACACGCTGCACGTCGGTGACGAGCTCGACGTGATGACGCCGGCGGGGCGCTTCACGACCCGGCTCGACCCGTCATCGGAGAAGGCGTACGTCGCGATCGCGGCCGGCTCCGGCATCACGCCGATCATCTCGATCGTCTCGACGATCCTCGAGGAGGAGCCCCTGGCGCGGGTGATGCTGGTCTACGCGAACCGCACCCAGCGCACGGTCATGTTCCTCGACGAGCTGCACGACCTGAAGGACCGCTTCCCCGAGCGCTTCCATCTCGTCCATGTGCTCTCCCGCGAGCAGCAGGACGTCGAGCTGTTCTCGGGCCGTCTCGACGGCGACCGGCTGACCAGGATCCTGAAGTCGCTGCTCCCCGTGGAGGACGTCGACGAGTGGTTCTTGTGCGGGCCGCAGCAGATGGTCGTCGACCTCCGGCAGGTGATCCTCGACCACGGAGTCGCGGCGAACGCGGTCCACACCGAGCTCTTCCACGCCGAGCCCGTGTCGCGGGCGCCCGAGGCGACCGCCTCGGCGATCGAGGGCGCCGCTCACGTCACGATCAGGCTCGACGGGCGATCCTCCGACTTCGAGCTGCGACCAGACGGCGTCGGCGTGCTCGAGGCCGCACTGGAGGTGCGCAACGACCTGCCGTTCGCCTGCCGTGGTGGGGTGTGCGGCACCTGCCGCGCCCAGCTCATCGAGGGCACCGTCGCCATGGACGTCAACTACGCCCTCGAGCCCGAGGAGATCGCCGACGGCTACGTCCTCACCTGCCAGTCCCACCCGACGTCCGAACGGGTCGTCCTCGACTACGACGCTTGAGCTGGAAGCCGGGATTTACCGGTAGCGCTCGGGCAGCCGGGTGCCGAGTCTCACCTGGGGCTTGGGCTGGCGCAGGAACCGCACCTGGAGGGCCCGCATCACCGCGTACATCGTCGCGCCCTGGTGGGACTCTTCTGGGAAGCGGCTCTTCAGCTCGCGGTTGAGCTTCCAGCGCAGCCGGAACCCGTCGACGACCACGACCAGCAGCAGCGCCGGGAGCGCGGCGCTCGACAGGTTCGCCATGGCGGTGCTGCCGACGTAGCCGAAGACCAGGAGCACGACCATGATCGGCAGCATCAGCTCGAGGACCGAGAAGCTGCTGTCGACGTAGTCGCGGATGAAGCGACGTACGACTCCCTGGTCGCGCGGAGGCAGGTAGCGCTCGTCTCCGGTACGCATGGCCTCCCGCATCTTCGAGCTGCCCTCGGTGCGCGACGTGCGTCGGGCCGCGGCTTGCTCCTTGCGCGTGCGCGGCACCTTGGCTCTGGCCTTGCGTGCGGCCTCGGCCTCCTTGCGCGAAGGCGTGGGCCGGCCCTTCTTCTGGGTGGACGAGAGGTCGCTCTCCGTCTGCTCGACGGACGACGGCTCGGACCTGGTACGACGGAACACGCAGTGCATCCTGGCGGGTGTGGGGACTCTCGGCTACGGGCGGGAAGGCCCGGAACCGTCAGCCTACCGTCGTACCTGTGCCTTGACGTCTACCCATAGGCTGACCTCATGAGCATGTGGCAGCGATTCAGCCTGATCTTCAGGTCCAAGGCGAACAAGGTCCTCGACCGCGCCGAGGATCCGCGCGAGACGCTCGACTACAGCTACCAGCGTCAGCTCGACCTCCTGGCGCAGGTACGCCGCGGGGTCGCCGACGTCGCGACGTCCCGCAAGCGCGTGGAGCTGCAGGTCAACCAGCTCAGCGCACAGTCCGACAAGCTCCAGGGCCAGGCCGAGCAGGCGATCACGGCCAACCGTGAGGACCTCGCCCGCGAGGCGCTCACGCGCAAGTCCGCGCTGACCTCCCAGATCGCCGACCTCAAGACCCAGCAGGCCCAGCTGCAGGGCGAGGAGGAGAAGCTCACGCTGGCCCAGCAGCGGCTCAGCGCGAAGGTCGAGTCGTTCCGCACGCGCAAGGAGACGATCAAGGCGACCTACACCGCCGCCGAGGCCCAGACCAAGATCAACGAGGCGATGTCCGGCATCGGCGAGGAGATGGGCGACGTCGGCATGGCCATCCAGCGGGCCGAGGACAAGACCGCGCAGATGCAGGCGCGCGCCGGCGCGATCGACGAGCTGATCGCCTCCGGTGCGCTCGACGACGCCAGCTCGCTGAACAACGGCGACGACATCTCCCGCGAGCTGGAGGCGATGAGCTCCCAGACCGAGGTCGAGGCCGAGCTGGCCCGGCTCAAGGGCGGCGCACCCGCCCCGCAGGCCATCGAGAGCGCGCCGGATGCCGGGCAGATCGTCGACGCCCCGTCGCAGGCCGAGCAGCAAGCCGAGCCGCAGGCCCAGGCGCAGGGGTCGACCCCGCCGGAGTCCGGAGATCCGAAGTGATCGTGCGGATCCTCGCCGAGGGTCAGTTCGATCTCTCAGAGGATGCCGTCTCCGCGCTCAACGAGCTGGACGCGAAGGTCGAGTCGGCCATCGGGGCCGGTGACGACGCGGCGTTCCATGACGCGCTCAGCGCGCTGCTCGACGGTGTGCGCACCGCGGGCGTGCCCCATGATGCGGAGGCGCTCGACGCCTCCGACCTGATCCTGCCGATGGCCGACGCGACCCTCGCCGAGGTCAAGGACATGCTCAGTGGCGACGGTCTGATCCCCGGCTGAGCCACGGTTGGCCCCGACTTGGGGCGTTCGGGGACAATGGAGCCATGGCCCGTACCCGCTTTGGCTCCGATCTCGGTCTGACCGCCCGGATGACGTCGGTCATGTTCCTGCTCGGCGGCATCTTCGTCGCCCTGATCGTCGTCCTGATGTTCGTGCTGCCGGCGCAGTACGCGCCGTTCATCGCCCTGATCGGGCTCGGGGTCGTGTGGTGGCAGTGGTACAACTCCGACACCGTCGCGATGAAGGCGATGCGGGCTCGGGAAGTGACCCCCGAGGAGGCTCCCGAGCTGCACGCGATGATCGACCGGCTCGTGGCTCTCGCCGATATGCCGAAGCCGCGGGTCGGCGTGGCCGACGTCAGCGTTCCGAACGCGTTCGCCACCGGCCGCTCACCGGAGCGATCGGTCGTCTGCGTGACGACCGGCATCCTCGGCATGCTCACCGCCGACGAGATGGAGGCGGTCCTGGCCCACGAGCTCAGCCATGTCGCCCACCGCGACGTGCTGGTGATGACCATCGCCTCGTCGGCCGGCATCATCGCGGGGGGCCTGGGTCGGGGGGCCCAGTACGGCGCGTGGTTCGGCGGCGGGCGTCGCGACAACAACAACAACGGCGTCCCCGTGTGGCTGGTCGTGCTCGTCATCAGCCTGGTGGTGTACGCCGTCAGCTTCTTCCTGACCCGGCTGCTCTCCCGCTACCGCGAGCTGTGCGCCGACCGGTCGGGCGCCTACCTGACGATGAAGCCGCGCGCGCTCGCCACCGCGCTGCAGAAGATCTCCGGCGGCATGAACGCGATCCCGGAGAAGGACCTGCGCGCCTCGAGCGCCATGAACGCCTTCTTCATCGCCCCGGCGATCAAGGGCGTGAGCCTCAGCCAGCTCACCTCCACGCACCCGTCCCTCGAGCAGCGGCTCGAGCAGCTGGCGAAGATCGAGGCTGAGCTCAGCCGGCCGGTCGACGGCTCCGCGGAGGGGCCTCCGGCGCTGTGAGCCGCTTCTGGGGAGCGATCACGGGGCGGACGACGCCCAAGCAGGCCAACCTCGACTCGCTGTTCCTGGTGCCGTCGGCCGCGGTCACGCTGCAGACGGCGGCCGGGTTCACCCCGACCGGCACCGGATCGGTCTGCTTTCGCGCGCCCGACGGCGCGGCGTACCAACAGGTGCAGGACGACGTCGTGACGCTGCTGCGCGATGACACGGACAAGCCCGATATCTCGGTGCAGAAGGACGACTTCGGCTTCACCTGGCTGGTCGTGGACCGCGTCGACGACGACGTCGAGGGGCTGTGCACCGACCTGCATGCGGTGAACTCCGCCCTCGAGGAGCAGGGCTTCGCCACCGGCCTCCTGTGCTCGCTGGTGCCGTTCCACGATGCCGCAGGACGCAAGGCCGGCCTGGTCTACCTCTACAAGCAAGGCACCTTCTACGCCTTCGCCCCAACCGGCCCGAAGACCCGCGACAACCTGCTCGAGATTCAGCTCCGCGACACCCTGGCCGGTGACCTCCCCATGGAGCAGGACCTCCAGCGCTGGCTCGCCCTCTGGGGCGCCCCCGGCCTCTGACGCCGAGTCGGCGCAAAGAGGTGGGGCGAGATCACGCCGAGTCGTCATGTGCCGACTCGGCGTTCGGGTGCATCTGGGCGATCGGCGACGGGTGCGGGCAACCTGGGAGGGTGGGCGTTCCGTTGAGGGGCTGACGGAGGGAGCCCAGCGTGAGAGACGTCGACGACGCGGAGTTCGTCGAGTTCGTGGACGGTCACGCACGCGAGCTGCGGCGGACGGCGTACCTGATGTGCGGCGACTGGCAGCGCGCTGAGGACGCCGCCCAGGACGCCCTGGTCAAGATGTACGTCGCGTGGTCGCGGTTGGAACGGAGCGGCGCGCTGCGCGCCTACGCCCACCGGGCTGTGACCACGGCCGTCGTGGACCAGAGCCGACGGCCCTGGCGCCGTGAGGTGGGCACCGGGTCCCTGCCCGACCCGAGACACGACCCGGGACATGACCCGATGGGCGACGTCGATCGGCACCTGGCCGTGGTGCGGGCCTTGCAGGCCCTTCCACCTCGCCGTCGCCAGTGCGTGGTCCTCCGCTACTTCGTGGATCTCTCGGTGGAGGAGACCGCACAGCATCTCGGCATCGCACCCGGGACGGTCAAGAGCCAGACCGCCAGGGCTCTGGAGCAGGTGCGTGACGCGCTCCAGGAGCAGGGCGTGAACATCGAACTGGAGGAACAGCTGTGAACGAGCGCATGAGCGACCTGCTCGACCGGGCCTCGGACGACGCGGGTGCCCCGCTGGGGTTCGGTGGCGATGCCGTTCTGCGTCGCGCGAGGGCCCGCCGGCGCCGTCGTCACGGTGTGGCCGGCATCGGGCTCGCCGCGGCCTCGGTCGCGGCCGTGCTCGTCACGACCCAGCTCCTCGGACCTGCCCGGACCGACACCCAGGGGCCCGTGACGAGCCGGACCACCCAGCCGCCGACACCGTCGAGCTCCAGCGGCATGCCGGGCATCACTCCTCGTGAGCAGGCGATCACCGATCAGTGCGCCCGGCTGCACCTCCCGGCACCGGCGGTCCACGTGCCCAGCGGGCAAGACGGGATACGTCTCCCGGCGAAGGGCGCGAAGATCCAGGACACCAGTGCCAGCGGCCCCGCCGCGAGGTTCCTGGGGTCTTGGACGATCGACGCCTACGTCCAGGACGACCACGGCGTCACCGCCACCTTCGTCAACCCCGGCCACACCCGCTGGGCCAGCTGCGACGTGGACACCAAGGGCATCGAGGGCGGCAACCAGATCTGGACCGCTTCGCTGCCGAGTGGGCCGGTGCCGCAGAGCTGGTACGGCCCGAACGGCTTCCGGCACCAGGGGAGCACTGTGTCCTGGGCGCAGATCTGCGCCGTGGCTGAGGGAAAGGTGTGCGGCCACGAGCTGTTCGCCGGTGCTCTCGCGCGGTACGCCGGCGTGAAGTCCGCTCGGGTCGACGCCCCCGACGGGACCGTGCTGACTCCGGTGTTCGGCCGCTACACCTACGTCTTCCGGCACGCCGAACAGCGGGTGGCCCGCGACCGGCCGGCCGACGACATGCAGCCGATGCACTCGATGCCCGTGACTCTTCTCGACGCCGACGGGAGGACCATCATCCGCTACGACTACTTCCCGGCGTATCTGCTTCCCCACCACTGTCCTGCCAGCGGGGGCTGCTGATCAGTCTCGGTGCGAGCGGCCCGGTAGCTCGAGCATCCGCTGCAGGGCCACCTGGGCGAAGCGCTCGGTGTCGGGGTCCACGGAGATGCGGTTGACCACCACCCCGTCCACGAGCGACTCGAGGGCCCAGACCAGGTGGGGCAGGTCGATGCGGTTCATCGTGGAGCAGTAGCAGACGTTCCGATCGAGGAACAGGATCTCCTGCTCGGGGTGTGCACGAGCGAGCCGTTGGACGAGGTTGAGCTCGGTGCCGACGGCCCAGACGGAGCCGGGCGGTGCGGCGTCGATCGTGTTGATGATGAACTCGGTCGAGCCGACGAGGTCGGCCCGGGTGACGACCTCGTGGGTGCACTCGGGGTGGACGATCACCTGGACGCCGGGTCTGGTGGCCCGCAGCTCGTCGACGACGGCGGGGGAGAACCGGCCGTGCACCGAGCAGTGGCCCTTCCAGAGGATCATCCGGGCTGCCGCGAGATCCTCGGGCTCGAGCCCGCCGTGCGGCTGTCGTGGGTCCCACACGACGCAGTCGTCGAGGCCGAGCCCGAGCTGGAGCACCGCGGTGTTGCGGCCGAGGTGCTGGTCGGGGAGGAACAGCACCTTCGCGTCGGGCACCTGCCCGAACGCCCACTCCAGGGCTACCTCGGCGTTGCTCGACGTACACACCGCCCCACCGTGACGGCCGCAGAAGGCCTTGATGTCGGCCGAGGAGTTCATATAGGTGACGGGTACGACGCGGTCGGCGACGCCCGCATCGGCCAGGGCGTCCCAGCAGTCCTCGACCTGCCCGAGGCGCGCCATGTCGGCCATGGAGCATCCGGCCGCGAGGTCGGGGAGCACGACGATCTGGTCGTCTCCGGTGAGGATGTCGGCCGACTCGGCCATGAAGTGCACACCGCAGAACACGATGTACTCGGCCTCCGGCCGCGCGGCCGCGTCTCGGGCGAGCTTGAACGAGTCACCGGTGACGTCGGCGAACTGGATCACCTCGTCGCGCTGGTAGTGGTGTCCGAGCACGAAGACCCGCTCGCCGAGTGCCTCCTTCGCGGCCCGGGCACGGTCCACGAGACCGGGATCGGACGCCGCCGGGAGGTCGCCCGGGCACTCCACCCCACGTTCGGCGGTGAGATCGGAGCCGCGCCCGAGCGGCAGCAGGGGCAGGTCGACCGTGCTCGTCATGGGCCAATCCTAGGGAGCCGCTCCACGGCACTCACATGAGTGCCCCGTGGGACAGGTAGGGGTGGGGCGGGCGCATGTGCCGCAGCCCCAGGTAGCCCTCTTGGTACAGGTCCAGGCGGGCCGCCAGGCCGATGTCGACGGCCCAGGTGTTCTCGGGAGTCACGTGGCCGATCGTCACGTCGCCGGTGCTGGAGGCGAGCGCCTCCCACATCAGCCGCGAGGCTGTACGCCGGTCGGTGGCGGCCAGCAGCGCCACCCCCTGGTCGAGGTAGGCGTAGCCCTGGGCCGACGCGCTCTCGCTGACGACCAGCCGAAGCTGCTGCATGAGCACCTGATGGTCGACGCCGTGTGCCGCGCCCCGGGTCTGCCGGTCGACCGAGTCCATCAGGTCGATGTCGCTCTCGCTTCCCTCACGCACCCTTTCCACGACCGGGATCTGGGTGCGGTCGGGGGCACCCCGGAAGAACATCTGCGGGTGCAGCGTGAACCCCGCCGCGTGGTAGCGACGCAGCGCCTTCGGGTCGCTCGAGGCGTTGAGCATGCCCCGCAGGCAGCCGCGGCCGTGGTCGAGCGCGGGGGCCAGCAGGGCCTTCCCGAGGCCGAGCCCCTGGGCCTGGGGAACCACGGCGTACGACGCCAGCAGCCACATCTTCTCGCGCACGAACGACACCACCACCCCCAGCAGCTCGTCGTCGCGTTCGGCGACCCAGCAGCCGCCCGGGTCGGTGGCGACGAGGTGACGGGTGCGTGCGGTCCAGTTCGCACCGCGTTCGGGGGGGCGGAGCTCGGGGTCCGGCCAGGCGCGGCGGAACATCCGGGTGTCGAGCTCGTGGAAGCCGACCGCGGTCACCCGCTCGGCTGCCGCCGCGTCGTCGACCGTCATCGGCCGGATGCGCACGTCGCTCACCCGGCACAACCTAGTGGCGCGCGCGAGACGGTCGGTGGAGTGACAGGCACACCCGCGCGGGCATGATGTGGCGCGTGCGCGTGCTCATCGCCCCGGACAAGTTCGCCGGGACCCTGACGGCCGTCGAGGCCGCTCGGGCGGTCGCGGACGGCTGGTCGCGCCACGCACCGGACGACCAGCTCGACCTGGCGCCCATGGCCGACGGCGGCCCGGGCTTCGTCGACGTGCTCCACGAGGCGCTCGGCGGGGAGCTGGTGGCGGCCACCGTCGGCGGCCCGCACGGCGAGCGGGTGCCGGGAGCGGTGCTGCTGCGGGGTCGGCAGGCGTGGGTGGAGAGCGCTCAGGCCTGCGGGCTCGCCCTCACCGGTGGCGAGCGCGCCGAGAGCGCCACCACGTGGGGTGTGGGCGAGCTGGTCATGCACGCGATCGAAGCAGGGGCCACCGACATCGTCATCGGCCTCGGCGGCTCGGGCACCAACGACGGCGGGGCCGGGTTCCTCGGAGCGCTCGGCGCGACGGCCGACCGTCCGCTCGACCAGGGAGCGGCTGCGCTCGAGGGTGTGGCGGTCGTGGACCTGACGTCGGCTCGGGCGCGTCTCGAGGGGGTGACCCTGACCTGCGCCAGCGACGTGGACAGCCCCCTGACCGGGCTCTTCGGGGCGACCAAGACCTTCGGCCCGCAGAAGGGCATCCCCGAGGAGCGGCTCCCCGCCCTCGACGGCGTCCTCGAGGCCTTCGCGGCCGCCACCGACCGGCGTACCTCCCTGGAGCCGGGGGCGGGGGCTGCGGGCGGCGTCGGCTTCGCCCTGCTCCTGCTCGGGGCAGGACGACGGCCCGGGTTCGACGTGGTCGCCGAGGCCGTCGACCTGTCTGCTCGCGCCCGTGCCGCGGACCTCGTGCTGACCGGCGAGGGGGCCTTCGACTTCTCGAGCCGCTCCGGCAAGGTCCCGTACGGCGTCGCCGCGGTCGCCGCGGTGGCGCTCAGGCCCTGCGTGGCACTCGCCGGGCGCGTGCTGGTGGGTTCCCGCGAGATGCGGGCTCTGGGCGTCGAGTCGGCCTACTCGCTGGTCGACCTGGTGGGGGAGGAGCGCGCCATGGCAGACCCGGCCGGGAGCCTGGCAGACCTGGCAGCGCGCGTGGCTCGGAGCTGGTCGTACTGACCACAGCGTGGCCGGCGGGCATCACGCGGAATAACCACTCCTGTGCGAGAATTGGATCTGTCAGACGCGCCCGCGAGACGCGCATCTTGCACACCGACGAAGGAGCAACGAGCATGACCGACCAGGTCACCGAGCGCCGTACCGACCAGATCAACCTGAGCGCGGTCGCGGCAGGCAAGGTGCAGAGCCTGCTCGAGCAGGAGGGGCGTGACGACCTCCAGCTGCGCATCTCGGTGCAGCCCGGTGGCTGCAGCGGTCTTCGCTACCAGCTGTTCTTCGACGAGCGCAGCCTCGACGGCGACGTCGTCACCGACTTCGACGGTGTGGGCGTCGTGGTCGACCGGATGAGCGTGCCCTACCTCAACGGCGCGATGATCGACTTCGTCGACACCATCGAGAAGCAGGGCTTCACGATCGACAACCCGAACGCGACCGGGTCCTGCGCCTGCGGCGACTCGTTCCACTGAGGCCCGCCACTGAGACCGGCCACTAGACCGGACTACTCGAGGTAGAGGCCCAGGGCGCGAGCGATCCGCGCGGCTGCCTCGTGCACGGTGATGTCGCGCTTGCCGCCCTCGCGGGAGGAGCCGGCGGGCTCGAGCCCGTCTCGTGGCTCGAGGCGGAGCGCACGCCCGGCGGCCGCCGCGTCGACGCGCATCCGCCCGGGCGAGTCGATCTCGTCGTACGTCGTGCGCGAGTGACTCATGCTTCGACGCTAACGGCTACCGATGGGTACACCCAGCCGCAGATCGCCTAGTGTTCCCGAACGTGTCCTTGCTGATCTGCGGCTCCATCGCGACCGACCACCTGATGTCCTTCCAGGGGCGGTTCAAGGACTCCCTGGTCGTGGAGCAGCTCGACAAGCTCGCGGTGTCGTTCTTGGTCGACGACCTTGAGATCCGGCGTGGGGGAGTCGCTCCCAACATGTGCTTCGGGCTGGGCCTGCTCGGTCTGGCGCCGGTGCTGGTCGGCGCGGCCGGAGAGGACTTCACCGACTACCGCAGCTGGCTGGCGCGGCACGGCGTCGACTGCTCGTTCGTGCACATCTCCGAGACCAAGCACACCGCGCGGTTCGTCTGCACGACCGACTCGTCGATGGCGCAGTTCGCCTCCTTCTACGCCGGCGCGATGAGCGAGGCGCGGCTGATCGAGCTGGCGCCGATCGTCGCGCACGCCGGGGCTCCGGAGTTCGTGCTGATCGGCGCCGACGACCCCGAGGGCATGCTCCGGCACACGCGCGAGTGCCGGCAGCGCGGGTACCCCTTCATCGCCGACCCCAGCCAGCAGCTGGCGTTCAGCGAGGGCGACCTGATCCGCGACCTGATCGACGGCGCGACCTACCTGTTCTCCAACGAGTACGAGTCGCACATGATCGAGTCGAAGACCGGCTGGTCCGGTGACGAGGTGCTGCAGCGCGTGGGCACCCAGGTCACCACGCTCGGTGCTGACGGGGTGCGGATCCTCTCGCGCGATGGCGAGACGATCGAGGTCAAGGCGGCACCGGGCGTCATGGCGGTGGAGCCGACGGGGGTCGGGGACGCTTTCCGGGCGGGCTTCCTCGCCGGTCTGAAGTGGGGCTTCGGGCATGAGCGCTCGGCCCAGATCGGCTGCGTCCTCGCGGCGTACGTCGTGGAGACCGTCGGCACGCAGGAGTACTCCTTCACGCGCGCGCAGTTCGTGGAGCGGGTCCGCGCGGCGTACGGCGACGAGGCCGCCGGCGACGTGGCCACCCACCTCGTCTGAGGTGGCCGGGTCTCTGCCCGGTCACGACCCCCGGCGTACGACGTAGCGCGGGACACCGTCGTCGGCCGACTGCTCCGCGACGTACTCGTGTCCGGTCATCCGACACCACGCGGGCACGTCGAAGCGTGCGGCCGCATCGGTCGCCACCACTCCGACGAGCCCGCCCACCTCGACGTCGCCGATGTGCCGCGCCAGCTCGATGACCGGCGCAGGGCAGACCTGGTCCCGGCAGTCGAGCTCGAGCATCAGATGCTCGCCCTGAGTCGGCGGAGCGTCTCCGGGAGCACCCGGATGAGCCGGTCGACGTCGTCGTCGGTGGTCTCGCGACCCACGGAGACGCGCACGTTGCCGTGCGTGAGCGCGCCCATGGCGGCCAGCACGTGGCTGGGCTCGAGCGACGAGGCCGTGCAAGCCGATCCGCTCGCCACCTCGAAGCCCAGCCGGTCGAGCTCGGTCACGAGCGCCTCACCGTCGACGTAGAGGCAGGAGAAGGTCACCAGGTGGGGGAGTCGGCGTGAGGGGTCGCCGACCACCTCGACCTCGGCGAGGGCGGAGGCCGCCGACCGGATCCGGTCGACGAGGGCGTGGGCCCGCGCGTTCTCGGCGTCGCGTTCCGCGACGACCGCCTGGAGCGCGGCAGCGGCCGCCAGCGCGCCGGGCACGTTCTCGAACCCGCTGTCGCGGGCACCGGCGCGATCGTCCTCCGGGAACGCGTCGCGCCACCTCGCTCCCCGACGTACGACGAGGACCCCGACGCCGGCAGGACCGCCCCACTTGTGGGCCGAGGCCGCGAGCACGGACCATCCGTCCGGCAGCGCCAGGCGGCCCGCCGAGGCGCAGGCGTCGACGAAGAGGGGTGTCTCGCCGAGCCGAGCAGCCAGCTCGGCGACCGGCTGGATCGTGCCGACCTCGTGGTTGGCCGACTGGCAGGCCACGACGGAGGCATCGGCGCCGTCGAGGTCGTCGAGCCGCACCCGCCCCTCGGCGTCGACCGGGACGACCCGCGTCGGAGCCCCTGACCACTCGGCCGCCCGCAGCACCGAGGAGTGCTCCACGGCCGTGTGGACGACCACCGAGCCGCGGCGACCCGCGCCGCGGTGCAGGCCCAGGAGCCCGCGGTGCACTGCGTCGGTGCCGGACGGGGTGAAGGTCACCTCGTCCGGTCGCACTCCGAGCGCCTCGGCGGTCGCCGCCCTGGCGTTGTCGAGCACGAGCCTCGCGGTCCGGCCGGCGTGGTGGAGCCGCCGTGGGTCGGCGTACGCCGTGTCGAGGGCGGCCGCGAACGCCGATCGCGCGGCCGGGTGCAAGACCTCGCCGGAGGCCGAGTCGAGGTACACCCGGCGCCCGGGCTCGCTGTCTCCGGCGGACGTCGCATCGCTCGACACCCGGCCAACCTAGACCCCGATGAGAGGGTGCCCGACTTACCGACGACCCACCCCCCGAGGCGGCTGTCGGTTCGGATAGTGTGCGGGATGTTGGAGCACGCCTGAGCAGAAAGGCTCGTTCGTGGGTCGGCAAGTCCCCGCGGCCTCGGCCGCGACACCGCGGCGTACGCGTCGTTCTCCCGGTCTCGCCCGGCAGGCCGGCGTCGTCCTCGCTGGCGCCGTGCTCCTGGTCAGCCTCACCGGCTGCAGCGAGAAGTCGCGGCACGAGTGGAGCAACCTCGCGATGCCCGACCCGGCCACTCTCGAGGGTCAGCACATCTTCCTGCTCTGGCGCTGGGCCTGGGTCGCCGCTCTCGCCACAGGTGCGGTCGTCTGGGGGCTGATCTTCTACGTGATCTGGCGGTTCCGCCGCCGCAGTGACGACGAGGTGCCGATCCAGACCCGCTACAACCTGCCGCTGGAGATCTTCTACACGATCGCCCCGATCATCATGGTCGTGGTCTTCTTCGTGCACACCGAGCGCACCCAGAACCTCATCCGTGAGGATGTCCCGCCCGCCGACCTGACGGTCTACGTCGTCGGTCAGCAGTGGACCTGGACCTTCAACTACATGCCTGGCGGCGACATCAAGACGCCCAACGACCAGGTGCTCTACACCGTGGGGGAGGCCGGCAACCCACCGACGCTCGTCCTCCCGAAGGGCGAGACCGTGGAGTTCAAGCTGCACTCGCCCGACGTGATCCACGACTTCGGCGTGCCCGGCTTCCTCGAGAAGGAGGACGTCATCCCAGGCCCGGAAAGGCAGGACAACCACTTCTCGGTCACTCCGGAAGTCATCGGCGACTACCGCGGCAAGTGCTACGAGCTGTGCGGCGTCTACCACTCGCGGATGCTCTTCAACGTCAAGATCGTCAGTGAAGCCGACTTCCAGGCCTACCTCCAGCAGCTCCAGACCCAGGGCAACGTGGCCGCCCAGCCGCTGCTCGGCGGTATCACCAGCCAGACGCAGGCCGGACTCGCTCCCGAGGGAGACTCCCCATGACCGCCACCACGCCGTCGACCGGCACGAGAATCCCGCAGCCGCGCAGCGAGCTGGGGCGCAACATCGTCAAGGTCATCACCACGACCGACCACAAGGTGATCGGCAAGCTGTACCTCGCCACGTCGTTCGCCTGGTTCCTCGTGGGCGGGATCATGGCGCTGATGATGCGCTCGGAGCTCGCCAACCCGGGCATGCAGTTCGTCAACGACGAGGTGTACAACCAGCTCTTCACGATGCACGGCACGATCATGCTGCTGCTGTTCGCGACGCCGCTGTTCTTCGGCTTCGGCAACGCGATCATGCCGTTGCAGATCGGTGCTCCCGACGTCGCGTTCCCACGGCTGAACATGTTCAGCTACTGGCTGTTCCTGTTCGGGGGCCTGATCGCGGGCTCCGGGTTCCTCACCCCGTCGGGCGCCGCCGACTTCGGCTGGTTCGCCTACACGCCGCTCTCCGACGCCGTCCGGTCGCCGAGCGTGGGCGGTGACCTCTGGATCATGGGCCTGTGGATGGCTGGCCTGGGCACCATCCTCGGAGCGGTCAACTTCATCACCACCATCATCTGCATGCGCGCGCCCGGCATGACCATGTTCCGGATGCCGATCTTCGTGTGGAACACGATGGTCACCAGCCTGCTGGTGCTCGTCGCCTTTCCGGTGCTGGCCGGCGCCCTGCTCTCGCTGGAGGCCGACCGAAGACTCGGGGCCCACGTCTTCGACGCCTCCCACGGGGGCGCGATCCTCTGGCAGCACCTCTTCTGGTTCTTCGGCCATCCGGAGGTCTACATCATCGCGCTGCCGTTCTTCGGCATCGTCTCCGAGATCTTCCCGGTCTTCAGCCGCAAGCCGGTCTTCGGCTACATCGGCCTGGTCGGGGCGACCCTCGGCATCGCGATCCTCTCGATCGCGGTGTGGGCCCACCACATGTTCGTGACCGGCAAGGTCGACCTGCCTTTCTTCTCGGGCATGACCTTCCTGATCGCCGTGCCGACCGGAGTGAAGTTCTTCAACGGGATAGGCACGATGTGGGGCGGGTCGATCTCCTTCGACACGCCCATGCTCTGGTCCCTCGGCTTCCTGGTGACGTTCCTGTTCGGTGGGCTGACCGGCGTCATCCTCGCAAGCCCTCCGCTGGACTTCCACGTGTCCGACT
>DATBBE010000118.1:0-13980 GCA_036271155.1 Nocardioides sp. | reverse complement strand
TTCTGGGCGGTCTTGGCGGTGCCCTGCGCGGCATCGCGGGGGATCACCTGGGTGGGCTCGTCGCCGGAGTTGTCTGGCTCGTGGTCAAAGATGGACAGGCCCTGGTCGCTCATGGTGTCGACAACCTCCCGAAAGCTCGATGTGCCCCCAGTCTTGCGGATGCGCGGGAACGACTTCCACTCCGTACGACGCACTGCGCCGCCGCCAGGTTGCGACACGCCGACGTGACCAGGTGGGACGGCTCCTCAGACGCCGCGGAACGCGTTGATGGCGTCGAGGTGGCGGGCTCGCTTCTGCTCGTCGCGCACCCCGAGACCTTCCTCGGGGGCCAGGCACAGGACCCCGACCTTGCCCTGGTGGAGGTTGTGGTGCACGTCGAGCGCAGCCTGACCGACGTCCGCGAGCGGGTAGCACCGCGACAGGGTCGGGTGGATCATCCCCTTGGCGATGAGACGGTTGGCCTCCCACGACTCGCGGTAGTTGGCGAAGTGCGAGCCGATGATCCGCTTGAGGTTCATCCACAGGTACCGGTTGTCGTACTCGTGGAGGAAGCCCGAGGTCGAGGCACAGGTCACGATGGTGCCGCCCTTGCGCGCGGCGTACACACTCGCCCCGAAGGTCTCGCGGCCGGGGTGCTCGAAGACGATGTCGACGTCCTCACCGCCGGTGAGGTCGCGGATGTCGGAGCCGAAGCGACGCCACTCCCGGGGGTCCTGGGTGCGCTCGTCCTTCCAGAACCGGTAGTCGGCCTCGGAGCGGTTGATGATCAGCTCGGCTCCCATCCGCCGGCAGATCTCGGCCTTCTCCTCGCTGGAGACCACGCACACCGGGACCGCCCCGCCGTTGAGGGCGTACTGCGTGGCGAATCCTCCCAGGCCGCCACTGGCTCCCCAGATCAGGACGTTGTCGCCCTGCTTCATGCCGGCGCCGTTGCGGCTCACGAGCTGGCGGTACGCCGTGGAGTTGACCAGGCCGGGGGAGGCAGCCTCCTCCCAGGTGAGGTGACTCGGCTTGGGCATCAGCTGGTTGGACTTCACCAGCGCGATCTCGGCCAAGCCGCCGAAGTTGGTCTCGAAGCCCCAGATCCGCTGCTCGAGATCCATCATGGTGTCGTTGTGTCCGTCGGGGCCCTCGAGCTCCACCGACAGACAGTGCGCCACGACCTCGTCGCCGGGCTTCCAGGCGTGGACACCCAGACCCGTCCTGAGCACGACGCCGGACAGGTCCGAGCCGACGATGTGGTACGGCAGGTCGTGCCGCTTGGTCAGCGGGCTGACCTTGCCGTACCGCTCCAGGAAGGAGAACGTCGCGACCGGCTCGAAGATCGAGGTCCACACGGTGTTGTAGTTGATGGCGCTCGCCATCACCGCGACCAGCGCCTCGCCCGGCCCGAGCTCAGGCAGGGGGACGTCGTCGAGGTGGAGGGACTGGCGCGGGTCCTTGTCCCGGGAGTCCATCCCGGCGAACATCTCGACCTCGTCCTGGTGGACGGTCGCCGCGCGATAGGTCTGCGGCACGTTCAGGGCGGCGAAGTCATCCGCGGTCGCGGTGGTGGACGTGATGGCCTCGAGGATCTGCTGCACGGTCGTCTCCTGCGTGGGGGGCGAGTGCTCGGCACACTAGTGGCGCCCGAAGCCCATGTCCGGAGCGTGAGACCCACGTCTCATGCCTCACCCGCCGAGGGGACAACTCTCCGGGGCCGAAGTGACAACTCTCCGCGTCCGAGGGGACAACTCTCCGATGACGAGGTGGCAGGTTTCCGGTGGCGAAGTCGAACGCTCCTGGTGAGCAGGAAAATTGCCACCTCGGTCCCGGAAAATTGCCACCTCGGTCCCGGAGAAGTGCCCCCTCGGCCCGGGAGAAGTGCCCCTTCGGCCCGGGAGAAGTGCCCCTTCGGCCCGGGAGAAGTGCCCCTTCGGTCAGGCGAGGGCGCCCATCGGGTCCCAGGCGGGGAGGACGATCGGCTCCTGGTCGAGCGCGTCGCGGAGGTCCTCGGGCAGGGCGGAGCGCGGGACGGCGATCTCGAAGACGTACTCGTCGAACCAGGAGTCGTCCATGGTCCAGAAGCCCTTGTCGGCCTTCTCCGTGCCCCAGGAGTTCTCCACCCGCCACCGGGTGGGCACCTGGGTGTCACCCGGGCCGTCGACCAGGTTGACGCCGGTGAGCAGCATCGCGTGGGTCATCGCGGTGCCATGGTGGTAGAGCCGGTCGGACTTGGTGAGCGCCGCGCCCAGCTGCTGGGTGCCGTAGAGCTCGTCGTAGTCGAAGAGCGAGGCATGCCACAGCCCCAGGTCGCCGTCGAGCATCTGGCCCACGTCGCATCCGAACCACACCGGCTCGGCCGCACGGTCCGCCGAGCCGGCCAAGGCGTCCGCGGCGAGCTGCTTCATCAGGGGCATCTCGACGTTGAGGTAGACCACCCGGGGCGCTCCGACCACGTTGCCGAGGTGCTCGACGGTGAAGGTACGGCCGAAGGGGCTGCTGGGTCGTGGGTCATGGACGACGCAGACGTAGTCGTCGATCGGCAGGGTCACGTAACGCTCGACGAACTCGCGCGGGGTGAGGGTGCCGTCTCGGTGGAAGGCCTTGTCGGTGTCGCGCCACTGCCAGACGAACGACGTGGGTGGCGTGCCGAGGTGCAGGCTGAGCATCCGGTGCACCGCAGCGAGCACCTCACCCTTGGCCTCGGCGAGCTCCTCGGGGGTGGCACCCTCCGTACGCCGATCGCGGAGGTCGTGGGCCGCCCGACGCAGCAGCGAGGACACGTCGCGGTTGAGCTTGTGGGTCTTCGAGGACGACTCGGTCTCGGGCATGACCTCCTTGGGCACCAGTCCGTGCTTGGCGACCAGGGCGAGGAACATGTTCCACTGGCCGCCGTCCTCGGCCGGGCTCTCCAGCAGGTGGGCGACGGTGCGGTCGTCGACGTCGAGGTCGGCGGTGGCGAGGATCGACTCGAGCCAGTGGTTGGCCTTCTCCAGCTTGTCCCAGAACTGCACGTAGCTCTGGGAGAACTCGAACTCCTTGACCCCCAGGCGGGCGGCGACGCCGACGCGGAGGAGGTTCAGGCCGGCGAACATCCAGCACCGCCCCGACTGCTTCTGGTCGGTGGCCTCCCAGTCGTCCAGGTGATGGCTCATGGAGCGCGGCACCGACAGCATCCGGGAGTGGTCGAGCACGACCTTGTCGACGTCGGTGCCCGCGAGGGCGTTCTGCATCATCTTGGCGGTCGGGTCGGCGTCGACGAGCTTGGCGAAGCGTTCCAACTGGTCGGGCGTGAGCGCACTGGTCATGGGGCGACGCTACCTCTCGCGCGTGCCGACCGTCAGCCCCGAAAGCCCCTTACCGTTCGGTAGTCAGGCAGGGAGAGCCGGCTCGACCAGCTCGACGAGCACGCCTCCCGCGTCCTGGGGGTGCACGAAGTTCACCAGGGAGGCCGCCGTACCGCGGCGGGGAGCGTCGTACAGCAGGCGCAGGCCCCGGTCGCGCAGCACCGCAGAGACCGCCTCGAGGTCGGTGACGCGGTAGGCCAGCTGCTGGAGGCCGGGCCCGCGCCGGTCGAGGAACTTCGCGATCGTCGAGGTCTCGTCGATCGGGGCGAGTAGCTGGAGCATGACAGCGGGGCCGGCGCCGGTGTCCTCGCCACCGACGCGGACCATCGCCTCGCGAACGCCCTGCTCCTCGTTGGTCTCCTCATGCACGGCCACCATGCCGAACGTGTCGCGGTAGAACGCGAGGGCGGCGTCCAGGTCGGGCACGGCGATGCCGACGTGGTCGATCGCCACGAAGAGGTGCTCGGGGAGGTCCAGCGTCATGCATCCCATCGTCGTACGACGCGAGGCAGCGCGGAGCAGGTCGAGGGTGTGAGGTTTTCCTCAGCCCGGCGGGACTCCCGCGCTCGCGGGTAGCGGCTGCCGCTCGGTATCGTCGAGTGAGAAGAACGTTCGTCTGCTGGTGGGAGGCACCCTCATGTCCGGATCCGTCATCGTCGCCGGGGCGCGTACGCCGATCGGTCGCCTGCTCGGTGGCTTCAAGTCGCTGTCGGCGGCGGAGCTGGGCGGGGTCGCGATCAAGGGAGCACTGGACAAGGCCGGCGTGTCCGGCGACCAGGTCGACTACCTGATCATGGGTCAGGTCATCCTCGCCGGAGCCGGTCAGAACCCGGCCCGCACCGCCGGCATCCATGCCGGGCTTCCGCTCTCGCTGCCGTCGATCACGATCAACAAGGTCTGCCTGTCCGGCCTCAACGCCATTGCCACCGCCGACCAGCTGATCCGGGCCGGCGAGGCCGAGATCATCGTGGCCGGTGGCATGGAGTCGATGACCAACGCGCCCCACCTCCTCCCCAAGTCGCGTGAGGGCTTCAAGTACGGCGACGTCACCCTCGTCGACTCGATGGCCTACGACGCCCTGTGGGACCAGTCCACCGCGCAGGCCATGGGAGCCCTGACCGAGGACTACAACGCGGCCCACACCAGCCTGACCCGCGAGGAGCAGGACGCCTTTGCCGCCGCCTCGCACCAGAAGGCCGCCCAGGCGTGGAAGAACGGTCTGTTCGACGACGAGGTCGTGCCGGTCTCGATCCCCCAGCGCAAGGGCGACCCGATCGTGGTCTCCCAGGACGAAGGCGTGCGCGGCGACACCACCGTCGAGTCTCTGTCCGCGCTCCGCCCGGCCTTCCGCAAGGACGGCACCATCACGGCCGGCTCCGCCTCGCAGATCTCCGACGGCGCCGCAGCGGTCGTGGTGATGAGCAAGGCCAAGGCCGAGGAGCTCGGCCTCGAGTGGCTGGCCGAGATCGGCGCCCATGGCATGGTCGCCGGCCCCGACTCGAGCCTGCAGATGCAGCCCGCCAACGCGACCACGAAGGCCTGCGCCAAGGAGGGCATCACTCCTGCCGACCTCGACCTGGTGGAGTTCAACGAGGCGTTCGCAGCCGTCGGCATCGACTCCACCCGAGCCCTGGGGCTCGACGAGTCCAAGGTCAACGTGAACGGCGGCGCCATCGCGCTGGGCCACCCGGTTGGCATGTCCGGCACCCGGATCGTGCTCCACCTCGCACTCGAGCTCAAGCGTCGCGGTGGCGGCGTCGGCGTCGCCGCGCTGTGCGGTGGTGGGGGCCAGGGTGACGCGTTGATCGTCCGCGTGCCCGCCTGAGGTGGTCTCCGGCCCCCGGGCCTTGCGACGCCACGGCGGCGACGTGGGTGATCTGGTCCTCCGTGCCCGCGAGGGTGACCCGCGCGCGGTGGCGCGGCTGATCTCGCTGGTCGAGGACGAGTCACCACTGTTGCGCGAGGTCACGGCCGCGCTCACGCCGTACGTCGGCCACGCGCGGGTCGTGGGCATCACCGGCGCCCCCGGGGTGGGCAAGTCGACGTCGACCTCCGCCCTGGTCGGAGAGCTCCGCAAGGCCGGCCGGCGCGTCGGCATCCTCGCGGTCGACCCCTCCTCGCCGTTCTCCGGAGGTGCCCTCCTCGGCGACCGGGTGCGCATGCAGGACCATGCGCTCGACCCCGACGTCTACATCCGCTCGATGGCGTCGCGCGGTCACCTGGGTGGGCTCGCGTGGAGCACGCCGCAGGCCATCCGGGTGCTCGACGCGGCCGGCTGCGACGTCGTGCTGATCGAGACCGTCGGCGTCGGCCAGAGCGAGGTGGAGATCGCCGGCCTCGCGGACACCACGTTGGTCCTGCTGGCCCCGGGCATGGGTGACGGCATCCAGGCCGCGAAGGCCGGGATCCTGGAGATCGGCGATCTCTACGTCGTCAACAAGGCCGACCGCGACGGTGCCGACACGCTGCGCCGTGAGCTGCGCTCCATGCTGGCCCTCGCCGAGCGCTCCGAGGACTCCTGGAGACCGCCGATCGTGAAGACCGTCGCGTCCCGGCTCGAGGGGCTCGACGAGGTGGTCGCGGAGATCGACCGCCATCACGCGTGGCTGGTGTCGTCCGGCGAGCTGGCCCTCCGGCGTACCCGCCGCGCCCGCGACGAGATCGAGGCGATCGCCGTGACCGCGCTGCGTCAGCGATGGGGCGACGTCCATGGGCGCTCCGAGCTCGACGACCTGGCAGCCCAGGTCGCGGCGGGGGAGTCGGACCCGTACGCCGCGGCGGAGACCCTGCTCGCCGAGCTCTGACTCCGCCCGGCCGCTCAACCGAGAGCGTCGGCCCACCAGGCGACCGACGCCCGGATCGCGTCGCGGGCGGCGTCGGTGTCGTCGACCGTCTCGAACCCGTGATGGGCGTCCGGTACGTCGATCACGTCGACGCCGCGGTCGGCCTCGCGACAGCGCGACAGCAGCTCGTCGGTGAACGGTGCGATCCAGTCGAAGTCGTGCTCGGGGCGCACCAGGAGCAGGGGAGCAGTCGAGCGGGGCGCGGAGTCCAGCGCGTCGGTCAGCCCGAGACCCGCCAGGTCGGGGTGCCCGACGGCGGCGTACGTGCCTGCCACGGCCACCACGCCCTCCGGCGCGGGGTCGAGGAACGAGCCCATCAAGAACCCGCCCGCCGAGAAGAACCAGAGCCCGACCCTGGAGGGGTCGACGCGAGGGTCGTGGCGCAGGGCGTCGATCGCCGACCGGACGTTCTCCCGGGCCTGCGGCAGCGCATCGTCGTCGACGTAGCCGTGCTCGAACATCGCCCCGACCAGGCCCGCCCGCGCGAGCAGCGCGGCGTACGCCCGGAACGCCGGCCACTGGGGCGGCCGGACCGGTCGATCGGCAGGGACCGGGCCGCCGTGCACCAGGAGGACTGCCGGCGCCGGCGTCGTCTCGGGCAGGTAGAGGTCGAGGGGATCGGATCGCACCGGCTCCACGGGCTCGTGGGGCAGGACGAACGGACGCAGGTGCGGCGGGAGGTCGTCGGTCATCGTGACCGATCCCACCACGCGGGCGGTCCTGCGGGCCAACGAGTTGTCAGGGCTGGCGCGCCGCCTCGAGACCGGTCTCCGCCGACGCCACGTCGTCGGGGGGTACGTCGCGCTGGTGGCGCCCGCGGGACAGCGATGCGGCCGCCGCGACCAGCGACATCAGCGCGGCGGCCGTGAACACGATGGTGAGGCCGTGATGGAACGGTCCGGCGACGAGCCGCGGGAAGAACTCGTGGCCGGTCAGGGTCGCGGCGTCGGTCGGCGACAGGTTCGCGATCGTGCCGCCCAGGAGATGCTGGATCGGGTTGTTGCCCAGAAAGGTCGCGAAGAGCGTGCTCACCGGCGGCAGACCCGCGACCTGCTCGGCCTGGTGGTGGGGTACGCCGTGTGCCTGGAGCCCGCTGGAGAGCTGGGCCGGCAGCGACGACGCGAGCCCGGCGATCATCAGGGAGAAGAACACGCCGATGGACAGGGCCGTGCCGGAGTTCTGCAGGGTGGAGCGCATGCCGGAGGCGACGCCGCGCTCGGACGGGTCCACGCTGCCCATGATCGCGGCGGTGTTGGGCGCGGAGAACATCCCCTGACCGAGGCCACTGAGCAGGAGCAGCAGGGCGAAGCTGCGGTAGTCGAAGTCGACCGGGATGGCCATCAGACCCACGAACGACGCGGCGACCAGCAGCAGGCCGGTCGTGGAGAACAGTCGCGCGCCGAAGCGGTCGGAGAGGTACCCCGAGACCGGGCCTGCGATGAGGAACCCGCAGGTGAGCGGCAGCATGTAGATGCCGGCCCACAGCGGAGTGTCCTCGTAGGCGTAGCCGTGCAGAGGCAGCCAGATGCCCTGGAGCCAGATGATGAGCATGAACTGGAGCCCCCCGCGGGCGATAGCGGTGAGCAGGGCGGCGAGGTTGCCCGCCACGAAGGCGCGCGAGCGGAACAGGCCCAGCCGGAACATCGGTGCCGCCACCCGCGACTCCACTAACCCGAAGGCCACCAGCAGGAGGATGCCGAGGGCGAGGCCACCGAGCACCCGGGGACTCGTCCACCCGGTGGGATGTCCGCCGTAGGGCTGGATGCCGTAGGTGAGGGCGGTCAGCACGAGCCCGAGGCCGGCGGTGAACGTGAGGGTGCCGAGCCAGTCGACCCGGGCTCGGGCGCGGGCCCCGATCTCGCGCAGGCTGCGGTAGGACCACACCGTGCCGACCACGCCGACGGGCACGCTCACCCAGAACACCGCGCGCCAGTCCCACGTCGCGAGCAGACCACCGGCGAGCAGGCCGAGGAACTGGCCGGCGAGGCCGGTGATCTGGTTGATGCCCAGCGCCATTCCCCGCTCCGACGACGGGAAGGCGTCGGTGAGGATCGCCGCGGAGTTGCCGGTCAGCATGGCGCCGCCGGTCGCCTGGACCACGCGCCAGCCGATCAGCCAGAGCGCGCCGGCGCGGGCGTGGAAGGGATCCACGGACAGGAAGACCGAGGCGCCGGCGAAGATCGCGAAGCCGGCGTTGTACATCCGCACGCGGCCGAAGATGTCGCCCAGCCGCCCCACGGAGACGACCAGGACGGCCGAGACGAGCAGGTATCCCAGGATCATCCAGAGCAGGTAGCCGATGTTGCCGGGGGCGAGCGGGTCCAGGCCGATCCCGCGGAAGATCGCCGGCATCGCGATGATCACGATCGATCCGTCGAGCGTGGCGATCAGCGTGCCCAGCGTGGTGTTGGAGAGGGCGACCCACTTGTAGCGGTCGTCGGTGGTGCTGGTCGTCACAGGCACTCCGCCACCCGGTCGAGCAGCGCGATGGCCTCGGCCAGACGGGTCAGCTCGGTGGCGTCCAGGGTGCGCAGACCCGCCTCGAGCCGGCGGGCGCTCTCGGTACGACGGTCGTGCCGGACCGTCGTACCGAGGTCGGTCAGGCTCACGATGGCCCTGCGGCCGTCGGCGGGATCGGGTCGGCGTACGACGTAGCCCTTGGCCTCGAGCCCCGCCAGGGTCGTCGCGATCGCCTGGGGGCTCACCCGCTCCTCCTCGGCCAGGATGCCGGGCGAGGCCGGGCCGCCACGGTCGAGCCGGGCGAGCGTCGATGCCTCGGAGTGGGTCAGGTCGCCGACGGTGTGGGCCTGCCGCAGGGCCCGGGCGATGCGCCCGACGACGAGGTGGAGATCCTCGGCGACGGCGGGAGCGGTGATGGTGGACACAATTAGTTACAATAGGTTGATCAATCTGCTGGAACAAGGTGCGGTCCCACTAGTCTCCTGGCATGTCCCGGCTGCCCTTCGACCCGATCGACGAGGCCGCCCGGCAGTGGGGCCGGCGGTGGGAGTCCGTGCCCGCCATGCACGCCGTGACGTCCCTGATGCGGGTGCAGCAGCTGGTGCTCGGACGGCTGGACGCGATCCTGCGGCCGCACGGCCTCACCTTCGCCCGCTACGAGGCGCTCGTGCTCCTCTGCTTCTCCTCCCGGGGCTCCCTGCCGCTGGGCAAGATGGGGGAGCGGCTCCAGGTGCACCCGACCTCGATCACCTCGATCGTGCAGCGGCTCGAGGCAGACGCACTGGTCTCCCGGCGCCCGCACCCCGACGACGGTCGGGCGGTGCTGGCCGAGATCACCGATGCCGGGCGGGCCCTGGTGGAGGTCGCGACCGCGGACCTGGTGGGAGCCGACTTCGCCTTGGGCGCGCTGTCCGACGGCCAGCTCGACCAGCTCTCCGCCCTGCTCCGGCCGGTGCGCCGGGCGGCGGGAGACTTCTGACCGTGACCACCTCCCACCAGGTACGCCGGGTGGCCTCGGCGCTACCACGCGCCTACGAGGTGGAGGTGCGTGGCCGAGCCAAGTTCCGGGTCGGGCAGATCGTGTTCGTCGCGTTCTCGCACGACGAGCGGGAGATGGGCTTCGGCTTCCCCAGGGCCGAGCGAGAGGGGCTGGTGGCCTCCGACCCGCAGACGTTCTACCTGCCCGGTCAGGTCGACATGAGGTACCAGTGGGTGTGCGCCCACCTCGACCGCCTGGGCGACGACGAGATGCGCGAGCTGGTCGTCGACGCCTGGCGGATGTGCACGCCACGGATGCTCCACGACCTTCCGGACCAACCGGCCCCGGCCGCGCAGGTCTGGGACCTGGTCGAGCGGCAGCAGTGGCACGAGGTGCGCGCGTTGCTGCACCCCTACCTCCAGCTCGACGACCGCGGAGCCTCCTTGCGCGGGCGCAACCGGGTCCTCGACCACCTGCGGGGACACCCGACGCCGAGGCCACCCCGCGAGGTGGAGATCCGCGACGGTCAGGTCTACCGCTGGCGTCGCTAACCGTTCACCTGGATGCGCCACGATGGCCCGATGGCGAAGAAGAAGCAGAAGCCCGCGAAGGGCCGGTCCGAGGTCGAGCGCGAGCTGAAGGCCCAGGCCAAGAAGCTCCGGGCCCAGCTGGCCGCGGCCGAGAAGTCGGCGGAGAAGTGGAAGGCCAGGGCGAAGGACCACCGCTCGGTTGCGGTCGGCGCCAAGGCCGACCTCGCCGCCGTACGCCGCCGCCTGGAGAAGGCCGAGACGCCCGTGAAGGCGTCCAGCACTCCCGACGACTCCTGGAACGTGACTCGGCTCCGCGCCGAGGCGCGCAGCCGTGGCGTGGCCGGCTACTCACGCAAGACCAAGGCCGAGCTGCTCTACGAGCTCGGCGGGCATCGGAGTTAGGTGAAATTTAGTAGGACGTCCTACTATCTCACCATGGCTGACGACGCACGCTCCCGCTGGCAGGACCGCTACGACCGGTCACGCGTCCGCGAGGCGGACTTCACCACCCTGTCCGGCATGGAGGTGCAGCCGGCGTACGGCCCGGCAGACGGAGCGTCGGACGAAGCGTCCGCGGAGTGGCCGGGCGAGTTCCCGTTCACCCGGGGTCTCTACCCGACCGGCTACCGCGGCCGCACCTGGACCATCCGGCAGTTCGCGGGGTTCGGCAACGCCCAGCAGACCAACGAGCGCTACCGGATGATCCTCGGCCGTGGCGGCGGCGGCCTGAGCGTCGCCTTCGACATGCCCACCCTGATGGGGCGCGACTCCGACGACCCGAAGGCGCTCGGCGAGGTGGGTCACTGCGGCGTCGCGATCGACTCCGTCGCCGACATGGAGACGCTCTTCGACGGCATCGACCTCGGGGCCGTCACCACCTCGATGACGATCAGCGGCCCGGCGGTGCCGGTCTTCTGCATGATGATCGTCGCGGCCGAGCGCGCCGGCGTCGACACGGGGAAGCTCAACGGCACCCTGCAGACCGACATCTTCAAGGAGTACATCGCGCAGAAGGAGTGGCTGTTCACCCCCGAGCCACACCTGCGACTGATCGGTGACCTGATGGAGTACTGCGCCGAGAAGATCCCGGCCTACAAGCCGCTCTCGGTCTCCGGCTACCACATCCGCGAGGCCGGTTCGACGGCCGCGCAGGAGCTCGCGTTCACGCTGGCCGACGGCTTCGGGTACGTCGAGCTCGGGCTCAGTCGCGGCCTGGACGTCGATGTCTTCGCGCCCGGCCTGTCGTTCTTCTTCGACGCCCACGTCGACTTCTTCGAGGAGATCGCCAAGTTCCGCGCCGCGCGCCGCATCTGGGCGCGCTGGATGCGCGACGTCTACGGCGCGCAGACCGAGAAGGCGCAGTGGCTGCGCTTCCACACCCAGACCGCCGGGGTCTCGCTGACCGCTCAGCAGCCCTACAACAACGTCGTCCGCACCGGCATCGAGGCGCTCTCGGCGGTGCTCGGTGGCACGAACTCGTTGCACACCAACGCCCTCGACGAGACGCTCGCGCTGCCCAGCGAGCAGGCGGCCGAGATCGCGCTGCGCACCCAGCAGGTGATCATGGAGGAGACCGGTGTCGTGAACGTCGCCGACCCGCTCGGCGGCTCGTGGTACGTCGAGGCGCTCACCGACCAGATCGAGGCCGAGGCGAACGCGATCTTCGACAAGATCCTGGCGATGGGCGGCTCGACGCTCACCCACGGCGACGTCGAGGGCCTGGCCCGCGCGACGGCCGCCGCGGAGACCCCGGTGACCCGCGGTCTCCTGCGCGGCATCGAGGAGGGCTGGTTCATGTCGGAGATCGCCGAGGCGGCCTTCCAGTACCAGACGGCCCTGGAGAAGGGCGACAAGAAGATCGTCGGCGTCAACGTGCACACCGACTCGATCACCCACGACCTCGAGATCCTCCGGGTCTCCCACGAGGTGGAGGTGGAGCAGGTCCGCGAGCTCGCCGCGCGTCGTACGTCGCGTGACGAGGGCGCTGTCACGGCCGCGATCCAGCACATGGTCGAGGTCGGCCGTACCGACGGCAACATGATCGACTCGATGCTGGAGGCCTGCAGGGTCGAGGCGACCCTCGGCGAGATCTGCGACGCGCTGCGTGCCGAGTGGGGCGAGTACCGCGAGCCCGCCCGCTTCTGAGCTCTGCGAGGCCACCGCTGGTTGAGGTGGTCGCTCGGTGACGGCCCGGTTCGCCTCGTCAATAGGATGGCGTCATGACGCAGCAGCCGTTCAGCCGTCCTGGGGCGATCGACCTGTCGGGGCTCAAGCAACCCGCGCCACCGGCCCCGGGTGGGTCGGCGCCGGCCGGGGGTGCGCGCGGCTCGTCGTACTCCACCGAGGTGAGCGAGCAGAGCTTCCAGGCGTTGCTCGAGTCCTCGGTCACCGCGCCGGTGGTCTTGGTGTTCTACTCGCCGAGCCGGGTCCCCGAGAGCACGGCGTACGCCGACGAGGTCGCCGCGGCGGTCGAGGCCTACGACGGCAGGTTCCTGGCCGGGCTGGTCGACATCGACGCCGAGCCGACGATCGCGCAGACGCTGCAGATCCCGCAGGTGCCCCTGCTGATGGTGATCCTGGATGGTCGGCCGGCGGCTCAGCCGATCCCCGGCGTACTGAAGCGCGAGGAGATCGACACTCTGCTCAACCAGCTCGCGCAGGGCCTGACGGCCCAGGGCATCGCCGCTCGGCACCAGCCCCTCGCGGCAGGCGGTGCACCGGGTGCCAGCGGGGCGAGCGACGGTGACGACGAGGAGCACGTCGACCCCAGGTATGCCGCGGCGCAGGACGCGCTGGCGAACGACGACGTGGACGGCGCGGTCGCGGAGTACCAACGCCTCGTCGATGCCAACCCGGCCGACGTCGAGGCCGCCGCCGGGCTCGCCATGGCCAAGGTGCTCCAGCGCGCACAGGGGGTCGACCTGGAGGCCGCGCGTGCCGCCGCCGCAGCAGCCCCCGACGACATCGACGCGCAGACCCTCGTGGCCGACCTCGACCTGCTCGGTGGTCAGGTCGACGAGGCGTTCACCCGCCTGGTCGACCTGGTCCGGCGCACCGCCGGCGACGAGCGCAACCGCGCCCGTGAGCACCTGATCGGCCTGTTCGCCGCAGTCGGGAACGACGACCCGCGCGTGCTGCGCGGCCGTCAGGACCTCGCCTCGGCACTCTTCTGAGGAGGAGCGCCTCGATGAGCACGATCGTCTACCTGCACGCCCACCCTGACGACGAGTCGTCGCAGACCTCGGGCTCGATGGCGCGCGCGTCTGCTGAAGGGCATCGGGTGGTCGTCGTGTTCGCGACCGGCGGCGAGCTCGGCGAGATCGCGGAGGACGCCGTCGAGGGGGAGTCGGTCGCCGAGTACCGGCGGCGCGAGGCGGACGCCTCCGCCCGGGTTCTGGGACTGTCCAGGGTCACGTGGCTCGGGTACCACGACTCCGGGATGACGGGCTGGGACCAGAACGACCTGGACGGCTCGTTCCTGCGAGCCGACCTCGACGAGGCAGCGCGGCGAGTGGCCGACGTCCTCGACGAGGAGGACGCCGACGTGGTGGTCGGCTACGACTGGCACGGCGGCTACGGCCACCCGGACCACGTGAAGGTCCACCACGTCGCGCACCGGGCGGCCGCCCTGGCCCGGCGTACGCCACGGGTGCTCGAGTCGACGATGAACCGCGACGCTCTGGTCGAGGCCTTCGAGGCCAGCCGCACCGCCGGCCAGGAGCCGGACTGGAACCCCTTGGACCCGATGGACGACGGCAACCCGCTGGGGGAGCCCGAGGCTGTGATCACCTGGCAGGTCGACGTGTCGGCGTACCTCGACCAGAGGCGCGCCTCCATGG
>DATBBE010000117.1:0-11694 GCA_036271155.1 Nocardioides sp. | reverse complement strand
AGCGCGACAAGCCCTCCCTGCGCGGCAAGCCCGTCGTCGTCGGCGGCGTGGGAGGGCGCGGGGTGGTCAGCACCGCGTCGTACGAAGCGCGCAAGTACGGCGTGCGCTCGGCCATGTCGACCCGCGAGGCGCGCTCCCGCTGCCCGCACGCCGCGTTCCTGAACCCGCGCTTCCATGCCTACCGCGACAGCAGCGTGAAGGTGATGGAGGTGCTCCGCGACGCCTCACCCCTGGTGGAGCCGATGTCGCTCGACGAGGCCTTCGTCGACCTCGCCTCGGCCCACCTCGCGTCGTACGACGAGGCCACGGTCCGCGCGTTCGCGGAGGAGATCCGCGCCAGGGTCACCGAGGTGACCGGAGGCCTGACGGCGTCGGTCGGGATCGGCACCTCGAAGTTCATCGCCAAGGTCGCCAGCGACCTCGACAAGCCCGACGGCCTGGTCGTGGTCCGGGCCGGCAGTGAGCAGGACCTCCTGCGCCCCATGCACGTCACCGTGATCCCGGGCGTCGGGCCGGCCACCGCCGAGAGGCTGCGGCGTGCCGGCATCTCGAGCGTGGCAGACCTCGAACGCGTCAGCGAGGACGAGCTGGTCCGGCTGCTCGGCAACGCACACGGCCACGGGCTGTTCCAGCTCGCCCGCGCACAGGACGACCGCCCCGTGGTCCCCGAGCGGGAGACCAAGTCCGTCAGTGTCGAGGGCACCTACGACACCGATCTCACCGACCCCCGGCTCATGCAGGGCCTGGTCGGCCGGCAGGCGCTGTCGGTCGCCGAGCGGCTGCGTGCCAACGGCCTCTCCGGCCGCACCATCACGCTCAAGGTGCGCCTGCACGACTTCACCACGCTGTCCCGCTCGACGACGCTCACCGCTCCCACGGACGCCGGCCGGGTCATCTCACGGCTGGCGCGCGGGCTCCTCGGCGAGCTCGACCTCACCGGCGGCGTGCGACTGCTGGGAGTGGGCGTCTCGGGCCTGGCGGACTGGATCCAGGACGACCTCTTCGGTGACGACGACACCGACGACGAGCCTGAGGAGCCGATCGCCTCACTGCCCGACCTGCCCGAGGTCCACGCCTGGGTGCCGGGCATGGACGTCGTCCACGAGGAGCACGGGCGCGGCTGGGTCTGGGGCGCCGGCCGCGGCATCGTCACCGTGCGGTTCGAGACCGCGGAGACGCCGCCGGGCCCGGTGCGCTCGCTCGCGGCCGACGACCCGTCCCTGGCACCGTGGCGACCGCCCGCCTGACCGTCGTACGGGACGGCCTGAGTTGCGGCGAGCCCCTTGACACGGACAGGGCCACGGATCAGGCTAGCCTTGTTCCTTATCACGCACGTCGATGCGTGGTGCGCAACAACTCTCGAATCAACGTGTGAGGAGTCACCACCCATGGCAGAGGTCCCGGGTCACGCGCGCGTCGTGGTGATCGGAGCCGGCATCGTCGGCAACAGTCTGGTCCACCACCTGGCCGAGCTCGGCTGGACCGACATCGTCCAGATCGACAAGGGTCCCCTGCCCAACCCCGGCGGCTCCACCGGCCACGCGTCGAACTTCATCTTCCTCACCGACCACTCGCGCGAGATCACCGACCTGACCCTCGACTCGGTCGCGCAGTACAAGGAGATGGGCGTCTTCACACAGTCCGGCGGCTTCGAGGTGGCACGCACCGAGGAGCGCATGGAGGAGCTGCGGCGCCGGATGTCCTCGGCCAAGGCCTGGGGCATCGAGGGCGAGATGGTCAGCCCCGACTTCGTCCAGGAGAAGGTGCCCTTCCTCGAGAAGGACCAGATCATCGGTGCCTTCTGGCAGCCCGGCGTCGGCGTCGTGGACTCCCTGCGCGCCGGCACGATCATGCGCGAGCGCGCCCTCGCGGCCGGTGTGCTGACCGTCGTCCCCAACGTCGAGGTGACCGACCTCGAGGTGACCGACGGCCGCATCACCAAGGTGTGCACCAGTGGTGGCGACATCGAGGCCGAGACCGTCGTCATCGCCTGTGGCGTGTGGAGCCCGAAGATCGGCGACATGGCCGGGGTCAGCATCCCGCTGGTCCCCGCCGTGCACCAGATGATCAGCGTCGGCCCGTGCCCTCAGCTGGCCGGCCACGAGGGCGAGATCTCCTTCCCGATCGTGCGTGACATGGACACCTTCTGCTACGAGCGGCAGCACGGCGCCGACATGGAGGTCGGCTCCTACGCCCACCGCGCGATCCTGATGGAGCCCGAGGACATCCCCTCGATCGACCAGTCCAAGCTCAGCCCGACCGAGCTGCCGTTCACCTCCGACGACTTCGACCCCCAGCTCGAGCAGGCCTACGAGCTGATGCCCGACCTCCTCGGCGCCGACGGCGCGGAGATCCGCTACGCGATCAACGGCCTGCTGTCCCTGACCTGCGACGGCGCTCCGATCCTGGGCGAGAGCCACGTGAAGGGGCTCTGGACCGCCGCGGCCGTCTGGATCAAGGAGGGCCCCGGAGTCGGACGCGCCGTGGCCGAGCTGATGACCCACGGCTACAGCGAGATCGACCTGGCGCACAGCGACATCGCTCGCTTCCACCAGCACCAGCTGCGCCGCGAGCACACCCGGCTGCGCACCACCGAGTCGTTCATCAAGACCTACGGCATCATCCACCCGGCCGAGCAGTACGAGTCGGACCGCAACCAGCGCAAGTCCCCGATGCACGAGTCACAGCAGAAGCTGGGTGCGTTCTTCTTCGAGACCGCGGGCTGGGAGCGACCCCACTGGTACGAGTCCAACGCACCCCTCGTGGAGCAGTACGGCGAGGCCGTGATGCCCCGCGACCACGAGTGGGACTCGCGCTGGTGGAGCCCGATCATCAACGCCGAGCACCTGCGCATGCGCGAGGCCGCCGGCGTCATCGACCTGACGGCGTTCCAGATGTTCGACATCGAGGGCCCGAGTGCCCTCGACAGCGTGCAGCAGACCTGTGTCTCGCAGTGCGACGTGGCGGTGGGCAAGGTCATCTACACGCCCGTCCTCGACGCGAACGGCGGCTTCCGCTCCGACCTCACCGTGATGCGGCTCGGCGACGACCACTTCCGGGTCGTCACCGGTGGCGCACACGGCCCGGCCGACGAGCAGTGGTTCCGCGACCACCTGACCGGCGACGCCACGCTCACCGACAAGACGGACGCCGTCTCGACGATCGGCCTGTGGGGCCCGAAGGCGCGCGACATCCTGGCCTCGCTCACCGACGCCGACGTCTCCGGTGAGGGCTTCCCGATGCTCACCTGCCGTGAGATCGACGTCTCGACCGGTGCCGGCCAGGTGCGGGTCCTGGCCTCCCGGATCTCCTACGTCGGCGAGCTCGGCTGGGAGCTCTACGTCGACATGGACGACGCCTCCGCGCTCTGGGACGCGCTGCTCGACACCGGCGAGAGCCATGGCACGGTGCCGGTCGGCATCGGCGTCTACGGCACCACGGGGCGCATCGAGAAGGGCTACCGGGCCTACGGCGCGGAGCTCGACGCCGAGCGGACCATCGTCGAGGCCGCCATGCAGCGGCCCAAGGTCAAGGCGGCCGAATTCGTCGGCAAGGAGCACTACCTCGCCCAGCGCGCCCAGCTCGAGTCCGGAGATACGCCGCGGACCGTCCTGTGCACCCTCACCGTCGAGGACCACACCTCGGCGTCCGGGGTGAAGCGCTACATGCTCGGCGGCGAGCCGATCCTGACCCGCGACGGGGCCACCCTGACCGACGGCCACGGGCACCACCCCTACGTCACCACGGCCGGATCGGCGCCCTCTCTGGGCAAGCACGTGCTGCTCGCCTACCTGCCGCCCGAGCAGGCGGTGATCGGCACGGAGCTCGCGGTCTCCTACATGGAGGAGCTGTACCCCGTGCTCGTCGGCTCCGTGGACGCCACTCCCCTGCTCGACCCGGCCAACGAGCGGATGCGCTGATGGTCAACGTGCTCGTCTGCGTGAAGCGGGTGCCCGACTCCTCGAGCCAGGTGGTGCTGACTCCCGACGAGCAGGCGGTCGACGGACGCATGGCCGGCTACACCGTGAGCCCGCACGAGGAGTGCGCGGTCGAGCTCGCCGTACAGCTGGCCACCGCCACGGGGGGTGCCGCGACGGTGCTGACCCTCGGGCCCGCCGAGTCCTCCGAGCAGCTGCGCAACGCCCTCGCCCTGGGCTGCACCGCCGCCGTCCACGTGGTCGCCGACAGCGTCACCTTCGGCCCCGCAGACGTCGCCCGCGAGATCGCGGCGGTCGCGAAGGCGCACGAGGACGACGGCCGGGGCTATGACCTGGTCCTGCTCGGCAACGACGCCGCGGACACCGGCGACTTCCAGGTCGGCATCCGGCTCGCGTACGCACTCGGACTGCCGGTGGTCAACGGCGTCTCCAGGCTCGAGGTCGCCGACGGCATGGTCTCCGCCCACGTCGACGGGCCCGACGGTGCCGAGACCTACTCCGTGCCGGTCCCGATGGTGGCCACGATCCTCGAGGGCGGCGTCGAGCCCCGATACCCCAGCCTGAAGGGCCGGATGGCGGCCAAGAAGATCGAGATCGAGGAGCGAGCGCCCTCCGGTGCGCCCGTCGGGTCCAGCCGCGTGCAGCTCAGGCTCCCCCCGCCGGCTCCCAGCCAGGTCGAGATCCTCGGCCAGGGCCCCGAGGCCGCCGGCGCCATCGTCGACCTCTTCGAGAAGCTCGGAGTCCGCTGATGATCCTGCTCTGGCTCGAGTGTGACGCCGCGGGCGTCACCGACATCTCCCTCGAGACGATCGCCTTCGCCCGCTCGCTGTCGGCCGCCGGCGGTGGCATCGCCATCCGGGCGGCGCTGGTCGGTGACGTGCCGGAGGCGGCCCACGACCAGCTGGCTGCCCACGGGGTCGCCGAGGTCCACCACGTCAGCGGGCCGGCGTACGACGCGTACTCGGGTGCCGCCTGGGCCTCAGCGCTCCAGGACATCCGGGCGCGCACGAAGTGCGTGGTCGTGGCCGCGGCGGGCAGCCCTCGGGGCATGGAGGTGATGGCACACCTCGCAGCTCGCCTCGACGTCCCGATGGCCGCCAATGTCGTGGCCTTCTCCGGGCTCTCGCCGTTCGAGGTGACCCGTCAGGTGGCCGGTGGAGCCGCCCTCGAGGAGATGCGGCTCGGCCAGCGGCCCGCGGTGTTCACCGTGGCGGGGCACTCCTGGGTGGCCGCCACGGCCGACGCTCCGACGTCGCCGACCTGGCACGAGGAGAGCCCTGAGGTCGCCGAGGCCGACCTGGTGGCTCGGGTGAGCGCGCGCGGTGAGACCAAGGAGGAGGGTCCCGGCGCCCTGACCACCGCTCGGGTCGTGGTCGGCGCCGGACGTGGGGCTGGAGGCCCCGACGGCTTCGACGGCGTGATCGAGCTCGCCGGGCTCCTCGACGGTGCGCTCGGCGTCTCGCGAGTGGTCACCAGCCTCGGCTGGCGTCCCCATAACGAGCAGGTCGGCCAGACCGGCAGCCGGATCTCCCCCGAGCTCTACATCCCCTGCGGCATCAGCGGCGCCATCCAGCACTGGGCCGGCTGCTCGAGCTCCAAGACGATCCTGGCGATCAACACCGACGACGAGGCGCCGATGGTCACCAAGGCGCACTACGCCGTGATCGGCGACATGCACGAGGTCGTCCCCGCCGTCGTCGAGGAGCTCAAGCGACGCGGTCGCTGAGTCGCCGTACCTCCCCCCGTGGGCGGGCGGTCGTCGACAAACTGGCCTACAAACCGCACCTGGGCGAGCCCGGAACATGTCGTTTGTAAGCCAGTTTGTGCTCAACCCCCCGGCGGCCACCTCCCGAGCGCTCAACGGCCTGGGGTGAACTCCACCGACTCGCCGGGGCGCAGCTGCGCGCACTGCCACAGGTCCGCCTCGTCCACCACCGCGACGACGGGGTACCCGCCGGTGGTCGGGTGGTCTGCCAGGAACACCACCGGCAGGCCGTCCGGCGGCACCTGCACGGCGCCGAGCACCATCCCCTCGCTGGGCAGGTCGTCGGTCCGGGCGAGCGGGAGCGGGGCCCCCACGAGCCGCAGACCGACCCGATCGGAGTCCGGCGAGACGGCGTACGGCGTGCGGCACAGCAGGTCGAGCGCCTCGCCGCCCAGGCGGTCGGCGCGGGGCCCAGGGGTGATCCGCAGTGGGCCGGGGACCGGCGCTCGCGGTGTGTCGACCGCCACCGGGACCCGGACCGGGTGGCCCACCGGCAGCAGGTCGCCGGCGGCCAGGGGTCGAGGCCCGAGGCGACCGAGCGTGTCGGTGGAGCGTGAGCCCAGCACCGGTGGGCTGTCGATGCCTCCGGCGACTGCGACGTAGGAGCGGAGGCCGCTGCGCGGGACGCCGAGCCGCAGCTCGCCTCCCGCGGGCAGCCGGATGACGCCCGGCGAGTCGCGTGGACGGCCGTCGACCTCGACCGGACAGGGCGCCCCGGTCACGGCCACCCAGAGGCCCTCGTCCGCACCGAGCACCAGGCCTCCAAGGAGGACCTCGAGGCAGGCGGCGTCCGGCTCGTTGCCGACCAGCCTGTTGGCCAGCGCGGCCGCCGGTAGGTCCAGCGCGCCCGACCGAGGCACGCCGAGATGCGCGTATCCCGGTCGGCCGAGATCCTGCACCAGCACGGAGGCCCCGACCTCCCGTACCTCGAGGGTCATCGCGGCACGAACCTGACCCGGGTCCCCGGCGCGAGGAGGGCGGGTTGCGACCTGGTGGCGTCCCACAGCACCGCGTTCGTCCGGCCGATGATCCGCCATCCACCCGGAGACTGCGTCGGGTAGACGCCGCACCAGCTCCCGGCCAGTGCCACCGAACCGGCCGGCACCCGGGTCCGCGGTGTCGCCAGCCGAGGCGTCTGCACGTCGAGCCCGGAGAGGTAGGCGAAGCCCGGGGCGAAGCCACAGAAGGCGGCCACGAACGACGTGGCCTGGTGGCGCGTCGCGACCTCGTCCGCGCTACAGCCCCAGCGGGCGGCCACGTCCTCGAGGTCCGGACCGTCGTAGACGACCGGAACCTCGACCAGCGGGCCCTGGGGAGCGTCCTGTGGACGCCAGCCGGTCAGCGTCTGACTCAGTACGTCGCGGTCAGCCACCCCGTCGAACAGGACGGTCTCCGCGCCCGGCACGACGTCCCGGGCCAGCCCACGCTCGCGAGCCCACGTGGCCAGAGAGACGGCAGCCTCAGCCGATCCGACCTCGACGAGGACCGCGTGGTGACCGACGGGGATGAGCTGCACGGTCCCTATCCTCCGGGACAGGGCTGAAATAGGTGAAGGGCTCTCGATGGTATGAGCACCAAGAGCCCTTCGGGTTGATCGCGCGGTGGCGCCCGATCCCGGACAAACCCTCCGACCCCGCCTGCCGCCACCGGCCAGCGCCGCGAGCAAGCTCGCGATATGGATCTTCCTGCTTCTCCGCCCCAACCCCCCGCAAGCGGTGGGCTGGTAGAGAGAGTTCTATGCCCCAGGGAGGCACCGGCGCAAGGGGTTGAGGGCCAGATTCTCCGACTATTTCCGGTCTCCGGCGTGTCCTCCACAGAGTGGTCCCGCTCATCCACAGAAAGGGCCTGCTCGTCCACAGGACCGGCCTCCTGCCTGTGGATGACGCGCCTCAGGCCAGGAACGGTGCCACGACGTACGACGCGTCCTCGAGCGCCCGGCGTACCGCCCACGCGTGGGCGACCGCACCGGGCGAGTCGCCGTGCACGCACAGCGACGCCACGTCGGCCGCGAGCCGCACGCCCTGGGCTGCTACCGCGTCGACATCGTCGAGAAGAGCCCCGGGCCGGCCACGGTCGATGAGCCGACCCTGGGCGTAGCCGCGGTCCGGGAAGCCCTCGTCGTACGTCGCCCGGCCGGCTGCCGCAGCCAGCGCGAGCAGGCGCGAGCCCGGGAAGCCGAGGACCGGCAGAGCTCCCGAGCCGGCGAGCAGCGCGTCGGCCTGCTCCTCGTCGTCGGTCACCCGGTGGTAGAGCGCGCCGTGCGGCTTCACGTAGCTGACGGCCGTGCCCTCCAGCTCCGCGATCTCGGACAGCGCGGAGACCTGCTCGCCCACCTGGTCGCGCAGCAGGTCGTGGTCCACGTCGCGGGCCACCCGGCCGAAGTGCTCCCGGTCGCGGTAGGACACCTGGGCCCCGACGACGACCCCGAGGCGCGCGGCCTCGGCACAGACCTCGTGCATGATCGCCGGCGTTCCGGCGTGGAAGCCGCAGGCGACGTTGGCGGACGTGACGACGGCAAGGAGGCCGGCGTCGTCGGTGACCTCCTCGCCGAGGTCGGCGTTCAGGTCGACCGAGCCCGGAGCGTCAGCCACCATCGGGGACGTCGAGCGCCCGGTAGTCGAGGGTCACGCGGTAGCCCAGCTTGTCGTACAGGGCGCGCGCGTTCGGGTTGTGTCCGAACACGTTGAGGCCGAGATAGGGATGACCGGCGTCCCTGCAGTGCCGGGCCGCGGCGTTCATGATCGCCGCACCGTAGCCGCGGCGTCGATGCGCTTGCGCGACCTCGATGTTGTAGACGAACGCCATCGCCGCGCTGGTGTCGAGCCACAGGTCGCCCACGACCTCGCCGTCGACCCGGGCCAGGAAGAACTCCATGCCCGGCGACTCGACGCCGGCCGGGATCAGCCCGGCCATCTGGGTCCGGCTGCGCTCGAGCGCAGTCTCGGCGGACATTCCGGTCGCCGCCAGCTCCTCGGCGTAGCCCTCGACCTCGCCCTCGACCCAGACGTCGAACTCCGTCTCGCTCATCGGATGCAGGGTGACGGGTGCCGGATCGGCGATGACCCCGTCGAGCGACAGCGCCATGTTCGTGGCCCGGACGGTGAACCCTGGCAGGGAGCCCAGCACCTCGCGTACCGGATCCTCGCCCAGCACGCCGATCCCGACCATCCGGGCACCCAGCCCGCGAGCCCGCTCGACCAGCGCCGGCAGGAGCTCACCGGCGCGAGACGGTGAGTCGAGCACGATGTCGTTGACCACGAGCTCGTCGCCCTCGGCTCCGAGCCACACCCAGCCGACCACGTCCGCACCATCGACCGCACCATCGACCACATCGGCCCAGGTCGAGGTGTCCGCCGTCCGGTCGAGGGTCTGGCGCGCCTGGGTGAGTGCGTCGTCGAGGGGGACGAAGCGGGTGGACACGCGTCGACCGGCCAGGCGGTTCAGCGCCTCGCCCTCGTGCGGGGAGTGCGGATCGGCAGGAAGATCGCGGAGCTCGAGCACGTCGCGATGGTAGTAGCGGCGCGGCACTCGCGTCCGCCCGTTTACCGGCGCTCACCGTTGGGAAAGGTGCTCTAGGGTCCGAGCATGACCAGCACCGCCGCGGACGAGACACCCGCCTCCGGCCCTCCCGTCGCCGAGCGGCGTCCCGTCGTCTCCGAGCTCCACGGCCGGTCCCGCACCGACGAGTACGACTGGCTGCGCGCCAAGGGCAGCGCCGAGGTCACGGCGTACCTCGAGGACGAGAACGCGTGGACCGCGACGAGCACGGCCCACCTGGCCGACCTCCGCGAGGCACTCTTCGGTGAGATCAAGGCGCGCACCAAGGAGACCGATCTCTCGGTGCCCTCCCGCAACCGAGGCTGGTGGTACTACGGCCGGTCGTTCGAGGGTCGTGAGTACGGACGCTCGTGCCGCGCACCGCTCGTCGACGAGGACGACTGGTCTCCCCCGGCCCCCGACGAGGGCGCGGGTCCGGACCAGCCGGCGCTGCCCGGCGAGCAGGTGCTGCTCGACCACGACGCGCTGGCGGAGGGTCACCAGTTCTACTCCGTCGGCGGGGTCACGGTGAGCCCCGACGGCACCCTGCTCGCCTACGCGACCGACACCGTCGGCGACGAGCGGTACGTCCTGGAGGTCAAGGACCTCGCCACCGGCGAGCTGCTGCCCGACCGGATCGAGGGAGTGCTCGGCGGCGGGGTGTGGAGCCCCGACGGTCGCGACCTCTACTACTGCACCGTCGACGAGGCGTGGCGACGCGACAAGGTGTGGCGTCATCGGCTCGGCTCGCAGGAAGCCGACGAGCTCGTCTTCCACGAGACCGACGAGCGGTTCTGGGTCGGGATCGGTCGAAGCCGCACCCAGCGGTTCCTGGTGATCGCGTCCGCCTCGAAGAACACCACCGAGAACCGCTACCTCGACTGCACTGATCCTGAGGCTGGGTGGGTCGTGTTCCATCCTCGCGAGGAGGGGCTGCAGTACGGCGTCGAGCACGCCGTCATCGCGGGCGAGGACGTCTTCCTCGTCCAGCACAACCACACCGGGGCCGACTTCGAGATCGGCACGTGTCCGGTGCGGGCGACTCCCCCGTCGGACTGGACTCCCCTGATCCCCTACGACGAGCGGGTGCGGCTCGAGGACGTGTCGGCGTTCTCGGGTCACCTCGTGGTCCATCAGCGCAGCGGAGGCCTGACCCAGCTCCGCATCCTCAAGCTCGGTGACGACGGGGTCGACGACGACTACCTCGTGGAGTTCCCTCAGGAGGTCTACACGGTCGGCGCGAGTGGCGGCGCACAGTTCGACCAGCCCGTGGTCCGGCTGTCGTACACGTCCCTGACCGTTCCGTCCTCGGTCTACGACTACGACGTGCGGAGCCGAGAGCTCACGCTCCGCAAGCAGCAGCCCGTCCGCGGGCACGACCCCGCGGCGTACGAGGAGCGCCGGCTGTGGGCCACGGCCGACGACGGCCGGCTGGTGCCGATCTCCCTGGTCCACCGGAAGGGAGCGCGTGGGCCGGAGGGCGACGAGCACCCCATCCCGTTCCTGCTCTACGGCTACGGCGCCTATGAGCTCTCGACCGATCCGGGCTTCTCCGTCTCGTGGCTGTCCTTGCTCGACCGGGGCGCGGGCGTGGCGATCGCTCACGTGCGCGGCGGCGGTGAGATGGGGCGCCGCTGGTACGACGACGGCAAGCTGTTGAGCAAGCGCAACACGTTCTCCGACTTCGCCGCCTGCGCCCGGCATCTGGTGGCGACCGGCTGGACCGTCCACGACCAGATCGTCGGCGAGGGCGGCTCCGCCGGCGGTCTGCTGATCGGCGCCGTCGCCAACGAGCACGGCGACCTCTTCGGTGGGCTGGTGGCCGAGGTGCCGTTCGTCGACGCGCTCACCTCGATGCTGGACGCGAGCCTGCCGCTGACCGTCACGGAGTACGACGAGTGGGGCAACCCCGCCGCGGACGCCGAGACCTACGACTACATCGCCGGCTACGCGCCGTACGAGAACGTCGGCGACCAGGACTACCCCCCGATCCTGGCGACCACGTCGGTCAACGACACCCGCGTGCTGTACGTCGAGCCCGCCAAGTGGGTGGCCCGACTTCGGGCCACGGCTCCCGACGGACAGCGCCGGCCCGAGATCCTGCTCAAGACCGAGATGGCCGCGGGTCACGGCGGGGTCTCCGGCCGCTACCACGCCTGGCGAGACCGGGCGTTCACCCAGGCCTGGATGCTGGACCGGATGGGCCTGGCCGACGTGGACCCCCTCCCCTAGCCGACGTGGGAGTTGGCGCGGGTCGAGGTGCCTACCGCTGCGAAGCATCGGGAGCTCGCTGCGGCGTTCGCTGCGGCCGTTCCACCCCTCCTCCGTCGGGTCGGCCCTGATCAACTCCTCGTCGCCTGGCGAGCAAGCTCGCTGCGGCGTTCGCTGCGGCCGTTCCACCCCTCCTCCGTCGGGTCGGCCCTGATCAACTCCTCGTCGCCTGGCGAGCAAGCT
>DATBBE010000116.1:0-14330 GCA_036271155.1 Nocardioides sp. | reverse complement strand
TGGGGTGACGGCACCACGACGAACTGGACCACGGGCACCACGCTCACCCACGTGTACCAGAAGGCCGGCACGTTCACGCCCCAGGTGATCCTGACCGACCAGGTGGGCAACAGCTCACCCAAGATCAGCTCCTCGCCCGTGGTCGTCAAGGCCGACAGCACCGGCCCCGTCGTCAAGCTCCAGCTGCCCGGGCACCGGCACTCCGTGGCGTCGTGGAAGACCCTGCACGGCACCGCGACCGATGCCGGCACCGGCGTCCGGAAGGTCTCGCTCAAGGCGGTCGAGAAGCGCGGCAAGGCCTGGTTCGCCTACGACGCCAAGCACCGCCGCTGGATCAAGACGGCGTCGAAGGCCAAGGCGTTCGCGAGGGCCAGGGCCCTCACGATGAAGGTCGACTCTCTGCACCAGTGGGCGGCCAAGCCGGCTCACCTCCGCAAGGGCACCCTCGTCTACACCGTGTCGGCGACCGACCTGGTCGCCAACAAGTCGGCGACGGTGACGCACTCGGCGAAGCTGACCCACCTCTGAGCCCATCCACCGCTGAGCCCATCCACCGCTGAGCCGGGTCACCGGTCAGGCAGGCAGCCCCACGAGCCGCGCGCTCACGTCGTACAGGCGCTCGCCCAGGGTGTCGTCGCGAGCCAGGTCCGAGGGCTCGCGCAGTCGGTCGCGCTGGTAGTAACCACCGGTCTGCCCCTCGACGGCGGGGCTGCTGGCGAGGTAGGCGAGCCGTGCGCCACCGACCTCGGGTGACTCCATCCGCCTCTTCATCACCGCCAGGACCGGTCGCGCGAACCACGGGGCCCGGCTCCAGATGTTCGTGGCGATGGCACCCGGGTGGAGCGAGGTGACGCTGACGCCGGTGCCCTCGAGTCGGCGGGCGAGGGCTCGCGCGGTGAGGACGTTGGCGAGCTTGGAGCGGGAGTAGGCCCGCATCACGGAGTAGCCACGCTCGAAGCCGATGTCGTCGAGGTCCAGGGTCCCGGAGTAGTGCCCCGCGGACGACGTGAAGACGATCCGGGCCGGCGCGCTCTCGCGGAGCCGGTCCAGCAGCAGCTCGGTCAGCAGGAAGCCGGCCAGGTGGTTGACCGCGAACGTCGCCTCGACCCCGTCCGCGGTGAGCGTGCGCCGAGCGAACACCGTGCCCGCGTTGTTCACCAGCACGTCGATGTGGTCACAGGTCTTCAGCAGGTCCGCGGCCAGTCGGCGTACGGCGGCCTGGTCACCGAAGTCGCACAATAGGGAGTCGACACGGCACTGCGGTGACTCCCTGCGCAGCCGGGCGACGGCGTTCGCCGTGCGTCCGGGGTCGCGCCCGACCAGGACGATCCGGCAGCCCGGCTCGGCGGCAGCCAGCTGGCTCGCGCACTCCAGGCCGATTCCGTCGGAGCCGCCGGTCACGACGTAGGTCCGAGCTGTGCTTCGCGAGGGCGTCACGTCGACAGCGTGCCGCCGTCGGGACGGGTCATCCGCTCGACGTCGAGGGCGTCATCCAGCTGCTCCTCGGTCACCTCGCCGCGCTCGACGTACCCGAGGTCGACCACGGTCTGCCGGATGGTGGCACCGTCGGCCAGCGCCCGCTTGGCGATCTTGGCGGCAGCCTCGTAGCCGACGTACTTGTTGAGCGGGGTCACGATGCTGGGTGAGCTCTCGGCATAGGCCCGCAGCCGGTCGCGGTCGGCGGTGATCCCGTCGACGCAGGCGGCCAGCAGATGCGAGGCCTGGGTGAGCAGCTCCATCGACTCCAGGAGGTTGCGCGCGAGCACCGGCAGCATCACGTTCAGCTCGAAGCTTCCCGAGGCGCCGGCGAAGGTGATCGCGGCGTCGTTGCCGATCACCTGGGCGCAGACCTGCAGGGTGGCCTCCGGGATGACCGGGTTGACCTTGCCCGGCATGATGCTCGACCCGGGCTGGAGATCGCGCAGGTGGATCTCCCCGAGACCGGCGGTCGGCCCGCTGCCCATCCAGCGCAGGTCGTTGCAGATCTTCACCAGCCCGACGGCATAGGTCTTGAGGACTCCGCTCAGCTCGACCAGGGAGTCCTGCGTACCCTGCGCCTCGAAGTGGTTGCGAGCCTCGGTGAACGACTCGCCGGTGTCGTCGTTGAGGTGGTCGATCGTCTGTACGGCGAAGGCCGGGGGCGTGTTGATGCCGGTGCCGACGGCGGTCCCACCGAGGGGCAGCTCGCGCACCCGCGGAAGCACTGCCGCCAGCCGCTCGCGGGCGTACGCCGCCGTGGCGGCGTACCCGCCGAGCTCCTGGCCCAGGGTGACCGGCGTGGCGTCCATCAGGTGGGTGCGGCCGGACTTGACCGCGTCGGCGTACTCCTCGGCCTTGCGGGTCAGGGCGTCGGCCAGCACACCGACCGCCTCGTCGAGGGGAGCGGCCGCGAGCACGGCCGCCACGTGGATCGCGCTGGGGAACGTGTCGTTCGAGGACTGGCTGGCGTTGACGACGTCGTTCGGGTGGGCCACGATACCGGCCCGACCGGCCAGCGAGGCGACGACCTCGTTGACGTTCATGTTCGTGCTGGTGCCGGAGCCGGTCTGGAACACGTCGATGGGGAAGTGCTCGTCGAAGCGGCCCTCCACGATCTCCGCGACCGCGGCGACGATCGCGTCGCGCTGCACCGCCGAGACCACCTCGAGGTCGGCGTTCGTCCGGGCGGCGGCGGCCTTGATCCGGGCGAGTGCGTGCACCAGGGAGGGAGGCAGCGGCCGGCCGCTGATCGGGAAGTTCTCCACCGCACGCTGGGTCTGCGCCTGCCACAAGGCGTCGGCGGGGACCTCGACCTCGCCCATGGAGTCGTGCTCGGTCCGGAACTCTCCGCTCTCTGACAGGCCGCTCATGTCCTCGAGGCTACGCGGACGCCGGGCGACGGGCCGCGTAGAGCCAGTAGTGCTCGTCCCGGTCCTGGAGGCGGACCTCGTGGTCGCGCTCCTCGACGTCGCCGAACACGGTCCGCAGGGTGGCGGCAAGAGCCGGCGCGCGCTCCGCGGACCAGATGACGAGGGCTCCACCGGGCTTCAGCCGCTGGCGGACCGAGCGCAGGAAGGGCTCGTCGTAGATCGCGGCGTTGCTCTCGTGCACGACCTGGGCGGGGCCGTTGTCGACGTCGAGCAGCACCACGTCGTACGCCGTGGAGCCGGCCTCGGCCACGGCCCGGGCGACGTCGGCCACGACGATCCGGGCGCGGCTGTCGGCCAGGAGGCGGCGACCATGGGGGATGGTCCCGTCCCGCATCCACTCGACCAGCGCGGGCTCGATCTCGACGACGTCGACGTGCTCGACCCGGCGGTCGCCCAGCACCCGGTCGAGGGTGAACCCGAGCCCGAGCCCGCCCACCAGGACCCTGCGCGGCGCAGTGACCCGCCCGAGGCCGGCGTCGGCGAGGGCCTGCTCGGAGGCGTGCTCGGAGGTGTCCATCACGAAGACGCCGTTGGCCCGCAGCTCGAGTACGGTCGGGCCTCCGGTGGGGCCGGGACGCCGCTCGCGGAGCACGAGCTCGCCACGCTCGGACTCGCTGCGTGCTACCTCGACGTACTCCACGGGTCCTACGGTAGGGACGTGACGGCTCGCGCGCCGTGGGGAGTTGGTGCCCACCCGTAAAGTACAGTAAAACAGTCGACAATGACGCTGCCCGACTTCGGCGTCATGACGAAGGGGAGGACCGCATGCGAGACGACCGACCGACGCCTCGGGTGGTCGTGATCGGGGCCGGAGCCTCGGGCACCCTCACCGCACTCCACCTGGCTCGGGCCGCCCGTCGCCGCGACACCCCGCTCGACGTGGTGCTCGTCGACCCGGCCCTGCACCGAGCGCGCGGCACGGCGTTCGGCACGTCCGACCCCCAGCATCTGCTCAACGTCGCTGCCGGCGGCATGAGTGCCCTGCCCGAGGACCCCGGCAACTTCGTCGCCTGGCGGGCCCGGCAGCACCCCGAGCTGATGACCGAGCCGGGTGTCTTCGCCCCCCGTGTCGACTGGGGTCGCTACCTCGACGAGTCCGTCACGCAGACCTTCGCCGCCGACGACCGCGTCGCCCTCCGTCATCTGCGGGTGCGAGCGACCGGCATCCGCCCCGACGACTCCGGCGTGGTGGTCAGCACCGACGACGGCCAGGTCGTGGTCGGCGACGCGGTGGTCCTGGCCACCGGTGAACGGCCGCCCGGCTTCGCCTGGGCTCCCGAGGCTCTGCAGCGCTCGGCCTTCTTCGTGCCCGACCCGTGGGCGCCCGGCGCTGTCGACGTCGTACGTCGCGACCTCGCCGGCCCGCCGGACGTGCTGCTGGTGGGCACGGGGCTGACGATGGTCGACGTCGTCCTGTCGCTCACCGGACCGGCACAGCGACCCGACCGTCACATCCTGGCGGTCTCGCGGCACGGCGAGCTGCCCGAGCGCCACGCCGACGAGCTCCAGCTCGCGGCCATCCCCGAGATCGACGACTGGGGGAGCAGCCTCGACGACTACCGCGTCCGCGCGGCCGAGCACATCGCCGGCGTCCAGCGCTCCACGGGCGACTGGCGCCCCGCGGTCGACGGCCTGCGGACCGTGGTGCAGGCGCTCTGGCAGCGGCTCGACGAGGCCGATCGCACCGAGTTCCTGCGCGAGGACGCCAGCGCCTGGGGTCGCATCCGCCACCGGATGCCACCGGGCTCGGCCGACGCGGTCAGCGCGCTCGAGACCTCGGGCACGGTGCGACGCACGGCCTGCGAGGTGGCCGACGCGGAGCCGCTCACCGGCGGCGGGCTGCGGGTCACTCTCACCGACGGCAGCGTCCACGAGGTCGGCTGGGTCGTGAACTGCACCGGCACCAGCACGGTCGTGCGCCCGGGCAGCGACCCGCTGGTCGACGACCTGCTTGCCCCGCGCGCAGGGGTGGCCCTGGGGCAGCTCAGCACCGCGCGCCTCGGGCTCAGGACAGAGGGCGGCCGGCTGGTCGACTCGGTGGGCTCGACCGGCGCGCCGATCTGGACGTTGGGCTCGGTACGTCGCGGCGAGCTGTACGAGTCGACGGCGATCCCCGAGATCCGCAGCCAGGCGGCGCAGATCGCCACGGCGGTCGTCGACGAGATCGCCCCCGAGCCACGCCGCCTGGCCGACGGCCGCGTCGTCGGCGGGCACCACCCGCTGGCCCGGCCGCGTGACCCGCTCGGCCTCGCGCTGTCGACCACGGCCGAGGCGGCTGCGGCGTACAACGCCGGGCTCGAGCGGCTGATGAGGCTGCAGTCGGGCGCGGACGAGAAGCTCGTCGAGGCCGTCACCCTCGACCCCGACTTCGCGGTCGCCCATGCCGCGCTGGCGATGCTCGGTCACGAGGGTGGTTCGTCGATCGACGTGGCCACCTCGCTGGAGGCGGCCCGTCGGGCCGTCCGCGCACGCGGCGACGACCGAGAGCGCAGCCTGGTCGACGTCGTCGGCCGCCGCGTCGAGGATGTGCGCAACTCCGGCGCCACAGCGCTGATGAACCACATCGCCCAGCACCCGCGCGACGTCCTGGCCGTGTCGGCCGCAGTGCCGACGATCGCGTTCTCCGGTGTCACCGACATCCAGCAGGAGGCGTGGGAGCTGGTCGAGGGCCTGGCCCCGGCGTACGGCGACCACTGGTGGTACATCTCCCTGCTCGCGTTCACCCGCCAGGACCAGTCGCGGTTCGACGACGCCGGCCTGCTCGCCGAGAGCGCGCTGGAGTGCGAGCCGACCTCGGGGCACGCCGTACACGCCCAGACCCATGTGATGTACGAGACCGGCCGGCACGAGGCGGGCCGGGCCTGGCTCGACCACTGGGTCGCCGAGAGCGGCCGGTCGGCCAGCCACGGCGCCCACTTCTCGTGGCACGCCGCCCTGCACGAGCTCGCCATCGGCGACACCGAGGCAGTGCGGCAGCGCTACTACACCCAGCTCGCCCCGCCGACCGTCACCGGTGTCCGGGCCCTGATCGACTCGGCGTCCCTGCTGTGGCGCTGGATGGTGACGACGTCAGGCTGGGACGCCGCCGCCGGCACCTCGGCGTTCACCGGCGAGACGGCACCGCCGCCCGTCGAGTGCGTGCTCGAGGCTGCCGGTCCCGAGCTCGTCGACCGGCCCGAGACGCCTTTCGTCGCGCTGCACTCGGCGCTGGCGCTCGCGGCTGCGGGCGACCTGCCCCGGCTGGCCGCCCTGCGCACCCACTGCCAGGGCACCTCGGAGCTGGCGGTCCGCACGACGGTGGCGTCGGTGTGCGAGGCCCTGCTGGCTGCCGGTGAGCAACGCTGGGGCGAGGCAGCCCGAGTGCTGTCCGACGTCCTGCCGGGGCTGCCACGGATCGGCGGGTCGGCGGCGCAGCGGGAGATCGTCGAGGAGACCCTCCTCTACTGCCTGGTCAGCGACGGCCAGGCCGAGCGGGCTCTGGCGCTCCTCGACGGCCGCCTCGACCGGCGTACCTCACCGCTCGACCAGCGCCGCCGCAACTCCCTGGTCACCCCCTCTGGCGCTCCCCTCAACGTCTAGTCAACGACGCCCGACTCCGGATAGTTCGCAGCGTTCGGCACCTCGACACGCCGCTGGCCGGGTGCGAACTGCTGCGAAGTATCGGGCTGGCCTACTCGGCGGAACGGACCCTGATGCCGGTCAGCGGCACCGTGACCGCACCGCTGGGGTCGGTGAAGAAGTCGTTGCCCTTGTCGTCGACGACGATGAACGCCGGGAAGTCCTCGACCTCGATCTTCCACACGGCCTCCATCCCGAGCTCGGGATACTCCAGCACCTCGACCGACTTGATGCAGTCCTGCGCGAGGCGTGCCGCGGGGCCGCCGATCGAGCCGAGATAGAAGCCGCCGTGGGTCGCACAGGCCTCGGTGACGGCCTTCGACCGGTTTCCCTTGGCCAACATCACCAGTGACCCGCCCTCGGCCTGGAACCGCTCGACGTAGGAGTCCATCCGGCCGGCCGTGGTCGGCCCGAAGGATCCGGAGGCATAGCCCTCGGGCGTCTTCGCGGGGCCGGCGTAGTAGACCGCGTGGTCGCGAAGGTACGCCGGCATCTCCTCGCCCGCGTCGAGGCGCTCCTGGATCTTGGCGTGGGCGATGTCGCGGGCGACGACCAGCGGCCCGGTCAGCGACAGCCGCGTCTTGACGGGATACTGCGAGAGGTCGGCCAGGATCTCGGTCATCGGCCGGCGCAGGTCGACCTGCACCACGTCGTCGTCCAGGTGCTCGTCGGTGGTGTCGGGCAGGTAGGACGCCGGGTCCGTCTCGAGCTGCTCGAGGAAGACGCCGTCGGGCGTGATCTTGCCCAGCGCCTGCCGGTCCGCCGAGCACGAGACCGCGATCGCGACCGGGCACGAGGCGCCGTGCCGCGGCAGCCGCATCACGCGCACGTCGTGGCAGAAGTACTTGCCACCGAACTGCGCGCCGATCCCGAAACCTTGAGTGAGCTTGAAGACCTCGTCCTCCAGCTCCAGGTCGCGAAACCCGTGCGCCGCAAGGGATCCCGACGTCGGCAGGTGGTCGAGGTAGTGGGCCGAGGCGTACTTCGCGGTCTTCAGCGCGAACTCCGCCGAGGTGCCGCCGATCACGATCGCCAGGTGGTACGGCGGGCACGCGGCGGTGCCAAGCGAGCGGATCTTCTCGTCGAGGAAGGTGAGCATCCGCTGGGGGTTCAGCACCGCCTTCGTCTCCTGGTAGAGGAACGACTTGTTCGCCGAGCCACCGCCCTTGGCCATGAAGAGGAACTTGTACTCGGGCCGGTCGCCGGGGACCGAGTAGATCTCGACCTGGGCAGGGAGGTTGGTGCCGGTGTTCGTCTCCTCCCACATCGTCAGCGGTGCGAGCTGGGAGTAGCGCAGGTTGAGCTGGGTGTAGGCGTCGTAGACACCTTGGCTGATCGCCTCGCCGTCGTCGGCCCCGGTGAGCACCCCCTCGGTCTTCTTGCCCATCACGATCGCGGTGCCCGTGTCCTGGCACATCGGCAGGACGCCGCCCGCGGAGATGTTGACGTTCTTCAGCAGGTCGAGGGCGACGAACCGGTCGTTCCCGCTCGACTCGGGATCGTCGATGATCGCGCGCAGCTGTCGCAGGTGGGCCGGCCGCAGGTAGTGCGCGATGTCGTGCATGGCCTCGGCGGTCAGCAGCCGCAAGGCCTCGGGGTCGACTCTCAGGAAGGTGCGCCCCTCGGCCTGGAACGTCGACACCCCCTCGCTGGTCACCAGCCGGTACGGCGTGTCGTCCGGGCCGGTGGGCAACAGGTCGGAGTAGTGGAAGTCGGGCCCGGCCGGCTGAGTGGACGGCGTCGAGGACGGGGTCTGCGCGCTCACGGCTGCACGATAGCCGCGTTCTTCGGAGGCGCGGGCGTGCCACACTGCGACCGTGACGACGGCTCCGCGCAAGGGCACGCGCGTCCGCCCCGCCCCCACACTGGAGGATCTGGCGGCCCGCGCGGGCGTCTCCCGTGCCACGGCCAGCCGCGTGCTCCGGGGCGACTCGAAGGTCAGTGAGCACGCTCGTTCGGCCGTCCTGGAAGCGGCCCAGGCGATCTCCTACGTGCCCAACCTCGCGGCCCGCAGCCTGGTGACCGGGCGCAGCGACTCGGTGGCGTTCCTCGTGGAGGAGACCGAAGAACGCATGTTCGCAGACCCGTTCTTCCTCGGCATGCTTCGCAGCGCGCAGGAGGCCGTGGCAGGTGCCGGACAGCAGCTGGTCTTCACGGTCGTGAACCGACCGGAGGACCAGGAGCGCTTCCTGACCTACGCCGCCGGCGGCCACGTCGACGGCGTGCTGCTGCTGTCACTGCACGGGAAGGACCAGCTGCCTCAGCGCTTGGAGGGGCTCGGCGTCCCCACCGTCCTCAGCGGACGTCCGCTGAGCGGTCGCCGCAGGTTGTGGTACGTCGACGCCGACAATATCGGGGGTGGCCGCCTCGCGACCGAGCACCTGCTCGCCTCGGGGCGTCAGCACGTGGCGACCGTGACCGGCCCGCTCGACATGTGCGCCGGGCAGGACCGTCTGGCCGGCTATCGGACCGCGATCGAGGCGGGCGGCCGGGCAGTCGACGAGAGCCTCGTCTCGGTCGGAGACTTCACGGTGGCGGGAGGGTACGCCGCGACAGCAGCGCTGCTCCGGCGCCGACCGGACGTCGACGCCGTCTTCGCGGCCTCCGACCTGGCGGCCTTCGGCGTGCTCCGCGCTCTGCGGGAGAGCGGGCGAACGGTGGGCGACGACGTGGCCGTGATCGGCTTCGACGACATCCCCGCCGCGGCCGAGCAGGAGCCGGCGCTGACGACCGTCCGCCAGCCGATCGCCGCCCTGGGGATGACCATGACCAGGCTGCTGATCGACCGGATCGAAGGTCGCGAGCCGCTTCCGCGTCGTACCGTCCTGCCGGTGGAGCTGGTCGTCCGCCGCACGGCGTGACCGGGCGGTGCGAGGTGAATTACGCACGACGCTTGCCGTAACTCGTCCTTGACACCGTGACAGCGGTCACAGCATCCTGTGCGCGAGTGCTTGTGAGAGCGCTCTCACGAATCCGGCGGACGGGTTCGTCGAGGTCACCGAGGAGGACCCATGCCCCGAAGCTCCACGCGCCGCAGAGGTGCGGCTCTGCTGGCGGTCGCCGCGCTCGGCACCTTCGTGCTCGCGGGCTGTGGTAGCTCGAGCTCGTCGGGGTCGACAGGCGGGAGCGCCGATGCCGGTCCCTGCGGGACCACCGACGACACGACCGTCACGGTCGGGCTCTTCGGCACCTTCGGCTTCAAGGAAGCCGGCCTGTGGGACGCCTACCACAAGGTCTGCCCCAACATCACGATCAAGGAGGACGACGTCGAGCAGTCAGCCGACTACTGGACGCGCCTCAAGACCCGGCTCGCGTCGGGTAGCGGCCTCGACGACGTACAGGGCATCGAGATCGGCTTCGTGGCCGATGTGGTGCAGAACCACGCCGACCAGTTCGTCAACTGGAACACCGTGCCGAACGCCACGGCCGACAAGGCGCAGTTCTTCCCGTGGAAGTGGCAGCTCGCCTCCACGTCGGACGGCTCGTCCACGGTCGGGCTCGGGACGGACATCGGGCCGGAGGCGATCTGCTACCGCAGCGACCTCCTCAAGCAGGCGGGACTGCCGTCCGACCCGAAGACCCTCGCCCAGAAGCTCGGCACCTGGGACGACTTCATCGCCTTCGGCAAGCAGTACGAGGCGTCGCCGACCAAGCCGTCGGGATCGCACTTCGTCGACAGCGCGGCGAGCATCTTCTCCACGGCGGTCTACCAGGGCGAGGAGGCCTACGACAACGCCGACGGTCAGCCCGACGTCGAGAACAGCGACGGCGTCAAGAGCGCCTGGGGCTATGCCAGCCAGGCCGCTCAGGACGGCATCACCGCCGGCCTGCAGCAGTTCACGCCGGCGTGGAACAAGGCCTTCTCGAGCGGTGCCTTCGCCACCCTGGCCTGCCCCACCTGGATGATGGGCTACATCCAGGGCCAGGCCGGTGACTCCTACGCCGGCAAGTGGGACATCGCTCCCGTGCTGCCCGGGGGAGCGACCAACTGGGGCGGGTCCTGGCTGGGCGTCCCGGCCAAGGCTGCCCACAAGGACGCCGCCATCGCGCTGGTCGAGTGGCTCTCGGCGAAGCAGCAGCAGGTCACGATGTGGAATCAGGGCGGCCACTTCCCGTCGAACTCCGACGCCGCGGCCGATCCGGCCGTGAGTGGCGCCAAGAGCGCCTACTTCAGCAACGCACCCGTGGGCCAGATCTTCGGCGACATCTCGCAGCAGATGAAGATCCCGCCGATCGGGCTCTACGACACCCAGATCCAGTCCGCACTGACCACGCAGCTCACCAACGTCGAGACCAAGGGCACCTCGCCCGACGACGCCTTCAGCGCCGCCCTCGACGCGATCAAGCAGGTCACCGGCTGACCCCCTCCCGGCCGCCGACCCCTCCTGCGCCGGGTCGGCGGCCGGGCCACGCCGCAACGGGTCCTCCCCGAGTCGATCGATCTGCCGTAGGAAAGGTGCCATGACCGCCCTGCAGCACCCCGAGCTCGCCGTACGCCGGTCCCGGCCTCAGCGCCCGAAGAGCCGGAGCCGGGCCCACCTGCCAGGACGCCGCGTCGGCTACGTCTACGTCCTGCCGTTCTTCGTCGTGTTCGCGGCCTTCAGCATCTACCCCTGGCTCGACACGGCCTGGGTCTCGCTGCACGACACCCGGCTGTCGACGTACCACCAGTCCAGCTGGATCGGCCTGGAGAACTACCACAACCTGCTCAGCAACGACTTCTTCTGGAACGCCTTCCGCAACACCATCTCGATCGGGATCATCTCGACGGTCCCGCAGCTCTGCATGGCCCTGGGCATCGCCCACCTGCTCAACTACCGGCTCCGGGGCCGGACGTTCTTCCGGGTGGCGATCCTGATGCCCTACGCCACCAGCCTGGCGGCCGCGACGGTGATCTTCGCCGAGCTCTTCGACCCCAAGCTGGGCCTGGTCAACTGGGTCCTCCACACCGTCCACCTGCCGACGGTCGACTGGCAGGGCTCGAAGTGGCCCTCGCAGATCGCGGTCTCGGCCATCGTCACCTGGCGCTGGACCGGCTACAACGCCCTGATCTACCTGGCCGGGATGCAGGCGATCAGCTCCGACCTCTACGAGGCCGCCGCGATGGACGGCGCCAACCGCTGGTCACAGTTCCGCCACGTCACCCTGCCCGGTCTGCGCCCGACGATCCTGTTCACGATCGTGGTCTCGACGATCGGCGCTGCCCAGCTGTTCGGTGAGCCGCTGCTCTACCACAACGGACTGCCCGACGGCGGCACGCAGAACCAGTACCAGACCCTCGGCCTGCTGATGTACCAGCAGGGGTGGACCAACGACCGCCTCGGTCTGGCCTCGGCCACCGCCTGGACGATGTTCCTGATCATCGTGCTGGCCGTCGGGGTCAACCTGTACCTCGCCCGACGTCGGGAGCTGCGCGAGGGCGGACGACGAAGGCGTACGCCGTTGCTCGGCGCAGCGCCGGAGGTGACGACCCGATGAAGGGTGCCGAAGCCAACACCAGCCTCAAGGGAAGCTGGGTGACCTACACGCTGGTCGGCCTGGTCACGCTCGTCTCGGTCTTCCCGCTCTACTACACGATCGTGATGGCGTCGCACACCAACGCCGAGATGGCCGCGGCGACCCCACCGGTCCTGCCGACGACCTCGATCTTCGACAACATGAAGAAGGCGCTCGAGCTCGCGCCGCTGAACCACGGTCTGATCAACTCGCTCATCGTCTCCGGTGCGATCACGGCAGGAACGGTCGCGCTGTGCACGCTGGCCGGCTTCGCCTTCGCCAAGCTGCGCTTCCGAGGAGCGAACATCCTGCTCGCCGTGTGTGTGGCGACGATGATGGTCCCGCTCCAGATGGGCGTGATCCCGCTCTACATGCTGATGGCGCGTCTCGGCCTCGCCGGTCACCTGTCGGCGGTGATCCTGCCCAGCCTGTGTACGGCCTTCGGGGTGTTCTTCATGCGCCAGTACATCGCCAGCGCGGTGCCCGACGAGCTGATCGAGGCGGCGTACATGGACGGCGCCGGGCCCCTGCGGGTCTTCCTCTCCGTGGTCGTGCCGGCGGTGCGCCCGGCGATGGCGGTGCTGGCGATGCTCACCTTCCTGACCGCCTGGAACGACTTCTTCTGGCCGATCATCGTGCTGAGCACGCAGAACCCGACGATCCAGGTGTCGTTCCAGAGCCTCGCCACCGGATACGCGCCCCAGCAGTCGATCATCATGGCCGGCACCCTCTACGGCACGGTCCCCGTGCTGGTCGTCTTCGCACTCCTCGGGCGGCAGATCGTCGGCGGCATCATGCAGGGGGCGATCAAAGGATGAGCCCGCTCTCCTTTCCCGAGGACTTCGTCTGGGGCGTGGCCACCTCGTCGTACCAGGTCGAGGGTGCGGTGCACGAGGGCGGGCGTGCGCCGAGCATCTGGGACACCTTCAGCCACACTCCGGGGGCCGTCGACAACGGCGACACCGGCGACGTCGCCTGCGACCACTACCACCGGTGGCCGGAGGATCTCGACCTGATCGCCGAGCTCGGCATCGCGTCGTACCGGTTCTCGGTGGCCTGGCCCCGGGTGATGCCGGACGGGCGCTCGGTCAACCAGCAGGGACTCGACTTCTACCGGCGCCTCGTCGATGGGCTCCTCGACCGCGGCATCCGGCCGCTGATGACTCTCTATCACTGGGACCTCCCGCAGAGCCTGGACGTCGGCGACGCGGGAGGGTGGCTCTCGCGGGAGGTGCCTGCGCGCTTCGCCGACTTCGCCTTGCTGCTCGGCAAGGAGCTCGGCGACCGGGTCCCGGAGATCACGACGCTCAACGAGCCGTGGTGCTCGGCCTTCCTCGGCTACGCCAGCGGGGAGCACGCTCCGGGTCGGCAGGACGACTCACTGGCCTTCCGGGCGGCCCACCACCTCAACCTGGCACACGGGCGAGCCGTCACCGCCCTGCGCGACGTGCTGCCCGAGGGCGTCGACCTCTCCGTGGCCCTGAACCTGCATCAAGTGGAGCCTGCCTCCGAGCGCCCCGAGGACATCGCGGCCGCCGAGCACGTGGACCTGATCGCCAACCGGGTCTTCCTCGACCCGATGTTCGCCGACGGCTACTCCGAGGAGCTGCGGACGTCGACTTCGGGACTCACCGACTGGTCGTTCGTCCGACCCGAGGACGAGGCGGAGATCCGGGTCGCGCTCGACTCGGTGGGGATCAACTTCTACAACCCCAGCCGCGTCCGCGGAGGGGCCGCCACGGGACACCGCAGCTTCCCGGGCACCGATCGTGCCTTCTTCGTCGAGATCCCGGGGCCCCGCACCGTCATGGGATGGCCGATCGTTCCCTCGGGGCTGACCGACCTGCTGCTCCGGGTCCAGCGCGACGTGGGCCTTCCGATCCAGGTGACGGAGAACGGTCTGGGTGCCCAGGACGTGGTTGACGGGGACGCGGTGCACGACCCGGACCGCATCGCCTACCTGCGGGACCATCTCACGGCCGTCCTCGAGGCTCGCCGGCGCGGAGCCGACGTACGTGGGTACTACGCGTGGACCCTCCTGGACAACTTCGAGTGGGCATGGGGTTACGACAAGCGCTTCGGGCTCGTGCACGTCGACTTCGACGACCAGCGCCGAACCCTCAAGGACTCCGCACGTTGGTACGCCGACGTGATCTCCCACAACGCCCTCCCGCACTGACACCGAGTCGGCGCAAAGTGGCAGCGATTTCGCGCCCAGTCGGCGCAAAGTGGCAGCGATTTCGCGCCGAGTCGTCATATGCCGACTCGGCGTCAGCGGCCCAGCTGGGGGTCGGTGGTGCCGGGTCG
>DATBBE010000115.1:0-20658 GCA_036271155.1 Nocardioides sp. | reverse complement strand
GACCCGCTCGAGCCTTTCCCGCCACGACTCGGTGAACCCGTGCCTGGCCTGCGCCCGGTCCCCGACGATGGTGAAGCTCCTGGACGGGCAGCGCAGCAGCAGCATCTGCCACTCGGCGTCGGTCAGCTCCTGCGCCTCGTCCACCACGATGTGTGCGAACGGTCCGGCCAAGAGGTCCGGCTCGTCGCGTGGCACCACGTCCTCGTCGACGAGGGCGTCGCGCAGGTCGTGCACGCGCAGCATCGACATCACGTGCATCTCGGAGTCGTCGGTCGCCACCAGGTGGTCGACGACCTGCGACATCTGCTCGCGCTCGGCGGCCACGGCTGCCTGCCGCCGACGCCTGCGCTGTGACGCGCTGGGATCGCCCAGCCGCTGCCGGGCGGCGTCGAGCAGGGGCAGGTCGGAGGCGGTCCAGGCCTGCGGGTCCCTCCTCTGCAGGGCGCTCACCTGGTCGGCGTCGAGCCACGGCGCACAGCGACGCAGGTAGGCCGGCACCGACCACAGGTCGCCGACCAGGTCGGTCGGGTCGACCAGCGGCCAGGCTCGCGCGAACGCGTCGACCAGCCCCTCGTTCTGCGTGAAGGCCCGGCGAACCAGGTCCTCCGAGACGTCCTCGTCGGACTCGTGCTTGTCGAGCAGGATCGTGACGAGCTCCTCCCAGACCCGGTCGCGGCCCTCGTTGTGCGGGACACCAGGCTCGAGAGACTCGAACGCCTCGACCCAGTCGTGCGGGCTGAGCCACACGTCGGCCCACGGCGTGGTGACCTCCATGCCCTGGGTGGGCGGCTCCTCGTACAACGCGACCGCCGGTTCGATCGCCCGCACCATGTCCGCCGAGGCCTTGAGCCGGGCCACCGCAAGGTCATGCTCCTGCGGAGCGTCGGCGCCCTCGGGAAGGAAGTCGCGCAGGGTGGCGGTCCGCACGCCTTCCTCGCCGAGACTGGGCAGCACGTCGCCGACGTAGGCGAGGTAGGGCTGGTGCGGCCCGACGACCAGCACGCCGCCCCGGCCCTCGCCCAGGCGAGGGTCGGCGTAGAGCAGGTACGCCGCGCGGTGCAGCGCCACGACGGTCTTCCCGGTGCCGGGGCCACCGTCGACGACCAACGCGCCACGCGAGCCGGCCCGGATGACGGCGTCCTGGTCGGCCTGGATGGTGCCGAGGACGTCGCGCATCCGGTTCGACCGGCTGCCTCCCAGGCTGGCGATGAAGGCGGACTGGTCGTCGAGGGCCGCGTGTCCCTCGAGACCTTCGGGCGTGAAGACCTCGTCCCAGTAGTCGGTGATCCGGCCGCCGGTCCAGCGGTACCTGCGCCTGCTGGCCAGTCCCATCGGGCTGGCGTGGGTCGCACCGAAGAAGGGCTCGGCGGCGGGGGAGCGCCAGTCGACGAGGAGCCGGCGGCCGGTGCTGTCGGTCAGGCCGAGCCGCCCGACGTAGATCGGCTCGGAGCCGTCGTCGCCGACCATCCGGCCCAGACACAGGTCGAGGCTGAACCGGCGCAGGGTGCGCAGGCGAGAGCTCAGCCGATGGATCTCGAGATCACGGTCGAGCGCCTGCTGGTAGGCACCGCCCGGCGCCTTGCGCTCGACATCCAGCCGCTCGGTCAGGTCGGCGATCGAGTGGTCCAGGCTCTCCGCCAGGAGTGAGAAGTGCTGCTCGTCGCCGTCGATCAGTGCCGGATCGGCCTTGGCGGCGAGGTGCTCGGGGAGGGCGAAGGCACTGCTGGTCAGACGGGTCACGGCATCAGCTCCGGTTCGCGGATGGGCAAGGGTCCGCGATTCTGCGGCACGAAGGGGGTCTTGCCGCAAGCCCCCCACTGCGCTATAAGTTAATAGTGGCGAGGGAGGCAGTTCCCCGCCTTTTTTCATGCCCCGACCACGACGGGGCCGCCCCCTCAGCCGTCGGTCGCCACCGGCCGCGCCGGGTCGGTGATCCAGCCGCTCCAGCTGCCCGGATAGAGCATCGCGTCGTCGAAGCCCGCCAGGCGCAGAGCGAGCAGCGTCTGGGTCGCCGTGACCCCGGAGCCGCAGTACGCCGCCACCGGCCCGCCGGCGCTCACCCCGAGCGTGTCGAAGCGCCGACGCAGCTCCGCACCGGGAAGGAACCGTCCGGTCGCGTCGGTGTTGCCGGTCAGGGGCGCGTTGACGGCCCCCGGCACGTGACCGGCCACGGGGTCGATGGGCTCGCGCTCGCCGCGGAAGCGCTCGGCCGCCCGGACGTCGATCAGGACGCCGTCGCGGACCACCGCCGGGATCCCGTCGGCATCGACCACGGGGAGGTGGCCGGGGGTGCCTGACCAGTCGCCCGACACGGGCACCACCGGGTCGGTGGACAGAGGCCGCCCGCCGCCCGTCCACGCCGCCAGGCCGCCGTCGAGGACCAGCACGTCGTCGTGCCCGTAGTCGCGCAGCAGCCACCAGAGGCGGGCCGCCGCCGTACCCGGCCCCTCGTCGTAGACGACGACGAGCGAGTCGTGGGAGATCCCGGCGCGACGTACCGCCGCGACCAGGCGTCCGGGATCGGGTAGCGGGTGCCGTCCGTCGGAGCCCGGGGCCGCGGCGAGGTCGTCGTCGATGTCGAGGTACGCCGCCCCCGGCAGGTGGCCCGCGGCGTAGCGCTCGGCCCCCGGGGGCCCGGTGAGCGCGAGGCGGGTGTCCACCACCACGGCCGCCAAGCCGTCCAGGTCGTCGACCGCGACGAGCAGGCCCGCGCGGATCACGCAGACTCGGAGGGGGTCATGTCTCTCCTCTGGGTAGGTGTCCCAGTATCCATCCGGGACCCGGGCGCGGACCGTGACAAGATTCGCGCGTGGCTGAACTGACCTTCTGGACCGGCACCATGGACGCCGGGAAGTCGACGCTGGCCCTGCAGACCAACCACAACCACGCCGCCCGTGGCCGGATCGGCCGGATCTTCACCTCGCACGACCGGGCCGGCGAGTCCGTCCTCTCCTCGCGGCTCGGCCTCACCCACGATGCGATCGAGGTGATCCCGGACTTCGACTTCTGGCACTACGTCGTGGACTCGCTCACGGCGGGGGCGAGGGTCGACTACGTGGTCTGCGACGAGGCGCAGTTCTACACCCCACGCCAGATCGACCAGCTCGCCAAGGTCGTCGACGAGCTTCAGATCGACGTGTTCTGCTTCGGCATCCTCACCGACTTCCGCACCCTGCTCTTCCCGGCGTCCGCCAGGCTGGTCGAGCTGGCCGACCGGACCGAGGTCCTCCAGGTCGAGGCCCTCTGCTGGTGCGGCAAGCGGGCGACCCACAACGCCCGCACAGAGGATGGCGTCATGGTCATCGAGGGCGAGGTGATCGTCGTCGGCGACGTGGACGACGTCGCCGGGCCACCGGCCGAGGTGGCCTACGAGGTGCTCTGTCGCCAGCACCACCGCCGGCGTCTCACCGCGGCCAGGGCCCGAGCGGTGTCCATGAACGCCGAGCCGCTGCCGTTCGGCTCCTAGGCGTGACGGAGCCCGGCAGCTCCCGGCTGCCGGGCCACGCCCGCCGCTCGGAGGGAGACCCGAGTCGGCGTGGTTCCGAGGGGCTCGGCCTCCCCGTGTCGGTCGAGCCCCTCGGCGTTCGCGCGTGTCTCTGGGCACCCCTCTGCTCAGAGCCAGAACTCGACGGTAAAGCGCCCCCGCCCCCGCGCATCGGCGTTCTGGGGAGAAGCGACCTTTCGGTCGGACGGCACTAGTCGCAGCGGGTCACATGGCCCAGGCGAGTGGCCAGGACTGCCAGTGCACACCCCTGATGCCCTTGGACCCTGCCTGATCCCGGTCGCCGTGACGCACCAGGTGCGTCACAGACACCGGAGTGAGAGTTCTCCACAGCCCCGACCACGACGAGGTGTGCTCCTGGGCCAGGCGGGTAGATCACCGGGTATGGATCTCGACGCTGTCCACCATCAGCTGAGGCAGCAGGACGGGCTGGTCTCTCGGCGGCAGCTGCACGCGGCCGGCCTGACTCCGGGAGACGTCGAGCGCGTGCAGCGCAGACGCGAGCTGACCAGACTGCTGCCCGGTGTCTACATCGACCACACGGGCCGGCCGACGTGGACCCAGCGTGCGTGGGCAGGGGTCCTGCACTACGAGCCCGCCGCCCTGGTCGCGGCGTCCGCCCTGCGGGCAGCAGGTCTGGAGTCGCTTCCAGGTGCTGACCGGCTCATCGCCATCGGCGTTGCCGAGGACCGCCGTGTGCGAGCCGTCGCCGGCTATGGCGTCGTGCGTATGTCGCGTCTCGAGCAACGGGTGCGCTGGACCTCGAGCCCTCCACGCCAGCTGAGCGAGGACGCGCTGCTCGACCTCGCGGGAGCCACGACCGACGAGCTGGACGGCGTCCAGCTGTTGGCGGACGCGATCAGGTCCCGGCACACGACCGCGGCCCGGCTCCTGGTGGCGCTCGACCATCGCCCGCGTCAGGCCCGCCGCCCCTGGGTCAGCTCGGTGTTGACGGACCTGGCCGAAGGCACGTGCTCGGTGCTCGAGCACGGGTATCTGGTGAGGGTCGAGCGTCCGCACTCCCTGCCACGCGGTCACCGGCAGCAACCCGAGAGGTCCGCTGGGGGCCTCGCGATCCGCGACGTCTGCTACCTCCCCTACGCAGTCACCGTCGAGCTGAACGGACGCATGTTCCACGACGGGCCACGAGACTGGGATGCCGACCTCGAGCGCGAGCTGGACGCGGCAGTGGCGGGTGGGTGTGGCCTACGGCTCGGGTGGGGCCAGGTGTTCCGCCGACCCTGTCGGACCGCCATCGCCGTCGGCTCGATCCTCCGCTCACGCGGCTGGTCGGGTCGACTGACTGGCTGCGCCGTGGATTGCCCGGTGAGCGCGGGATCCTGGCGTCCGTGACGTAGGGGGTACGTCACCGTCACCGGGTTGTACCGGGGGTCAGTCCGGCGTGGACTCGCCGCCGAACATGATCTCGTCCCAGCTGGGGACCGAGGCCCGGCCCCGGGTCTTCTTGACCGGCTTGCGGCTGGGTGGCTCGTGGCGGCGTGGGTCCTGGTCGTCGGATTCGCCGTCCGGCCCCTGCTCCGCCTCGTCCGGGTCGTCGAGCTCGTCGAGGCTCGCCTGCTCGGAGCCGGCCGGCGGGTCGAGATAGGCCTCCAGGGGGGCCTCGGCACCCAGCGCCGCGGTCTCGTCGGCGCGAGCGCGGCCGACCTCGGGGGCCGGGTCGTCGCTGACCAGCTCGATGGCGTCGTCACCCAGCGGCAGCTCGTCTGCGGGTACGGCGGACAGTCGCCGTCGGCGGGCGTCCGACAGGTCGTCGTGGGCCGACTCGTCCTCTACGAGATCGGTCGGCGAGGTCTCGTCGGCGATCTCGCCGAGGAGCCAGTGGGCGTCGTCGTCGTCGGCCACGACGTAGTTGCCAGGCGCGTCGAACGAGAAGTGTGCGGCTCCGACCCGGCCGACGGTCGTGAACGACCCGGTCAGGGTCCAGCGGGCGTCCTCGCGACGCCAGGCGTCCCAGGTGACCGTCTCCGGGTCCACGTTGCGCGCGCGCAGGTGACCACCGATGGCATCGCCGAGCGTGCGAGCAGAGCTGGTCGGGCCACCCTCCGCGGGGCGGCGGCGGACCGAGGCGCGCAGTGCGCGCTGGGCGACGTGGGCGCGCTCGGCCAGGACCGGCGCGGCGTACGGCATCACCTTGTCGACCGAGGTGCCGGCGACCTGCGCGACGGACTCGGGAGTCTCCCCGGCCCGGATCCGCGCCTGGATGTCGCGCGGACGGAGGGTGGATGGCATCTGTCTCTCCCACTGGCCGGTCGGTGCCTGCTCGCCGTCCTGCTCGGGCCACTCGCCCGACGCGGCGGCCCGGAGCCGGTCGTCGACGTCGACGGTGAACTCCACCCTCGCGTCGCTCACGAGCAGGAGCTTGCGGCCGTCCTCGCTCACCCCGGTGAGCCTGAGGTGCACCATTGGCCGTCTACGCTCCCGCTTCGCTCCTGCCCCTCCTGCTCCGGGTGCGGCCGAGCCTACGCCAGCGAGGGCCACCCTCCCGGTTGGTCGCGCGGCGCGCCACTCCCCGGTCGCTGACGGCCGAGGATCGCGTGACCTGGCTCCTCAGTCGCCGAGGACTCGCCGCAGGTAGTCGTTGGTGAACAGCCGGTCCGGGTCGAGCCGGTCTCTCAGCCGCGCGAACTCACCGAAGCGGGGGTACGCCGGCGCCAGGTCGGCCGCGGTGCGGGTGTGCAGCTTGCCCCAGTGGGGACGCCCGTCGTGGTCGCGCGCGATCGACTCCATCGCGGCGAGGTACGCCGTGTGGGTGCCCCAGTCGGAGCGGTGGTGGGTATGGAAGGCGAGGTAGAACGAGTCACGGTCGAAGGCCGTCGACAGGGCCACGTCGTCGGCCGGGGCCACCCGGATCTCCACCGGGAAGCTGATCTTCCAGTTCGAGGCGTCCACGACACGTCGCGCCTCCCGCAGCGCGTCGAGTCCCGCCGCGCGCGGCACGGCGTACTCCATTTCGCGGAACACGACCCGTCGGGACGAGGTGAAGACCCGGTGGGCGACGTCGCTGTAGGTGCGTGCCGACAGGGCGCGCGCGGCCACCTGGTTCATCCGCGGGATCGCGCGGGGAGCACGGTTGGCGACCGCGGTCAGGGCCCCGAAGACCGTGTTCGACAACAGCTCGTCGTCGACCCACCCGCGCACGCGCGAGACCGGCCGCGCCTCGCCGACGTCGGCGTCCAGCCGGGTGTTGCGCTTGGTCAGCATCCGGTCGGTATGGGGGAACCAGTACATGTCGCAGTGGTGGCTCTCGTCGGCCATGTCGTCGAAGGTGCCGAGCGCCTCGTCCCATGACATCGGCTGCTCGTGCGCCTCCAGCAGGAACAGCGGCTCGACCGCGAACGTCACGGTGGTGAGGATCCCGAGTGCGCCCAGCCCCACTCGGCCCAGCTCGAAGACCTCGACGTTCTCCGACTGCGAGGCATCGAGCACCTCGCCGGTGCCGGTCACCAGCTGGAAGCCGGCCAGCTGCGCGGCCAGGCCGGCGGCGACGCCGCCCGTGCCGTGGGTGCCGGTCGAGACGGCCCCGGCCAGGGTCTGCTCGGCGATGTCACCCATGTTGTGCAGGGAGAGCCCCAGCCGCTCGAGCTCGGCGTTGAGCACCTTCAGCTGTGTGCCGGCGTACGCCGTGACGGTCATCGCCTCGCGGTCGACCTCCACGATGCCGCTGAGCCGCTGGGGTGTGAGCATCACGTCGCCGGGAGCCGCGATGCCGGTGAAGGAGTGGCCGGTGCCGACCATCTTCACCGTCGAGCCCGACTCGCGGGCCGCGACGACCGCCGCGACCACGTCGTCGGGTGAGGCGGGGGACGAGACGCGGCCGGGCTCGGCCGACTCCAGGCCGGACCAGTTCTGCCACTGCACGCGCCGAGCCTAGGTGTACTCGGGCAGGCCCCTGCGCGGCCCCCGTCCCCGTGTCACAAGCGACTGGGGGTGCCCTCGCGGGAGGTGAACGCCAGACCGGCCGCGACCAGCCCCGCGGCGAGCGAGACGAGGTACGCCGCGGAGGCGCCGTGGCTGTCGATGAGGCGACCGGCGAGGGCCGCCCCGGGGGCGATCCCGGTGACGAAAGCCGTCTCGACGATCGTGATCCCCTCCGTGAGCCGTGCCGGCGGCACCGACTGCTCGACCAGGGACAGCATCGCGACGATGGTCGGTGCGATCGCGAAGCCAGCCACGAACAGCCAGGCGCCCATCACCCACATCGAGCCGATCACGCTGAGCGGGATCATCGCGACGAACATCCCGACTGCCCCGCGCCGCAGCCGCGCAGACGGGCTGATCCGCCACTGCACCACTCCGGTGACCACGCCCGCGATCAGGCTGCCCGTCGCCCACAGCGCCAGCAGGAGCCCGGAGTACCCCCGCAGGCCGCGCGCCGAGGCGAACGCGACGGTGCTCACCTCCGCGGCACCGAAGAGCGTCCCGAGAGCAAGGCCGACCAGGCAGACCGGGACCATCACCGACATCTGCAGTCTCTCCAGCCGGGTGCCTCTGGTCCGCTGCGTCGGGACCGGCGCGGTGGAGCGCTGGAGGGCGAAGAACAGGGTGCCGGCCGTGCCGAGGACGATCGCAGTCGCCAGGGCGGCGACCGGGCTCCAGGCGGTGGCGATGACGGTGACCAGGATCGGGCCGGTCATGAACACGACCTCGTCGACCGAGGACTCCAGCGCGTACGCCGTGTCGATCTGGGCCCGCTCCACCAACACGTGGGACCAGCGCGTGCGCACCGACGAGCCGACCTGGGGGAAGGCGGCGCCGGCGACGGCGACGCAGGCGAAGGCCGCCCACAGCGGGCCACGCGACTGCATCACCGTGACGAACCCCGTCATCGCGACCGCGAACACCAGCGCCGCGACCGTCAGCACCCGGACCTGTCCCAGCCGGTCGACCAGGCGAGCCTGAGGGATCGCCAGCGCCGCCGCGGCCAGGAGGTACGCCGCCGACAAGGTGCCGGCCAGCCCGTAGGACCGCCCCACACCGGTCACGAGCAGCACGATGCCGATGGTGTCCATGGCGCTCGGCAGCCGGGCCACGAGCGCGGATCCGCTGAACCGCAGGGCTCCTGGCACGGACAGGATCTGGCGGTAGCGGGTGAACATGGCATCCCGAGGCTAGGGGACCGAGACCGCCTCCCCGGCACCGCCCGCGCTCTCGGCCGACGAGGGGCCGGCGCCGAAGGTCACCGGGAGCGCCAGGGTCGCAAGGGCCGCCACGATGCCGCCGCCGAGGGCCACGAGGTACGACGGGGAGGCACCGTGGGCGTCGATCACCAGCCCGGCGAGTGCAGCGCCGGGGGCGAGACCGGCAGCGAGGCCGGTGTGAGCCAGGGCGATGCCCTCGGTCAGCCGCTCGGCGGGGATGCCGCGCTCGATCGCCGAGAACAACGCGATCAGCGTCGGTGCGACCCCGAAGCCGGCGACGAACAACGCGGCTCCCATCACGGGCATCGAGCCGACGAACGTCATCGGCACCATCACCAGGGCCAGTAGCAGGGTGCCCGCCCGAACCCGCACGATCGGACCGCGCCGCCAGCGCAGCGTGCCGGTCAGCAGCCCGGCCACCATGCTCCCGGCGGCCCAGCAGGCGAGCAGGACCCCGGCGTACGGCTTGGCGTGCTGCTCGGCCGAGAAGGCGACCGTGCTGACCTCGGCGGCCGCGAACAGAGACCCGAGCGCGAAGGACACCACGGCGAGGAGGGCGACCGGCAGCCAGGGCATCGCCGGCCGGGCCCCGGCCGCAGGCCGGGAGCGATGGGGGACCGGCTGCGAGCCGCGCTGCGCCGCGAGCGCGAGGGTGCCCGGGACGCCGGAGACCAGCGCGAGCCCGAGGCCGGCCCACGGATGCCACCGCGTCGCCAGGACGGTCGCGACCGTGGGCCCGATCACGAAGATGACCTCGTCGAGCACCGACTCCAGTGCGTAGGCCGTCTGGATGTCCGCCGGCCGGCCGGCGAGGACGTGGGACCACCTGGCCCGCACGACCGAGCCGATCGGCGGGTAGGCCGCCCCGGCCACGAACGCCGAGACGAAGGCGACCAGCTCGGGCCACCCGCTCTCGACCGACGTCACGAGGCCGACCACCCCGACGGCGTACACCGTGGCGACGACGGGCAGGACCACCGACTGTCCCACGCGGTCCAGCAGACGTCCCTGGAGCACCGAGGACAGGCCGTTGGCGATGGTGAACGAAGCGGAGAGGGCACCGGCCAGTCCGTAGGACCGGCCGAGCCCTGTGACCAGCAGCACGATGCCGAGAGTCGAGACCGAGATGGGGAGCCTGGCGACCAGCGCGGTGAGGCTGAAACGCCACGCACCGTGGTGCGTGAGCACGGTGCGGTAGCGGGTGAACATGCTGATCGGAGCGTAGGGCACGATGGCGACATGCCATCGACCCCGTCCGGCATCGCGTCCCCCTCGGTCGCGCCGTACGACGCTCTCCTCCTCGTCTCCTTCGGCGGTCCCGAGCGCGCGGCGGACGTCGTGCCGTTCCTGGAGAACGTCACGCGCGGACGCGGCATCCCGCGCGAGCGGCTCGAGGCCGTCGGCGAGCACTACTTCCTGCTGGGCGGGAAGAGCCCGATCAACGACCTCAACCGCGACCTGCTCGCGGCCGTGCGCGCCGACCTCGAGGCCCATGATGTCGACCTGCCGGTCTACTGGGGCAACCGCAACTGGGACCCGTTCCTGACCGACGCGGTGGCGCGGATGCGCCAGGACGGCGTCACCCGAGCAGCCTGCTTCGTGACCAGCGCCTACTCGTCGTACTCCTCGTGCCGGCAGTACCGCGAGAACCTCGCGGACGCCCTCGGTGTCGCTGCCGGGAGCGGGCTCAGGCTCGACCGCCTGCGCTCCTACTACAACCATCCCGGGTTCCTCGAGCCCGTCGTCGACGCCGTGGCAGCCGCTATCGCCGATCGACCGGAGGCACGGCTGGTCTTCGTGACGCACTCGATCCCCACCTCGATGAACGACACGAGCGGGCCGCTAGGCGGTGCCTACCTCGCCCAGCACCACCACGCGGCGGCGTACGTCGCCGAGCGCGTCGCCGAGGACACCGGACGCTCTCACGCCCACGACCTCGTCTTCTGCTCGCGCTCCGGACCCCCTCAGGTCCCCTGGCTCGAGCCCGACGTCAACGACCATCTCGAGAAGCTCGCCGGAGAGGGCGTCGGCTCGGTCGCGCTCGTGCCGATCGGCTTCGTCTCCGACCACATGGAGGTGGTCTACGACCTCGACACCGAGGCCCTGGCCACGGCCGCGCGGGTCGGCCTCGACGCGGTGCGCGTCGCGACCTCCGGCACCGACGGGCGTTTCGCGGCCATGGTGCGCGAGCTCCTGGTGGAGCGGGCCGCGGTCGAGCGCGGCGAGCCGGTCGAGCGTGTGTCGGTGGGCGGCGAGCCCGCCTGCTGGGATCTCTGCGCCGTGGGCTGCTGCCCCAACCCGCAAGGTGAGCGCCCGGCTCTGGGCGGAGTCGCGTGACCACGCGACGGCACGCCGGATGAGCGCACCCGACCGGGCCGAGCTGCGTGACCTCGCGCTGGCCACGGCCAGAGAGGCCGGCGAGCTGATCGTCCGGCTGCGCGCCGAGGGGGTGGAGGTCGCCGGCACCAAGTCCAGCGCGACCGACATCGTGACGCTGGCCGACCAGGCCGCCGAGGCCCTGGTCAAGGAGCGTCTGCTCGGAGCGCGTCCAGCCGACGGGATGGTCGGAGAGGAAGGAGACGACCTGCCTGGCACCTCCGGGGTCGTGTGGATCGTCGACCCGATCGACGGCACCGTGAACTACCTCTACGGCCTTCCCCACTTCGCGGTCAGCATCGCCGCCGAGGTCGACGGCGAGGTCGTGGCGGGCGTCGTCTTCGCGCCGGCACTCGGGCTGGAGTACGTCGCGACCCTGGGTGACGGAGCGACGTGCAACAGCCGGGCGGCCAGGCCCAGGGCGCGGGTGCCGATGGGGGAGCGGCTCGTCGCCACGGGCTTCAGCTACGAGCAGCCGGCGCGCGCCCGCCAGGCGGCGTACATCTCGCGGCTCCTGCCGCGCGTCCGCGACCTGCGGCGTCTCGGCTCCTGCGCCCTCGACCTGTGTGGCGTCGCCTTCGGCACCCTCGACGCCTACGTCGAGGAGGGGGCTCACATCTGGGACCACGCGGCCGCCGGCCTGGTGGTGTTGGAGGCGGGTGGCATCCTCGAGGTCGCCCGATCGCCGGGCGGCAAGCGGCTGCTCGTCTGCGCTCCTCGTGAGGGGTTCGCTGAGTTCCGCGAGGTCGTGGTCGACGCCGGGTTCGTGGGCGGAGAGGGCCCCGATGCGGCTCGGAGGACCACCTCGCCGGGCAGGGAATAGGCATCGGCCACCTCCTGTTCATGAGACACGGCGCTCACTGAGGTGCGGACCACGCGGTCTTGAGGCACAATGCGGCGCGCGCCGACGACGCACCGGGATACCGGCGGAGGATGGGGAGAGAGAACACACACGCATGGCCACCGACTACGACGCACCTCGCAAGAACGAGGAAGACCAGTCCGAAGAGAGCATCGAAGAGCTCAAGGCGCGTCGGCACGACAAGAACTCCGGCAAGGTCGACGAGGACGAGGCCGAGGCGGCCGAGTCGTTCGAGCTGCCTGGAGCCGACCTGTCACATGAGGAGCTGGCGGTCGAGGTGATGCCGCGCCAGGAGGACGAGTTCACCTGCATGAGCTGCTTCCTGGTCCATCACCGCAGCCAGCTCGCCGACGAGAAGCGGCTCATCTGCCGCGATTGTGCCGCCTGACAAGACGACGCCTGGCCCGGGTGACCGGGTCTGAAGAGCAGACCGAGCCCGCCCGGACAACCGGGCGGGCTTTGTCGTCCCCGAGTCGGCGTGTGCCGAGTGAGCGCGCACTCAGTCGGCGCAAAGGGGCGCCGAGATCGCGCCGAGTCGTCCTATGAGACTCGGCGTTCCTCAGTCCGTCTGGAGCTGGGGCGGGAGGTGACCCGCCGACTTGGCGAAGTAGTTCGCGGCCCGGCGCTGCGCGAGCATTCGGGCGAGGGCGACGAAGGTGCCGCTGACCGCGGCCCACGCCACCGCTTCGGCCATCCGGACGTCGGGGTCGGCGGGGTTCTCGGGGGGCTGCTTGCCGGTGGCAGCCTTCCAGCCGGTGTTGAGCGCCTTCTTCGCCACCGTCGCGGCGCCGAGCGCCGAGACGAGGGAGAGGACGGTCCACAGCTTGCTGCCGCCGGAGTCAGCCATACCCGCAGGCTAGCCTGAAGTACCCGAGCCGGAGATCACCCGGATGGCTGCGGCGAGGTGATCGGGGTCCCGGGTGTTCACCAGCCAGTACGGCGTGGGGTCTCGGCGGTCGCGGACGGTCACCTTGACGCTGCGCTTGAGGTAGGGGCGCAGCAGGAGATAGGCACGCGCGTCGGCGTCGCGGCCCGCGACGCGGCGCGTCTCGGAGGCGTCCAAGGGCTCCACCTCACCCACGAACTCCCCGGAGATCCTGGCCCGGCCGGCCTGCAGCCAGCCGTCGCTGACCTCCACGCGAGCCGCGCCGTAGCCGAGGAGGATGGCGATCATGATCAGCAGCAGAACCGCGGTGGCGATCCAGGCCACGAGGGCCGGGGTCGACACAACGAAGGCCAGCCAGAAGGTCGCGACCAGCATGGTGCCCTGCACCCACCAGCGCAGCGGCACGCTGAGCCGCTCGTGGTGGCTCGCCGGTTCGGTGGTGTCAGGAACAGGCGGAGTCACAGGGCACAGCCAACCATCACCCTCCGAGCGTCAGCGGCTAGGGTCCGCACCGTGTCCGACACTGGCCTGACCGTCGCGATCCACCGGCTCGACCGCGGGCTGCCACTCCCGGCGTACGCGCACCCGGGCGATGCCGGGGCCGACCTGATGACGGCCGTCGACGTGACGCTTCGTCCCGGCGAGCGGGCCCTGGTGCCCACCGGGATCGCGCTGGCCCTGCCTTGGGGCTATGTCGCGCTCGTCCATCCCCGCTCGGGCCTGGCCGCTCGGCACGGGCTCTCGATCGTCAACACCCCCGGCACCGTGGACGCGGGCTACCGCGGTGAGGTCAAGGTGCTCCTCGTCAACCACGACCCGGTGGAGCCGGTCGAGCTGCGGCGAGGCGACCGCATCGCACAGCTGGTCTTCCAGCGCGTCGAGCAGGCGGTCTTCGCCGAGGTCGACGCCCTCCCGGAGTCGGTGAGGGGCGCCGGGGGATACGGTTCAACCGGAGGCTCCGCCGCGCTCGGCGGGCTGTCGGACGCCGGAGCCCCTGACCACTCGTGACCCACAGCTGGGAGCCGCACTGATGTTCCGCCGCAAGGCCCGCTCGGACCCCGATCAGCCGGCGGACGACGAGCTCGACGACGAGCAGTCCTCCGGCCCGGTCGCCGGCCCGTGGGACTCCGAGGCAGTTCCCGATGACGGTGTGGAGCGGATCGACCTCGGCTCCCTCCTCGCGCCTCCCCGCGAGGGCGCCGAGCTGCGGCTCCAGGTCGACGAGGCCAGCGGCGAGGTGCAGTCGGCGATGCTCGCCGGCGACGACGGCGCGCTCGAGCTGCGCGCCTTCGCCGCGCCCCGCAACGGCGACCTCTGGTCCGAGGTGCGCCCTCAGATCGCCGCCGACATCTCCCGCCACGGCGGCACCGCCACCGAGCGCGCGGGCCGGTTCGGCACCGAGCTGGTCTGCCAGATGCAGGTGGTGCTGCCCGACGGCACCCAGGCGATGCAGCCATCGCGGATCATCGGCGTCAACGGCGCCCGCTGGCTCCTCCGAGCGACCTTCCTCGGGCAGCCGGCGGTCGAGCCCGAGGGCGCCGAGGACTGGGAGGACACCCTCGCCGACGTCGTGGTCCACCGCGGGTCCCACGCGATGCCGGTCGGCGACGCCCTTCCCCTCTCCCTGCCGGACGACGCGCAGCGCCTGCCCTGAGCAGCGCGGTACTACTCTGGAGGCATGGGCGAGAAGAGCAAGCTGCGGCGCACGATCAGCAGCTGGGCCGACTCCGAGGACCAACACGCCCGAGAGCTGCGCAAGACGACGAAGGCTGGGCGCTGCGACCTGATCGCCGACTGCACCGATCGCACCCCGGTGCGGCTGCGTGGCACCTTGCGCACCGTCACGCTGCGACCGCGAGGCGGCGTGCCCGCGCTGGAGGCGGAGCTCTTCGACGGCTCCGACTCGCTGACCCTGGTGTGGCTGGGCCGGCGTGAGATCGCCGCGATCACCCCCGGCCGCTCCCTGGAGGTGCAGGGCCGGATCGGTCGGCACTCGGGCGACCGCATCATCTACAACCCGCGCTACACCCTCCTGGCCTGACCTCCCGACCCGTGACCGCCCGACCCCCTGACCGCCCGGCCCGCCCTGCGGTGGGGACCGACCCGACGTACGGACATCAGATGCCTGCACAGACCCCGACGACCGACACCGTCGAGGCCCTGGTCCGCCGCCAGCTCGGCGAGGCCCTCGGCGGTCGGCGCGGGGTCGTCGAGGCGGCGATCCCCACCCTGACCTTCACCGTCGTCTGGCTGCTCACCCGCCACCTCAACCTGGCGCTGGGCGCCAGCGTCGGAGTCGCCGTGGTCGAGCTGGTCGCCCGCCTCGTGCAGCGCCAGACGGTGAAGTTCTGTGTGAACGCACTGGTCGGCATCGCCCTGGGCTGGTTCTTCGTCCACCTCGCCGCCAGCCGCGGGGGCAGCGCCGACGACCAAGCCCTCGCCTACTTCGTGCCCGGGCTCCTCTACAACACCGGGTACGCCGTGGTCATCGCGCTGACCTGCATCACCGGCTGGCCACTGGTCGGCTTCATGATCGGCAGCGTCACCGGTGACCCGACCGCCTGGCACGCCGACCGGCAGGTGGTCCGCCTCTGCAGCCGGCTCACCTGGCTGCTCGTGCTGCCGTGCGCCGTGCGGGCGGTCGTGCAGGGCCCGATCTGGTTCGCCGGACACTCCGGCAACATGTCCGCCGACACCGCGGTCGCCGCCCTGGGCGTGCTGAAGATCGTGATGGGCTGGCCTCTTCAGCTCGCCGCCTTGGGCGCGATGTCGTGGCTGCTGGGTCGCAACCACACGCCGCTCCAGGCGGGGCATCCCGGGGAGCCGGTCACTCCTGCGAGTGGTCTGGGTTAAGCAGGGTCTCCAGCTCGTTCTCGACGTCGGCCGACACCACGAACAGCAGCTCGTCGCCGGCCTCGACCGGCTGCTCACCGTCGGGCGGGTAGACCTGACCGTCGCGCAGGATCGTGACCAGCGCGACGTTCTCCGGAAAGGGGATGAGCCCGGACGGGCGACCGACGTACGGCGACTCCGCCGGGAGCGTGATCTCGACCAGGTTGGCGTTGCTCTGACGGAAGGTGAACAGTCGCACCAGGTCGCCGACCGTCACGGCCTCCTCGACCAGCGCCGACATGATCCGCGGGGTCGAGACGTTGACGTCGACACCCCAGGCCTCGTTGAACAGCCACTCGTTGTTGGGGTGGTTGACCCGGCCGACCGTGCGCGGCACCGCGAACTCGGTCTTGGCCAGCAGCGACGTCACGAGGTTGGCCTTGTCGTCGCCGGTCGCGGCGATCACGACGTCGCACTGGTCGAGGTGAGCCTCCTCGAGCGACGACAGCTCGCAGGAGTCGGCCAGCAGCCACTCGGCATCGGGCACCCGCTCGGGCTTGATGGAGCGTGGGTCCTTGTCGATGAGCAGGACCTGGTGACCGTTGGTGATCAGCTCACTGGCGATCGAGCGGCCCACGGCGCCCGCCCCGGCGATGGCAACGCGCATCAGGCTCAGTCCTCCGGGCGTTCGTTGATGACCTGGTAGGCGCCCGCGGCGTTCTCCTCGCGCATCACCAGGTGGAGCAGGTCGCCCTCCTGGATCACGCTGTCGATGGTGGGCAGCATGCCCTCGCCGAGACGGTCGATCCACGCGATCCGGGACTTCGAGGCAGCCTGGAACTCGATGGTGCGGTGACCCACCCACGGTGTGGGGGCCGGCACCTGGTCGACCCGGATGGTGCCGGACGGGTCGCGGAAGTCGGGCTCGGCGCCCACCGGGAGCAGGCGGCGCAACACCTGGTCGGCGGTCCACTTCACGGTGGCGACGGTGGTGATGCCGAGGCGTTGGTAGACCTCGGCGCGCCCCGGGTCGTAGATGCGGGCCACGACCTGGTCGATGCCGAAGGTCTCGCGGGCGACTCGGGCGGCGATGATGTTGGAGTTGTCACCGCTGGAGACCGCCGCGAAGGCGTCCGCGCGGGCGATGCCGGCCTTCTCCAGGACCTCCTGGTCGAAGCCGTAGCCGGTGATCTTGTCGCCGTTGAACCCCGGGCCCAGACGGCGGAAGCTGTCGGGCTCGCTGTCGATGATCGCCACGGTGTGGTTGCGCTCCTCGAGGTCGCGCGCGAGGGTCGATCCGACCCGGCCACATCCCATGATCACCACGTGCACGGGGAAACCGTATCCTGTCCCCTCGTGGGTGTCGGCGATGTCTCCAAGCGGATCCTGCTGGGTCGGAAGCTGCGGAGCTCCCAGCTCGGCGAGACCTTGCTGCCCAAGCGGATCGCGCTGCCGGTCTTCGCCAGCGACGCCCTCTCCTCGGTGGCCTACGCGCCAGACGAGGTCTTCATCGTCCTGTCGCTCGCCGGCGCCTCGGCGTACGCGTGGTCCTGGAAGATCGGCATCGCCGTCGCGGTCGTGATGCTCACGGTGGTGGCGTCGTACCGCCAGAACGTCCACGCCTACCCCAGCGGCGGTGGCGACTACGAGGTGGCGTCGGTCAACCTGGGCCAGACCGCAGGCGTGACGGTGGCCTCGGCCCTGTTGGTCGACTACGTCATGACGGTGGCCGTCTCGGTCTCCTCGGGCGTGCAGAACGCGAGCTCGGCCATCCCGTGGGTGGCCGGGCACGAGGTGGTCACCGCGGTGGTGCTGATCGTGGTGTTGGCGGCGCTGAACCTGCGCGGCGTCCGTGAGTCGGGCGCCTACTTCGCGCTGCCGACCTACGGGTTCATGGTCGGCGTGATCGGGATGGCCGTCTTCGGGGCCATTCGCGGGATCCAGGGGACGCTGCCGGACGTCTCGAGCGCGAAGTACACCATCGTCCCCGCTCCCGGGCACACCAGTCACCTGACCGGGCTCGCGCTCATCTTCCTGCTCGCGAGGGCGTTCTCCTCCGGCAGCGCGGCCCTGACCGGCGTCGAGGCGATCTCCAACGGCGTGCCCGCGTTCCGCAAGCCCAAGAGCAAGAACGCCGCGACCACCCTGCTCCTGCTCGGCACGATCTCCATCACGATGCTGCTCAGCATCATCACCCTGGCTCGCCACATGGGGCTGCGCTACGTCGACCCCACCGACATCTCGCGTCTTCGTGAAAACGGCCACCCCCTGGCGAAGGGCTTCGACGAGCCCACGGTGATGGCCCAGCTGTCCAAGGCGGTCTTCAACGACTTCACGCCGGGCTTCTACTTCGTGCTGGCGATGACCGGGATCATCCTGGTCCTGGCTGCCAACACGGCGTTCAACGGGTTCCCGGTGCTGGGCTCGATCCTGGCGCGTGACGGCTTCATGCCGAGGGCCCTGGGGTCTCGCGGCGACCGGCTGTCCTACAGCAACGGGATCATCCTGCTGGCGACCTTCGCGGTTGTGCTGGTGGTCGCCTTCGACGCCCAGACCACGCGACTGATCCAGCTCTACATCGTGGGCGTTTTCGTGTCGTTCAACCTCAGCCAGCTCGGCATGATCCGGCACTGGACCCGACACCTCAAGACCGAGACGGACCCCAGCACGCGTCGCCGGATGATGCGCTCCCGGATGATCAACACCTTCGGACTCGGGATGACCGCGGTCGTGTTCGTGATCATCCTGCTCACCAAGTTCCTCGCCGGCGCCTGGATCGCGATCCTGGCCATGTGCTGCTTCTTCGCGCTGATGAAGGGCATCCACCGCCACTACGACAACGTCGCGCGCGAGCTCGCGGCCGACGACGAGGACAAGATCCTGCCGACCAAGGTGCACGCGGTGGTGCTGGTCTCGAAGCTGCACAAGCCCACGCTGCGCGCGCTCGCCTACGCCAAGGCGAGCCGGCCGAACGTGCTCGAGGCCGTCTCCGTCGCCTCGGACGACGCCACCACCAAGGCGCTGGTGCAGGAGTGGGACGACCGCAACCTCGGCGTACCCCTGAAGGTCCTCTACTCGCCGTACCGCGAGATCGTGCGGCCCATCGTCGAGTACGCCATCCAGATCCGGAAGGCCAACCCGCGCGGTGTCGTCGCTGTCTACATCCCCGAGTACGTCGTCGGCCGATGGTGGGAGCAGCTTTTGCACAACCAGACCGCGCTGCGCCTGAAGGGCAAGCTGCTGTTCACGCCGGGTGTGATGGTGACCTCGGTTCCCTACCAGCTCGAGTCCTCGCAGATCGCCCGAGACCGCGCGCGACGCGAGGTCGAGCGGGTCAAGGCCGGTGACCTGCGCCGCGGCACTGTGCGGTCGGGTGGCCAGGTGCCACCACGCAAGCGGGACGACTGATGACCGCCCGGTCGAGCACCGTGCATCCGTGACCCGAGGGCGCGTCCGCGCACGCGCGTCCCGCGGTGTCTCGCACGTGGGGGAGACGTTCGAGGCGGAGGTCGGTCCCGTCGCCCATGGCGGCCACTGCGTGGTGCGCCACGACGACCGAGTGGTCTTCGTCCGCCACGCCCTCCCGGGCGAGCGGGTCGTCGTGTCGGTGACCGAAGGCTCCGCCGGCGACCGCTTCTGGCGGGGCGACGCGGTGTCGATCCTCTCGCCCTCTCCCGACCGAGTCGACGCGCCCTGCCCGTACGCCGGTCCCGCACTCTGCGGAGGGTGTGACTTCCAGCATGTGTCCCCGGCCGGCCAGCGCGCGCTGAAGACCGCCGTCGTCCGCGAGCAGCTCTCGCGGCTGGCCGGGCTCGACGTCGACGTCACCGTCGAGGAGGTGCCGCCGTCGCTTCGGTGGCGCACCCGGATGCGCTACGTCGCGCTTCCGGACGGGGCTCGCGGCCTCCACGTGCACCGCTCCGACGAGGTGGTCGAGGTCGACGACTGCCTGATCGACGCAGGCTCGCCGACGCTCGAGGTCGAGACTGTCCAGACGCCGTACGGCACCCATGCGTTCCAGCTCGATCCCGCCGGCTTCTGGCAGTCACACGTGGACGCACCGAGGGTCCTGGTCGATTCGGTGCTGGAGCTGGCGGCGCCACAGCCGGGGGAGTCGGTGCTCGACCTCTACGCCGGCGTGGGCTTGTTCGCGGCGTTCCTCGCCGACGCGGTCGGCCCTACCGGCCGGGTGGTGGCGGTCGAAGGCTCCCATCTCGCCTGCCGCGACGCCCGCTCGAACCTCCCCTCGTGGGCGGACGTCGAACACGGCCCCGTCGAGCGGGTCTTGGCCTCGGCCCACGCCGGCCCCTGCGACGTCGTCGTCCTCGACCCGCCCCGGGAGGGAGCCAAGCGCACGGTCGTGCGCCAGGTCGTCGATCGAGCCCCGCGAGCCGTCGTGTACGTCGCCTGCGACCCCGCCGCCCTCGCCCGTGACCTGGCGACGTTCGCCGAGCTGGGCTACGAGCTGCGCACCCTCCGCGCCTTCGACCTGTTCCCGATGACGCACCACGTTGAATGTGTCGCTTTGCTGGAGAAAAGCGCTTCTGACCTGCGCTGATGCGATTTCGACTCACGCGGCCGAACCCGGAAATTGGGCCTTAGGGCTCACTTTGGGCTCGCTTTGCGGAACCCGAGCCCGGATCTTGCGAGGAGCTACGCGCGTGTCAGCCGCCGCGACAGTGTGAGAACGCGCAGAACGGCCAGTAGACGGGCGCGGAACGCGTCTATGGGCCGACCGGAGCCATGCGGGCCGCGAGCGGCTGTCAGTGCCCGAGCGATGTTCCGTCGGCCGTCCCGGAGCCGGGAGCCAGTCGCTCGGTAGCCGCTCGGTAGTCGGGCACGACGAGCCTGCGGTTGATGTAGTGCCGCTCAGTCACCGTCTTGGAGGTGTGGCCGAGCTGGTTCATGGCGGCCTCGGCGTCGTAGACCTCGTCGATCTCGGTCGCCACCGTCCGTCGGAAGGAGTGGGGAGTGACGCCCTGGAGGACCGTGAGGTCGGCGTAGTCATCGAGCAGTCGGATGTGGCGCAGACGGCCCTGGA
>DATBBE010000114.1:0-9989 GCA_036271155.1 Nocardioides sp. | reverse complement strand
ACGGGCTCGTGCCTGTTCGTCGACCCGGACCGCGAGGCGGGCTTGTGCTCCGGCCGCGGCTCGTTTCAGGCGTTCCAGGGCGGTGATCGCCTTGAGCGCGGTCTTCTCGTCGAAGTCGTCCGGCTCGATCTCGACCAGGGCCGCCAGCCATGCCTCGGCCTCGGTGACCAGGCTCGAGGCACCCCGTAGGCCTGCCCCACTGCCTGAGCTGCCCGAGTCTCGCCTCATGACCAACAACCTATAGATGACCACCGACAGTCCCCTGAAGTTCCTGACCACCCAGCTGACCCGGGCCCGACAGCTCGCCGGTCCTAGGGTGGCCAGGTGTAGGCAGTCGCGAGGCAACCGAGGGGTACAGAGGGCATGACCACGCTCCCGACCGTCACCCCGCTGCTGGTGGGTGACCTGTTCGCCGGTGCCGAGCGGATGCCGGTCTACGTGCACGTCATCGACCACCCCGACGGGCGTGTGCTGGTCGACACCGGAATGACCCGGCTGCACCCTCTGGTGGCCGACATGGATCCGCGACTGAGCCCGCTGAGTGAGCAAGCCGAGTTCGACCTGGCCGGTATCGACCTGGTCGTCAACACGCATCTGCACTTCGACCACTGCGGCGGGAACCACCTGTTCCCCGACAAGCCCATCTACGTGCAACGCCAAGAGCTCGACGACGCCAGGACCCAGGACGACTACACGATCCGTGAGTGGGTCGACGCTCCCGGCGTCCGCTACGCAGCCGTCGCCGGTGAGCTCGAGCTGCTTCCCGGTCTGCGGGTCGTCCCCGCGCCAGGCCACACCCGGGGCTCGCAGGTGGTGGTGGTGGAGAACGACGGACAGTCGGTCGTCATCTGCGGCGACACGGCCGTCTTCTCCGCTGAGCTGGACGACCCGAGCACCGAAGGCCAACGGCTGGTCCGCGCCCTGGAGCCCGACGAGGTCTGGCTCTCGCATCAGCGCGAACCGTGGCGAGCACGGGGTGCGCGGCAGAGCTAGGCCCAGGTCCGAGAGGGCTTAGCCGATCAGGCCGAGGCGGTGGGCGATGGCGGCGACCTCTGTCCGGTTCGAGGCACCGAGCTTGGCCAGGATGTGGGACACGTGCACGCTGGCCGTGCGGGGCGACATGAACAGCGCCGAGCCGATCTGGTCGTTCGTCTTGCCTTGGACCAGGAGCTCCAGCACCTCCTGCTCCCGGGCGGTGAGGGGTCCCATGCCCGTCCGCTCGGGGGTGTGGCCGGGGAGTCGCAGCCTGGCCCTTCCGGCGAGGCTGCGGATCTCGTCCCCCAGGGGTCGCGCCCGCAGGGCCTCGGCGGAGGTCAGTGCGCTGTCCAAGAGAACCTCCGCCCGCTCGCGCTCGTCCTCGCCGAGCAGCACCTCGGCCCAGCGCAACCGACACCCGGCCGACCTGTACGGCGCTGGCAGGTCGTCCCAGCCGGCGACGGCTCGTTGCCAGGCGTCCGAGGAGTCCTCGCCGCTCGCCCGGGCAAGATGAGCCTCGACCTCGCGGACCCAGAGGCCGCCGAGAGTCGTGGCCTGCGCGGCGTCCTGAGCGCCACGGCGCACCCGGGAGCGGTAGTCCTCGTCCGATGTGGGGTCTCGCCACGCCAGCTCGGCTGCCAACGCCCACGCGTCTCCGAACGGAGGACCGTTCGAGGGGTCGAAGATCAGGGTCCTGTCCGGGCGGCTGAGGTGCCAGGCCACGAGTGCTCGTGCTCGCGCGGGCTCCCGGGCCGCAAGGAACGCGGCCTCGACGACGTCCGGAAAGTCGTGCGGAGGAGACTCCACGGCGTCCATGTCGCCGCGCAGCTCCTCGGCGGTGGACAGAGAGACCTCCTGGTCCCGCCAGGCCTGGACGAGTCCGGCGCGCCACTTCCGGGCCCACTGGTGGTAGCGGTCCGGTCCGGCGAGGGGATCTGCGGCAAGGCGGAGCACCTCGTCCCAGTCGCCGGTCATCAAGGCGATGCCCGACCCGTGCTCGCTGGCGATGCTCCAGAGTCGATCGGCCTCCGGTGAGGGGATCAGCTGGTAGCACTGGTGCACGTGCACCAGGGCGCCGGTGAGGTCGCCCTGTCGGGTGAGCTCATAGGCGGCGGTGGTGTGAGCCCACACTCGTGAGTGCACATCGCGGTCCACGCTGTCTCGGACGTTCTCCTCGACCAGCTTTCGTCTGGCCGCGTCCTGCTCTTCGCCCACCATCCCGATCAGCCGGAACTCCGCGAGGGCGACCCGCGCGTTGGTGTATCGGTCGGGCAAGGTCTCGGCGAGCTCGGCCACCACCTGGATCGTCTCCGGGAAGGCGTCGAAACGCTCCTGCAGCCACATGCCCTGCAGAACCACCACTCCGGTCACGTACGCCAGAAGTGAGGGCTGCTCTTCGTGGAGGCGGGAGAGCGCTTCGCGGTACTCCTCGAGGGTGGGGGCCTCGCAGTGGTCCCCGAGACTCCAGATCGAGGCGGGGTAACGCGCCAGCCGGTAGTACAGCCCGCGTAGGCTGCCGGGCTCCACGGGAGCCTCGTCGCGGAGCACCAGCTCGCGAACGTCGATCCACGTGCCACCCGCGAGGGCCCAGGCCCCGAGGATGTCATCGTGCTCCCGGGCGGACTCGTCGCGTGGCAGCTGACGGGCCAGAACCAGGGCCTTGCGCCACTGGTTCGCCGCCTCCATCGAGGTCCCGAGGTTCCAGACGGCTTGCGCTGCAGCCATCCGAGCCTCGAGCGCCTCCATGGAGGCGCCCAACGTCTCGAGGTGGTCGGCTGCCGAGATGAGGTCCACTGCTCGCCTCGACCCTGCAAGGACGTCCGCCCAGGCCTGGTGCCCGCGGTCTCGAGCCGACGGCGCCATGGACTCCAACGCCGCCAGCCGCAGGAGCTCGTGGTGGAACTGCCAGACCCCACCGACCTCTTCCAGCAGCTGAGCCGATACCCCGATGTCGATGGCAGTCGCTACTTGGTCGGAGTCCGAGCCCGACACCGACGCAAGGGAGGACGTCGAGAACGGGCCCCGGTGCAGGGCTGCGAGCCGTAGTAGGGCGGCGACGTCCTCGGGCAGCGTCCGCAGTCGAGCCGACAGGTCAGCCCGCACCGAGCTGACAGCCGCTCCTGGTCCCTGACCGGCGGCGACCAGCTCCTCGACGTACAGGGGAATGCCCTCACTGAGGCGCCGGATCTCGGCCAGCCTGGTGTGTCCCACCTCCGGGTCCAACAACCGGATGTGGGAGTCGAGCGCCTCTTCGCTCAGGGTCCTCAGCTCCACCGACGTGGCGTGCGGGAGTCGTCGCAGGTCACTGAGGACCTCGGCCAACCCGTCGGTCTGGGCCTCCCGGGAGGTGACCACGACGAAGATGCTTCCGCGGGTCACGGTGCGCGCCCAGAATCGGATCAGGTCCAGCGAGGACGTGTCGGCCCAGTGCGCGTCCTCCACGACGAGCACCACGGGCGTCCTGGCCGAGACGTCCACGAGGAGCTCCTGGCTGGCGGTGAACAGCGCGAGCCGGTCCAACGCCGCGTCCGCGTCCTCGACCAGCCGCGGCACCAGTGGCCCCAGCGCCCGGGCTCCGGCGCCCAACGCCTCGCGGACCACCTCCACGTCGACCTCCCGCACCAGCGAGCGCAGCAGATCTCCGGCCACGCCGTACGGCAGCTCGTCACCAGCGAGTGGAACCGCGTGGCCCCACGCAAGGACGGTGTTGCCGGGAAGCCGATCGACCAGCTCGCGCACCAGGCGGGTCTTCCCGATCCCCGCCTCGCCCGTCACGACCGCCACCTGGGCGCTGCCCTGCGTCGACCTCTCGAACGCCTCCAACAGGAGTGACAGCTCGACCGACCGGCCGACCATCACCGCACTGCGCGACGCCATGTCCTCCATCGTGACGCGACGACCGCGGATTGTCGTCCTCTGGCCGGACTAGCCCGCCTCGACGAGCAACCTGCCCAGGAGCGGGCGGAAGTGGTCGAAGGAGTGGGTGACGGCCTCGGGATCCTTCGCCGCGTCGTCCCAGTGGCGCAAGGCGACGGCGTCGTCACCGAAGGGCTCGGCCTCGAAGGCCCGCACCTGGTCGCCGTCCATGGGCCCGCCCTGCACTCCGAGGGTGTACACCGAGGCGGGCGAGAGCCGCGCGAGGTAGGTGGGCTCGACGGCGCAGAGGTAGCGCTTGGCCGCCACGTGGAGGCGGATGGGCTCGGTGACCTCCGCAGGGAACCACTGACCCAGCCAGGACGCGGCGGTGTCACTGTGCCGGTTGTCGGTCCCGGACATCAGGTCCTGCCCGCTGACCTCGCCATGGAAGTGGCCGATGTCGTGCAGGAGTGCGGCCGCCACCAGCGCCTCGGGCGCGGCCGCGGCCTCGGCGAGGGTGCCGGCCTGGCACATGTGCTGGGCCTGGCTGACCCGCTCTCCGAGGTAGTCCTCGGCGCCTGGTCCGGCGAACAGCTCGGCGAGCCGCTCGATCACCCCCTGACCATCGAGCGGAGGGCCATCGCTCATCTCGCCTGCTCCAGGACCCGCAGGCTGCTGCTCAGCGCGTCGAGGTCGGCGTAGCAGCCCTGCAGGTGGCGCTCGCCGGTCTCCGCGAAGGCCGTGCGCGCGTGCAGGAGCCGGGTGTTGTCGAAGATCACGCAGTCGCCGGCGTCGAGGCGGAAGGTGACCATCAGCTCGGGGCGGGCGATGATCTCGGCGAAGTGGCGGTAGGCGTCGTAGAACGCCGCTGCCTCGTCGCCCTCGAGGTCGAGCGCCTGCATCGACCGGTTGTTGAACCTGACCTCGCGGATCCGGCCGGCTGCGTCGAGGTCGATCAGCGGGCGGTCGGCCCGAAGGCTGGCGCGGGCATCGGACCAGGCGAAGGACACCAGCGTCCTGGTCAGGAGGCGGAACGCCTCGGGGTCCTCTGATCGCAGGAGGTCCGCGGCTCTGAAGCCGTCGACCAGCCCCGACTCACCGCCCTCGGAGGCGTTGGTGAGGCAGTGCAGCAGCTGGAGAGTCGGCACCGGGTCGCGGTAGGGGTTGTCGGTGTGGGGCGAGATGGCCCGGCCGGTGAAGGCCAGGTTGTTCGGGGAGGGCTCGACCCGGACGTCGAACAGCCGGCCGTAGTTGGTCTCCCGTGGGTACCCGAACGTCGCCGCGATCGCCAGTACGGCGTTCTCGGTGGTCGGCGTACCGTGCAGGACGGCGAAGCCGAGGTCGCACACGGCTCGCAGGACACGTGCCCGCTCGGCCGGGTCGTCCTGGTAGTCCGGCCACAGCGCCGCCGGCAACGCGGCGTCGAGCTCGGCCGCGGTCCACGTCTGCTTGGCAGCCTCGGTACGCCCGTCCCCGTCGGCACTTTCACGACGTGCGGAGAGCCATGCCTCGGAGAACACAGAGCGATGACCGTCGGGATCGAAAGTGACCGCCACGGATCCGGTTCTCCGGTCGATGCTCCTGACGGCGAGGTCGACCGGGAGGTCGGTGATGCCGAAGAGCTTCTGCTGGCTGCCGGGATCTCGGCACTCGGCGCACGGGCAGTTGTCGCGCAGCCAGATGGCCGGGAAGGCGGACACCGGGTCGCTCACCCGGTGCTGGGTACTGGTCGTCATGTGATGTCTCCTCAGGACAAAACATGACTATACATGTTGAACCAGTCTATGCAGGGTGTCACCCGTGCTCCGACGCGGAGTGCCACCGGGAGAGGCTGTTGCGGTCGGCGGAGTTCCTGACCGTGAACGCGACCTGGTCGCCCAGGTAGCGGTCCTCGGACCACTCCAGGGGCACCCCGGCCGGGTCTGTCGTGCGGCGCCGTTCACGCAACAGGGGAGCACCCGCCCGGGTCTCGAGCAGGCGCGCGTCCTCGGCGGAGGCGCGGACGGCGTCGATGGTGTGCTCCGCGTCCGCGAAGGTGGTCCCGAGCTCCTCGAGCCTGGCGGTGATCGACACGCGATCGAGATCCATGCCGGCGACGAGCGCCCCGATCCGGTCGGGATACGTGGTGCGCTCGACCATGACCGGACGATGCTCCAGGAGCCTGACCCGGGTGAGGCGATAGACGAAAGCTCCCTCGGGGAGCTCCAGGTGGGCACGCTCCTCGGGGGTCGCCGGTCGGCGGACCAGGTCGGCGAGCCGGCCGCCCGGCTCCTGTCCGATGGCCCGAGCCCAGTGCGAGAAGCTCAGCAGTGCGGTGAAGTCCTGCACCCGAGGGCCCCCCTGGACGACGTGCCTCGCGCCACGGCGTGAGGTGACGAGGCCGTCGGCCCGAAGGGCGGCGAAGGCCTGGCGAACCGTGCCCCGGGACGCGGCGTACTGCTTGGCGAGGTCGATCTCCGACGGCAGCGACGCGCCGGCCTCGTAGGAGCCGGCGTGGATGGCCTCCTTGAGGTCGGCCGCGATCCGCCCGTAGAGCGAGGTCGCCTGGGGCCTGCCGGTGTCCGCCATGGCGACAGGTTAGGCCGGACCGCCGCGGTCGGCGGTCACTGCTAGACAGGACACATGACCACCACCACCGACGTCCGGGCCGACGCCGAGCGCCATCTGCGGGCCCTGGTCGGCCGCGACGACGCCGCGCTCCGCGACGACCAGTGGGCGGCGATCGAGGCCCTGGTGGTCGAGCGCCGGCGGTCGCTGGTGGTGCAGCGCACGGGCTGGGGCAAGTCCGCGGTCTACTTCGTCGCCACGCTGCTGCTCCGCGCCCAAGGTGCCGGGCCGACCGTGATCGTCTCGCCGCTGCTGGCCCTGATGCGCAACCAGATCGCGGCCGCCGAGCGAGCCGGCATCCGGGCGGTCACCATCAACTCCACCAACATCGAGCAGTGGGAGGAGATCCAGACGGCCGTCAGGGCCGGTGAGGTCGACGTCCTCCTGGTCAGTCCCGAGCGGCTGAACAACCCCGGATTCCGCGACGAGGTGCTGCCGCGGCTGGCCGCGACGTGTGGCCTGCTGGTCGTCGACGAGGCCCACTGCATCTCTGACTGGGGGCACGACTTCCGGCCGGACTACCGCAGGATCCGCACCCTGCTGGCCGAGCTACCGCCGGGCATCCCGGTGCTGGCGACCACGGCGACCGCGAACGCCCGGGTCAGTGCCGACGTCGCCGAGCAGCTCGGCAACGCGCTGGTGCTGCGCGGGTCGCTCGACCGCGAGTCGCTGCGCCTGGGCGTCGTCCGGCTGACCACGCCCGAGCAGCGGCTGGCGTGGCTGGCCGACCATCTCGCGGAGCAGCCGGGGTCGGGCATCGTCTACTGCCTGACCGTCGCGGCGACCCAGCAGGTGGCCGACTACCTCCGGGCCCGCGGCCACGACGTCGCGGCGTACTCCGGGCAGACCGAGCCCACCGAGCGGCTCGGCCTCGAGGAGCGGCTCGCCTCCGGCCGGATCAAGGCACTGGTCGCGACCAGCGCACTGGGCATGGGCTTCGACGCGACCCTCGGCTTCGTGGTCAACCTCGGCGCCCCCCAGTCACCGGTGGCCTACTACCAGCAGGTCGGCCGCGCCGGGCGCGGCACCGACAGTGCCTCCGTCGTGCTGATGCCCCAGCAGGAGGACAAGGACATCTGGGCCTACTTCGCCTCGCTCGCCTTCCCTCGCGAGGACCAGGTCCGGCACACGCTGCGGGTGCTGTCCGAGGAGGGGATGGCGAGCACCGCGAGCCTCGAGACTCTCGTCGACCTCGGACGCAGCCGCCTGGAGCAGATGCTGAAGGTGCTGGACGTCGACGGTGCCGTCCGCCGGGTCCGCGGCGGTTGGGAGTCGACCGGCCAGGAGTGGAGCTACGACGCCGAGCGCTACGCCAGGGTGACCGAGGCGCGCAAGCGCGAGCAGGCGGCGATGCTCGACTACCTCGACACCGACCGCTGCCGGATGTGGTTCCTCCGCGACCAGCTCGACGACCCGGACGTCGAGGAGTCAACGCGCTGCGGGCGCTGCGACACCTGCGGCGGCCTCGCGCTGTCGACGTCGGTCTCCGACGCGGCCGTCGACGAGGCCCGGGTCCGGCTCGCGCGGCCCGGCGTCGTCATCGAGCCCCGCGCCATGTGGCCGACGGCCTTGAGCAACCTCGGCCTGGAGCTCAAGGGTCGGATCGCCGACTCCGCCGAGCCGGGGCGGGCCGTGGCGCGACTGACCGACCTCGGCCACGGCCAGGCGCTGCGCGAGCTCTTCGCCGAGCCCCCCACCGACCGGCAGGTGCCCGAGGGGTTGGCGCGCGCCGTCGTCGAGGTCCTCCACGACTGGCGCCCGCACGTCGAGGGCGTCGTCGTGGTCGAGTCCGCCACCCGACCGACCCTCGTCGCCGACCTGGCCGACGGTCTGACCCGGTTCCTCAAGAAGCCGCTCGTGGGTCGCTGGGCGATCGCCGACCCGTCGGTCGAGCCAGGTCAGGGTGCGATGAACTCCGCCCACCGCGTTGCCGCGGTGATGCGTCGCTACCGCCTCGAGGGTGAGATCCCGGCCGGGCCGGTGCTCCTGGTCGACGACCAGGTGGCCACCGGCTGGACGCTCACCCTCGCCGCCCGTGCTCTGCGCGAGGCGGGCGCCACCAGCGTGCTGCCGCTGGCGCTCGCCACGCGCACGTGAGGCCTGGTCAGGCCGCGACCGGCTCGTTCTGGAGCCGGCGGTAGGTGTAGGCGATGCCCACGAGCACGATCGGGACGGCCACGAGGAGTCCCACCAAGCAGACGACCGTGCCGATCAGGATGGTGACCAGGGCCAGGAGGTAGAAGAGGACGGTGTTGCCGAGGTTGTCCATGCAGAGCCTGAAGCTGGCCTTGATCGCGTCGACGGCGTGCATCTGCTTGTCGACGATGAACAGCAGCGTGAACTGCGTGAAGAACCCGACGATCAACGCCGGGAAGTAGCACAGGATCGTGCCCACCAGGGTCAGCAGCCCGATCAGGACCCCCGCGATGACCACCTGGGTCTTGTCCCAGCCCTCGAAGAGGACGCCGAGGGAGAAGCCGCGGCCGTCGGCCACCGCGACGCCGCCCTTGTACAGGCCCGCGATCAACAGCTGCGAGACGAGGCTGATGAGGGCGCCCGCAATGGCTGCGGCCACGAGACGAGCGCCGAACCCCGAGTCGGAGCTCAGCAGGATCCCGTCGACGACGAGCTCGATGACGGCCGCTACGACGATCAGGACGATGCCGACCACGAGCACGGGCACGAGCAGCTGCCCGGGCTTCGCGGTGAACTTGCGCCATCCGTAGCCGATCGCGTCGGTGGCGCTGTAGCCACTCGAGCTGGGCTGCCCGTAGGGGTTCTCGGGAGGGGCGCCGTAGCCGCCGGCGCCGCCGGCGTACCCACCCGAGCCGGCGGCCGCGCCGCCGTACGGGTCGGAGGGCGGTGGCGGAGGTGGCGCTGGTGCGTCGTACCCGCCGGTAGAGGGCGGCGGGGTCGGTGCGTCGCTGGAGCCAGCGCCGGGCGGAGGCTCGTTCGGGTCGCTCATGGCGGGCAATCTAGGCGCGCGCGACCCCGCCTGTCACGGGTCGAACGGTCCCAGAACGTGCCAGACCCCGGCCCGCCGCTGGCGGACCGGGGTCTGATGCGAGTGGCGACGAGTCGTCACACGAGGTGAGGGCTCACTCCTCGCCTCTGATGAACGCCTCGACGCGGGCCCGGCCCTCGTCGTCGGGCAGCTGCACCGGCGGGCTCTTCATGAGGTACGACGACGCCGAGATGATCGGGCCACCGATGCCGCGGTCCTTGGCGATCTTGGCCGCCCGGAGCGCGTCGATGATGATGCCGGCGGAGTTCGGGGAGTCCCAGACCTCCAGCTTGTACTCCATGTTGATCGGGACGTCACCGAAGGCGCGACCCTCGAGGCGGACGTAGGCCCACTTGCGGTCGTCGAGCCACTGGACGTAGTCCGAAGGTCCGATGTGGACGTTGCGGTCCTGGATCTTGCCGCCGAGCGACCCGTGCAGGTTCGAGGTCACCGACTGGGTCTTGGAGATCTTCTTGGACTCGAGCCGGTCGCGCTCGAGCATGTTCTTGAAGTCCATGTTGCCGCCGACGTTCAGCTGGTAGGTGCG
>DATBBE010000113.1:0-5934 GCA_036271155.1 Nocardioides sp. | reverse complement strand
GCCGTCGAAGAAGTGATCGGAGAGCTCGCATGACCGAGTCGAACCCCCGCCTCCCCATCCACGCACCTCACGGCACCGAGCTGTCGGCCAAGAGCTGGCAGACCGAGGCGCCCCTGCGGATGCTGATGAACAACCTCGACCCCGAGGTGGCCGAGCGACCCGAGGACCTGGTCGTGTATGGCGGCACGGGCAAGGCGGCGCGCACCTGGCCGGCGTACGACGCGATCCTGGCCAGCCTGCGCGACCTCGAGGACGACGAGACGCTGCTGGTGCAGTCGGGCAAGCCCGTCGGGGTGATGCGCACCCACGAGTGGGCGCCGCGGGTGCTGATCGCGAACTCCAACCTGGTCGGCGACTGGGCCAACTGGGAGGAGTTCCGCAAGCTCGACGAGCTGGGCCTGATCATGTACGGCCAGATGACCGCGGGCTCGTGGATCTACATCGGAACGCAGGGGATCCTGCAAGGCACCTTCGAGACCTTCGCCGCGATCGCGGACAAGAAGTTCGGCGGCACCTTGGCCGGCACGATCACCGTCACCGCCGGCCTCGGTGGCATGGGCGGCGCGCAGCCGCTGGCGGTCACGATGAACGACGGCGTCGCGATCTGCATCGACGTCGACCAGTCGCGGATCAGCCGCCGGATCGAGCACCGCTACCTCGACGAGCAGGCCGACTCCTTGGAGGATGCCGTGGCGCGGGCCGTCGCCGCGCGTGACGAGAGGCGGCCGCTGTCGATCGGCGTTCTCGGCAACGCCGCCGAGCTGCTGCCGCAGCTGCTGGAGATGAAGGCGCCGATCGACATCGTCACCGACCAGACGTCCGCCCACGACCCCCTGTCCTACCTACCGGTCGGTGTCCCGTTCGAGGACTGGCACGACGACGCGGAGCGCGACCCCGCCGGCTTCACCAAGGACGCTCAGGCGTCGATGGCTGCCCACGTGCGGGCGATGGTGGAGTTCCAGGACGCCGGTGCCGAGGTGTTCGACTACGGCAACTCGATCCGCGACGAGGCCCGCAAGGGCGGCTACGACCGGGCCTTCGAGTTCCCCGGCTTCGTGCCGGCGTACATCCGGCCGCTGTTCTGTGAGGGCAAAGGCCCCTTCCGCTGGGCAGCCCTCTCGGGCGACCCGGCGGACATCGCGGCGACCGACCGCGCGATCCTCGAGCTGTTCCCCGACAACGCGCGGCTGCGGAAGTGGATCACCATGGCTGCAGAGCGGGTGCAGTTCCAGGGTCTGCCGGCCCGCATCTGCTGGTTGGGCTACGGCGAGCGCCACATGGCCGGGCTGAAGTTCAACGAGATGGTCGCCTCCGGCGAGCTCAAGGCGCCGATCGTGATCGGCCGCGACCACCTCGACTGCGGCTCGGTCGCCTCGCCGTACCGCGAGACGGAGGCCATGCTGGACGGCTCCGACGCGATCGCCGACTGGGCGATCCTCAACGCCCTGGTGAACACCGCCTCGGGTGCCTCGTGGGTGTCCTTCCACCACGGGGGCGGCGTCGGGATGGGCCGGTCGCTGCACGCCGGCCAGGTCTGCGTCGCCGACGGCACCGACCTCGCCGCGGCCAAGATCGAGCGGGTCCTCACCAACGACCCGGGCATGGGAGTGATCCGCCACGTCGACGCGGGCTACGACCGGGCGATCGAGGTCGCCCAGCAACGCGGCGTACGCGTCCCCATGCGCGGACCCCTGAGCGGCGTGTGACAGGCGGCCGGTGCGCTGCTCAGCCGAGGGGGAGGAGGGCCTCGACCCGGGAGCCGGTGTCACCGCCGGTGACCGTGAGGGTCCCGCCGACCTCCGCGGCACGCTCGCGCATCGAGCTGATGCCGACGCCCGTCTCCCACGTGCGGCTGTGGTGCCCGCCGTCGCAGACCGTGACCGACAGCCGACCGGCCAGGACTCCGATCCGCAGGTCGGCGGTGTCGGAGCCGCTGTGCCGGGCGGCGTTGGTGAGGGCCTCCAGGGCGATGCGGTACGCCGCGGTCTCGACCGCCGCCGGCAGCTCGGGCAGGCTCTCGGGCGCCTCGACGTCGACGCGCATGGTGCGACCGTCGGAGGTGCGCACACTCGCCGCCCGCTGTCGGAGGGCGGGCACCAGCCCCAGCTCGTCGAGCGCCGGAGGCCGCATGTCGTAGACCAGCCGCCGGATCTCGCCCACGGCCGTGACCGCGTCGGAGCGCAGGCTTCGTAGGAGCTCGTCGGCCGAGTCGGGCTGGTCACGCAGCGTGTTGCGAGCCGCGTCAGCGGTGAAGGCGATCCCCGAGAGGGTCGGCCCGAGCCCGTCGTGCAGGTCGCGCCGCAGGCGACGACGCTCCTCCTCGATCGCCGCGATCGCCTGGCCGCGCGAGGACTGGAGGTCTTCGGCCAGAGCCCGGGCACGGAGGGTCTGCGCCAGGAGGGGGGCCACGATCCGCAGCACCCGCTCGTCGCCCTCGGAAAGGGCCAGGTCGCCCGGACGCAGTCCGACGACGATCTCGCCGACGTCGTCCCCACCCAGCTGGAGCGCGAGCCGGCGTACGTTCGTGACGACAGTGCCGGACGATGCGAGCTCGGTCTCTCCGTCGGTGATGCTGGCGTAGGGCAGCACGAGCGCCTCGCGGATGGCGCGGAGGGCGAGGACCGGGTCGTCGCCGATCCGGTCGACGACGCGAGCCGCGGCGTCCAGCGGGTCGGGCCGGTCACCGAACAGCATCTCGTCGATCACACCGCGCAGGACCACCAGCAAGGGGTGGAAGGTGGTCGCCGCGAGTGCGCCGAGCACGGCGAGTACGCCGGTCGTGGGGTGTGCCTGGCCGAGCATGTCGAGGGCCGCCACTGAGCCGACGAAGATCGCCACGTAGACGATGAACGCGATGCCGAGGACGACCACCTGCACGGTCAGGCCGCGCACGTCGACGATGCGCGGGCGGCGTACGCCGATCACCATCGCAGGCCCCACCCCGGCGAAGAGCAACGCCCCGACCACCACCGCGGCGTTCTCGGTCGTGAGGAAGGCGCAATGACCGAACACGATCCCGGCCGTGCCCACTGCCAGGACCAGCCAGAGGATCGCGACCCGGTCATCTTCCTCGGAGTGCTCGAACCTCCACCACACGTGCGCGATCAGGGTCAGGCCCAAGGGGAGGATCATCGTCCCGCCGAACGAGCCGTGGCCGTAGTACACGGTGCCCAGGAGTCCGGCCGCCAACACGAGGACGAGCGCGCAGAAGTCGACCGCATGATGGCGCCGCACCCGCGGGTACAGCAGCACTGTCAGCGACCCGGCCAGCTCGAGAGCCCCGACGAACGCCACCCGCCCCGTGGCGTCGCGCCCGGCCCACCACGCGGCGAGACCGACCAGCATGCCCAACGAGGCGACGGCAGCGGCCAGTCCCGAGGATCGCGCGCGTGTCCGCAGCAGCGCCAGGCCGCTGATGCCCAGCGAGAGGACCGGCAGGGTGACGGCCGAGAGGGCCAGGCCCTCGTTCACCCAGGACCTCCGACGCCCCGCTCGTGGGCACGGATGATCGCCTCGGAGCGCCCGGCGACCTGCAGCTTGGCGAAGATGGCGGTCAGGTTGTTGCTGACCGTCTTCGGGGAGAGGAACAGCTCGGCCGCGATCTCGCTCGTGCTCCGGCCGCGGGCCAGCAGCTCCAGGACGACGCGCTCCCGCTCCGTCAGCTCCGGGAACGGGTACGCCGCATCCGTGACCGACGGTGGGTCCGCGAAGTAGCGCAGCACACGCTCGGCCACCCCTGGCCCGAAGATCGCCTCACCGGCAACGACCCCTCGGACCGCTCGGACGATCTCCTCCTGCTCGGCCTCCTTGAGCAGGTAGCCCTGGGCCCCCGCCTGCATCGCGGTGAAGACAGTGGAGTCGTCGTCGTACATCGTCAGGACCAGCACCCGCGTGCCCGGCACGGCGGACCGGAGGCGCCGCGTCGCCTCGATCCCGTCCAGCCCCGGCATCCGGATGTCCATGAGCACGATGTCCGGGTGGCTCAGCTGCGCCTCGCGCACCGCGGCCTCACCGTCCGCCGCCTCGCCCACGACGTCGAAGCCTGCGATCGTCCGGAGGAGCGCGACCAGCCCACCGCGGACCACGGGGTGGTCGTCGGCGACGAGGATCCGGATCGGCACAGCGTCGTCCATGCCCCCATGATGGCTGGATTCAGGTCCCCGTGACCCGGGAAGATCCTCCCGGATCAAGGGAAGAGGGCGGGCAGGACGTCGGGAGAGTTGCCCCTGTCGCGGGGTGGACCAGGCGGCGGAGGGTGCTGACACCCACCATCACGAGGAGTCACCATGACCACCATGACCACCGCCACCGGTGCCACGCGGACAACATCCCAGCTGCGCACCGGGCTGGCCCTCTCGGCGTTCCTGGGGCTGATCAACATCCCCTTCCTGTTCGTGCCCACCCCCGACGGCCAGGACGGCCCGCCGATCGCCGTCCTTGTGCTGAGCGCCCTGCTCGGGCTGGTCTCGGTCGTCTGCGCCGTCATCGCCTGGCGTTCGGGGAACCGGCTGGCGATCCGGATCAACGCCGCCGCCCTCCTCGTCAACGCCCTCACCTCGATCCCGGCGTTCTTCGTCGACGTGGATGCCTGGATCAAGGTCGGGGCAGCGGCCTCCGTGGTGCTGACCGTCGTGGCCCTGGTGCTGACGCTCCGCCGCGAACCCACGCCGTACACGGTCACCGACTGAGCCTCCGGCCTTCGGGTCGTCCGCCCCACGACGCCCGAGCCGCAGGTAACACGCTGTTTGCGGGACCTCTACGCCGTTGCAACGGCGTAGAAGAGCAGTGGACGGCGTGTTACCTGCGGCCGGACCACCCGGGCGGCCAGGATCCTCGGCGTACGCTTCAGCCCATGTCGGAGTCGAACGAGTCCCGGCCCGCGCGGTCGCGGGTGGTCCTACGCAACATCAGCTCGCGCGCCTGGGAGCACCCGGCCGACCGCGGGGCCCTGGTCGCCCTGAGAAAGCTGAAGGGCTTCGACAGCGTCGTGAAGCTGGTCAGCGGCCTCTTCCGTGAGCGCAAGTGGCGCCTCCTCTACCTGGGCGCGGCGATCCGGGTCGACGACCGGCAGTTCCCGGTGCTCAACCGTGCTCTGGTCGACGCTGCTGGGATCCTCGACGCCGAGCGGGTCCCCGAGCTGTTCGTCATCGGTGAGCCCTCCTTCAACGCCTGGTGCATCGGGATGGACAAGCCGTTCATCCTGATCAGCTCCGGTGTCGTCGACCTGATGGACGAAGACGAGCTGCGCTGGATGCTGGCCCACGAGCTGGGCCATGCCATGAGCGGTCACGCGGTCTACCGCACCATCCTCGACCGACTTCTGAAGCTGACCACGGCAGTGGGGGCGATCCCCATCGCCGGCATCGGGGCTCGCGTCATCCTGGCCGGTCTGATGGAGTGGCAGCGCAAGTCCGAGCTGTCCGCGGATCGCGCCGGACTCCTCGCCACCCAGGATCCGGCCGCGGCCTACCGGGCGCTGATGAAGCTCGCCAGCGGGGGCCATCTCGATGACCTCGACCAGACGTCGTTCTTCGCACAGGGAGCGGAGTACGACGACACCGACCTCCGCGACTCGGTGATGAAGATCCAGCTCCTCGAGGGGCGCAGCCACCCGATGACGGTGTCTCGTGCCAGCGAGCTGCGGAAGTGGGTGGACAGCGGTGCCTACACGACGATCCTGGCTGGCGAGTACCCCACCCGCGACACCGACGACGACGCGAAGCTGAGCGAGGCTGCGCAGGAGGCGGCCAACAGCTACTCCGAGACGCTCCGCGACACCCAGGACGCCCTCGGTCGCATGGTGCACGATGCCGCCGGATGGATGGGCAGCGCGAAGACGTGGTTCGACGAGCAGTGGCGTCGTGGCGGCGGCGAGGAAGCCTCCTAGCCAGCCCTCAGCCCCGCAGCGCGCCGATCGCCCCGTCGATGGCGAGT
>DATBBE010000112.1:0-7461 GCA_036271155.1 Nocardioides sp. | reverse complement strand
CGGTAGTCGGCGATCGCGGCCGGGTCGGTCACGTCGAGCTCGGCCTTGTCGACTCTGTGCACGATGGCGCCCTCGTCGGCGAGCGCGTCGGCGATCGCCGCACCGATCCCGTGTGCTGTCCCAGTGACCAGCGCGGTCCTGCCGACCAGCCCCTCCCCGATCACTGGAAGGCCCACCCGTCGCTGAGCATCTCTCGCACCTCTTCGACTCCTGTCTGCCAGATCTCCGTCATCACGTCGTCCTCGAGTGCGTAGGAGCCACCGAAGCTGCCGTCGTCCGTCAGCTCTCGGACGTCGGCCGGGCTCGCGAGCTCCACCAGCGAGCGGGAGATCACCGGCTTGCCGCCCGCGGGCATCTCCACGCCGGGAAGCCGGGTCCACGGGAAGTTCTCGAACCAGCCGCCATGGGTGGGGTCGTGCTCGTGGCTCTCGGCCAGTGCTGCGACGCGGGGAGCGGCGTACCAGCTGGTGAACTGGACCTGCACCCGGTGGTCCCGCTGCTGAGCGGTCCACTCGCGAGCCAGGTGCATCGCGGGCTGGTTGCCGCCATGACCGTTGACGATGGCGAAGCGCCGGAAGCCCTGGCTCTCCAACGTGTCGAGGAGGTCGCGGATGACGGCCAGGAAGGTCTCGAGGCGGAGCGTCAGGCTGCCCGGGAAGGCGGTGAAGTACGGCGCCAGCCCGAACGCGAGGCCCGGCAGGACCGGGATCCCCAGAGGTTCGGCGGCCTCGATCGCGACCCGCTCCGCCAAGATGGCGTCCGTGCCGAGCGAGAGATAGCCGTGCTGCTCGGTGGAGCCGATCGGGAGGACCACCCGATCGTCGTGAACGAGGTAGGCCTCCACGGCCTGCCAGTTCATGTCGTGCAGTCGCATGCGCTCTCCTCGATGGTGACCCGCGTCGGGCGGGAACGGACAGATGAGGTTCAGGTGAGGGCCAGCCCCATGAGCAGACCCTCGGAGGTGACCGCCGGGCTGCTGGTGATGAACAGCGGCACGCCGGCCGCGGGTGCTCGGAACTCCTCGGCCTCCCCGCCCAGGAGAGGCGCGACGGTGCCGAGCAGCGCACCCTCCTCGAGGCTCTGACCGGTGCTGACCACGGGCTGCCACCATCCCGGGACGTCCGTCCTGAGCCACACCCAGCCTTCGTGCTCGGCGGGCGCCGGGAAGGCCTCGACGTCGCCGGGGACCAGGCCCAGGAAGCGGGCGATGTTGCGGAGCCCGCGCAGGTGCAGGTCGACGGAGCTCCGGTCGAGGATGCCGCACTCTCCGGCCTCGGCGGTGATGGCGGGGATCCCGAGATCCGCGGCGACTGCCGAGGTGCTCCCGCCCACCGTCCGACCGGTCGCCGGCTGACGTACGACGTGTCCGAGGCCGTAGGCGAGAGCCAGCTCGCGGGCACGGTCGGCGACCGGCGACTCGTCGTACAGCGCGAACGGCTCGAGAGCCTCCGGCAGGTCACCGGCATGCAGGTCCAGGAGGTAGTCCGACCCGGAGATGAACTGCTCGGTCACCGCAGCCGCCATCCGCTCAGCCGCGGTGCCGTCGGCGTCTCCCGGGAACGAGCGGTTCAGGTTTTTGCCGTCCAACGGCACCACGAACGGGCTGCGGGCCCAGAACGCCGGCACGTTGACCACGGGCACGACCGTGATCTGGCCCGCGATCTCCTCCGCATGCAGCTCGGAGGCCCACTCCCGTGCGGCGGCGATGGAGGTGTACTCGGTGCCGTGCACGCCGGCGATGACCGTCAGCCGCGGCCCGTCCCCGGAGGTGCCGACCACCCGGACGTACGGGATCGCCACCGGCTCACCCCCGAGCTCGACGACCAGCTGACGCACGTCCATCGGCCGCCCCTACACCTTCTCGCGGGGCGAGGCCGACGGCTGTCCCTGGACCACCGCGCGTTCGGTCGCAGCCGGGAGCCGGGTCACGATGCTGAGAAGCTCGTTGCGGCTCCACTCCAGAAGCGTGGTCAACGCCGCCGCCGCCCCGTCTCCGTCACGCTTGCACACGGCCCGATGGAGGTTGCGGTTGCGTCGCAGCGACTCCTGGCCGTAGGTGTCGGAGTGGCGCACCATCAGGCCCCAGTAGCGCAGCGAGCTGCGCCAGGTCGACTCGGCGTGACCGAACAGGATGCGGTTGGGGCACGCCTCCAGCAGCTCCTGGTTGTACTCGGTCAGGGCGCTCACGTAGGTCTCGGCATGGCCCTTCTCCGCGGCGTCCCGCATCCGGCCGAAGATCTCCTGGAGCTTGGCCAGGTCGCCGTCGCTCAGCCCGTCGACCGCCTCACGCACGCACTCGGGCTCGATCAGCAGGCGACAGACGTACAGATCGGTCGCCTGCTTGGCGTCCATCTCCGCGACGAAGGCGCCACGACGGGGCTCGACGATGATCAGCCCCTGCGCCGACAAGGCGCGCAGCGCCTCCCGGACCGGGGAGCGACTGATCCCCATCTGTTGTGCCAGGGCCACCTCGGCCAGCTTCTCGCCGGGCTTGATCCGCCCGCGCAGGATCTGGTCGGTGATCCACGCCTGCGCGGCCGTGGCCAAGGACGGGTGCTGTTGGAGAGGTCCCTCTCCAGGCAACGATGAATCGGCTGTCTCGCTGGACACGTCTCCTCCTCTCCATGCGCTTGCGGCACTCACACTGTCGTGTTCGGGTCTCCTTGGCTGCGTCTGCCATCTGGCGGTGATATGTATACAGTACGCACGCCGGGGTTTCAGGAGAAGGGTCATCTTGCGGATGTTCGAAGTCTCGCGACACGACGCGGACCTCCTCGCCGAGGCCTTCCTCGCGGGAGTCCGGCTCCGCGGACTCGAGCCGGGATCGATGCTCGCGTTCTCGTGCGCGAACTCACCCTCGCTCCTCGCCGCGGTGTTCGGCTGCCTGCGATCGGGACTCGCCCCCGTGGTGCTCAGCGCCTCGCTCACCCAGTCCGAGCGCGACGACATGCTCCGCGACCTGCCGATCGAGCTCGTGGTCGACGATCGCCTCCTCAGCGCCCTGCGCGCAGGCACCAGCCGACCCGGCGATGCCCCGGCGATGGGCGAGTCGTTCCGGTGTCGGCCCCTCCACTTCACCTCGGGTACGTCGGGGCGACCCAAGGCGGTGTGGAGCGGCTGGGTCGCCGAGGAGCAGGCCCGGGCGTCCGCAGACGACGAGCAATCGGCGTGGTCCTTCGACGCCGCAGACCGTCATCTCGTCAACGCACCCCTGAGCCACTCGGCCCCGCTGCGTTTCGCCCTCAACACCCTGCTCCACGGAGGTACGGCGATCGTGCCGCCCCGCTTCGACGTCGACACCGCGAGCGAGCTCGTGGCGACGGCCGGGGTCACGACCACGTTCATGGCCCCGGTGCACCTCCAGCGTCTGCTGACCCAGGCCCCGCCTGCGACGCACACCCTGCGGCTGCTCGCCCACGCCGGCTCGGCCTGCCCGACCCGGGTCAAGCAGCACGCCGTCGACCTGTTCGGCGCCCCGGTGGTCACCGAGTTCTACGGCTCCACCGAGGGCCAGTTCACCGTCTGCTCGACGGCGGAGTGGGCCGCGCACCCGGGCACGGTCGGTCGCGCCCGCCCGGGGCGCCGGCTCGAGATCGTCGACGGCCAGATCTGGTGCGAGGCCCCTCCCCACGCCCGCTTCGAGTACTGGGGAGACCCCGAGAAGACCGCGGCAGCCTGGGACGGCGCATGGTTCACCGTCGGGGATCTCGGTCGCCTGGACGCGGAGGGGTATCTCTACCTCGAGGGTCGGCGCAGTGACCTGATCGTCACCGGCGGGGTGAACGTCTACCCAGCCGAGGTCGAGCGGGTCCTGGGAGAGGTACGAGGAGTGGACAAGGTCTGCGTGGTCGGGGTGGAGGATCCCGAGTGGGGTCGCCGGGTCTGTGCCGTCCTGACCGGCGACGTCACCGAGCAGACCGTGCGCGAGTACGCCGCCGCCCACCTGGCGCCGTACAAGCGCCCCAAGACTGTCCTGATCGTCGACGAGCTCCCGCTGACCCACTCCGGGAAGATCGACCGCACCCGCGTCGCGGACGCCCTGGAGGGGCCGCCCGGTTCTGTCCACGGGCCCTGAGCGTCGGGCCTCAGGTCGCGCTCAGGTGGGGCGTGCACCATGGCGCGGTGTCGTCGTCTCGCCGCAGCCGCCTACCCACCGCTCTCTCCCTGGGCCTCGGGCTGGTCATGGTGCTCGGCGCCTGCGGCTCCTCCGGCCCACCCGCTCCCGAGTCAGGCGGGGTCGGCACCGTGGTCGACCGCGCCATGCCCTCCTCCATCGGGGCTCTGCGCCTTCGGGACAGCTCCGGGCATGTCGTCTCGCTCGACTCGTTTCACGGCAAGACGTTGGTGATCTCGGACTCGATGACGCTGTGCTCCGAGGACTGCCCGCTCGACACGGCCAACGTCACGGCCGCCGCCAAGGCGGCTGATGCCGCGGGTCTGGGCGACAAGGTCGAGTTCCTCACGGTCACGGTGGATCCCGCTCGAGACGACCGCCACCATCTCGACGCCTACCGAGGGCTGTACGACCCACACCGGCAGCTGCCGAACTGGGAGCTGCTGACTGGAGACCAGTCGACCCTCACCGAGCTCTGGAAGTACTTCGGGGTGTTCTGGAAGAAGGTGCCCGAGGCCTCGCCGCCGGACCACGACTGGCTGACGGGGAAGCCGCTGACCTACGACATCGCCCACTCCGACGACGTGCTGATGATCGATCCCTCGGGCCACGAGCGATACGTCATCCAGGGTCACGCCTATGTGTCGGCGTCCGGACGCGTGCCGGCGACGATGCGTTCCTACCTGAGCCCGGCGGGACGCCGACACCTCTACCGTCCTGGCGACGCGACATGGACCCCCGGCGACGTCCTCCAAGGAGTGAGCTGGTTGACGGGTCGTCACGTGAGCCTCGCCGCGAGCTGAGCGGGCCGGACGCGGCCGGTCACGCCAGGTCAGGGCCGGGGCGACGACTCGAGAGGGCCGACGTAACGGACCGCCTCTGCGGAGCCGAACAGGCCCGGCAGCCCACCGGTGTGCACCAGCACGGTGCGCTGGCCCGGCCCGACCTCACCCTCGCGGACCGCCGCCATCAGGCCCGCCAGTGCTCTGCCGGTGTAGACAGGGTCCAGCACGAGGCCCTCGGTGCGTGCGGCCAGCACCATCGCGGCGCCGACCGCGTCCGTGAGCGCGCTGTAGCCGGCGCCCACCTGGTCGCTGCGCAGTCGGAGAGCGGTGGGGTCGCCACCCAGCTCGGTGACCAGCGACACCACCCGGGCGCGCGGGTCGGAGGCCGCGCCGGTGTCGACGCCGAGCACGCGGTCTGCTCCCAGTGCCACGACGAGACCGGCTGCAGTGCCGCCGGATCCCACGGCTACGACGACGTGGGCCACGTCGGGGACCTGCCCCAGGATCTCGCGCCCGGCGTCGGCGTAGCTGAGCGCGCCCGCGGCACTCGAGCCGCCGTACGGGATCTGGGCGGCCGGGGTGCCGCTGGACTCCAGCTCCGCGACGCGGTCGGCGGCCAGCTGCTCGAGATCCTCGTGGGCGACGTTGCCGGCCCAGATGAGCCGGGCGCCGAAGAGCCGGTCCAACAGCAGGTTGCCCGTCAGAGGCGTGTCCGACTCGGGCGCGGTGCCGGCCAGGACCAGCTCGACGGCCAGCCCGAGACGCGCTCCGGCAGCCGCCGTCAGGCGGGCGTGGTTGCTCTGCGCCGCGCCCGTCGTGACCAACGTACGCGCGCCGGCAGCGACTGCGACGGCGCAGGTGCGCTCCAGCTTGCGGACCTTGTTGCCGCCCCCGCCCAGCCCCACCAGGTCGTCGCGCTTGACCCACAGGTCATCGACGCCCAACCCCATCGCCGCGGCGAGCCGAGGGGCCGGCTCGACGGGCGTGGGCCATGCAGCGAGCGAGAGCGGATCCGGAGCGAGGTTGGTGCCCATGCTGACCATGGTGGTCGAGTCCGGGGGCCCCGTCGACCTCCGTAATCCGGTTGCGAGCCGGAGCGGTCGCGCTCAGACTCGGGCCACGTGACGCACCACGACGCTTTCGATCTCGGACCCCCACCCACGCGACTTCCCGTGAGCGAGGAGCTGGCGCGACGGCTGGTGGCGGCACAGTTCCCGCAGTGGGCCGGCCTGGCGATCCGACCGGTCTCGGACGAGGGTTGGGACAACCGGACCTTCCACCTCGGTGAGGAGATGTCGGTGCGGCTGCCGAGCGCGGCGCCCTATGCGCTGGCGGTGGAGAAGGAGCACCGGTGGCTGCCGGTGCTGTCGTCGCAGCTTCCACTGCAGATCCCCGTGCCCCTCGCCCAGGGTGTGCCCGGTCAGGGCTATCCGTTCGCCTGGTCGGTCTACCGATGGCACGAGGGTGAGCCCGCCAGTGGAGACAACATCTCCGACCTGACCGCACTCGGGACGTCGCTCGCCCGCTTCCTGGTCGCTCTGCAGCAGGTCGACCCTGCGGACGGACCGGGGCCGGGACTGCACAACTGGTACCGCGGCGGGCCGCTCGCGACGTACGACGAGATGGCGCAGGGCGCGCTCGACTCGCTGGAAGGCCACGTCAGAACCGACCTCGCGCGGGAGGTCTGGCAGTCCGCACTCCGATCTCGCTGGAGCGGACGGCCGGTGTGGTTCCACGGCGACGTGGCGCCCACCAACCTGCTGGTGACGGACGGCGAGCTCACGGCGGTCATCGACTTCGGCACCTGCGGAGTCGGAGATCCGGCCTGCGACGTGGCGATCGCGTGGACGGTGCTGACCGGTGAGAGCCGTGCTGCGTTCCGGAACACGTTGTCAGTGGACGACGAGACCTGGACCAGGGGACGGGGCTGGGCCTTGTGGAAGACGTTGGTCGCCTGCGCCGGCGCCCTGGAGAGCGGCGGACCGGAGCTCGCGGCAGCGGAGCTCGTCCTGGAGCAGATCCTCGAGGACTACGCGCCGTAGCGCTCCCTCCCCAGACCCCCGTAGCGACCTAGTCGCTTCTATTCTCCGCACATGACAGCCTCCGTGGAGCACTACGACGACGTTGTCTCCGCCTTCCCGGACAGCGAGGCGCTCACCGTGCTGACCGTGACCGGCGCAGGTCGTGAGCAGGTGGCTGCGCAGCTGGGGGTCGACCTGTCCACGCCGGTGGAGGACGGCTGGGCAGGAGACGAGACGACCACGGGGCTGGGCGCTGCTGGAGGTCCCCGGTGGGGTGCTGGCCGCGGAGCTGACCGGCTACGGAGACCCTTCGATCGCCGACCTGTCCGCGCTCTCGGAGTCCGGGGCGGCAGCCGTGACCCGCGGCAACATCCAGGCCCACTACCGCTGCTCGAGTCGGGTTTCTTCGCCGGTCCGGCGCTCCGTTACCCCGAGCCCCAGGCTCGGACGGTGGGCGAGGACCGGGCCGGCGACCACGACGACGTACGCAGTGAGGACGAGGACGACTCTCCGGAGGCGAGCTACCGACCCCACATGCTGT